>JBKJHT010000112.1:0-36402 GCA_046598945.1 Burkholderiales bacterium | reverse complement strand
GTATTTCATTGCTTTTATTGATATTAATTTATTTATAACACCCCATATAGCTTGGAAAATTCCCCAAGCGCTCCGCCGTACACATTGCTTGATCAAGTCCGCAATAATTTGCGCATTAAGCATTATGCCATCCACACGGAAGAGCAATATCTACAATTTGGTTGAACGCTATATTTTATTTCACGGCAAGCGTCGCCCGAAGGACATGGGTGCGGCGCGGTAGGTTTGGCTGAATGAAGAGAACCCCAACAACGTTTAATCGTTGGGACGCACATCGCTTATCCCAGCCTATGATCCTAAAGCGCCCCACCGGGAACCCTTTCGTCCAATGAATAGCGAATGTGCTCGTATTTCTAACGCGCCACAATAGGCCAAATGGCCTCAGCCAAAAGTAGTAGGACGAGCACACTCGCAACGCACCTGTTTCTGGAGAAAAAATGGACTTCGAAGTCACGCTAGTAGGTGCTGGATTTTCCGGCATCGCCATGGCCATCGCGTTGAAACAAGCGGAGATCCGTTCTTTTGTGTTGCTCGAGAAAGGCGACGACGTCGGCGGCACCTGGCACAAGAATCAATATCCCGGCTGCGCCTGCGATGTGCCATCGCATTTATATTCGTTTTCCTTTGCGCCGAATCCGAATTGGAGCCGAATGTATTCGCCGCAGCCGGAAATTTGGGACTATGTCAGGCGCGTGACCGAACAATTCCACCTGCGCAAGCATATTCGCTTTAACACGGCGATGGTCGCTGCGCGCTTTGAGGAATCGTCCGGCACGTGGCTGATCGAAACCAGCGATGGCGCAACGATCCGATCCCGCGTGCTCATCTGCGGGATGGGCGCGCTAAGCCGTCCGTCGCTGCCGACTATTCCTGGCATCGAAACGTTCAAAGGTCCATCGTTTCATTCGCAGCAATGGAATCATCATGTTGATCTCGCCGGAAAAAATGTGGCGGTCATCGGCACCGGCGCCAGCGCGATCCAGATCGTTCCAAAGATTGCCCAGAAAGTAAAAAGTCTGCAACTATTTCAGCGCACGCCCCCTTGGATTATTCCAAGGCTTGATCGCGCAATTTCTAAAGTTGAGCAGCATCTATTCCGTTGGTTGCCTTTCACCCAACGACTAAACCGCTGGTGGATTTATTGGAAACTGGAAATTCGCGTACTCGGATTTACGTTTAAACCGGCGCTGTTATTGGCAAGTGAAAAACTGGCGCAGCGTCATCTAGCGCGCCAGATCGCCGACAAAGCGTTGCGAAAACGGGTGACGCCAGACTATCGACTCGGCTGCAAACGCGTGCTGCTCTCCGACGACTACTATCCGGCGCTAACGCGGCCGAATGTGGGTTTGGTGACGGATCCCATTCGCGCGATCACGCCCACCGGGGTCGTGACTGAAAATGGCGTCGAGCGCGATATCGACGTGCTGATTTTCGCGACGGGATTTCACGTCACCGACAATTTTTTAAGTTATTCGATTCGCGGTAAAGACGGCGTCGAACTGAGCGACGCGTGGCGCGATAAGGCCGAGGCGTATTTCGGTGTCACGACAACGGGCTTCCCGAATTTATTTCTGTTGGTCGGCCCCAATTCAGGCTTGGGCCATAACTCGATTATTTTTATGATCGAAGCGCAAGCAAATTACATTTTGAGCGCCATTCAAGAGCTACGGCGCAGCGGCGTGAAGAGCTTGAATGTTCGCGCCGATGTGCTGCGCACGTTTAATGATGGCATTCAAGCTTCACTGCGCAAAGCGGTATGGGGCAGCGGCTGCCGCAGTTGGTACCTGGATCACAACGGCCGCAACACCACCATCTGGCCCGGCTACACCTGGAAATTCCGCCAACTCACGCGGCGCTTCAACAGCGCCGACTATGAGATGGAATAGGTGGGTTTAAGCGACTTGACGCGGTGCGCTCTGCGCCAGCTTTTTGTATTCGTCCCATTGCACCGTGTTGGAAAAATGCCAGGTATTACCCTGGTCGAGAACGTATTTGCCGCGCGCGCGCAAATAGGCTTTAGCTTCTTCTAGTTTGCGTTGCATGGCTTCCGATTGGTATGAAAAAGTTTTCATTTTTGTATTCCTTTCTTGTGGTTTCCGGCCAGCTTGTTTTACTTGGAATGGAGGCCGCGTATTCCTGTTGTAGTCGCTGTTTTTAGTTTGTCTACGTGATGCTTTCCTGTAATTTAAATACCATAACTCAATGAATATTATTATTAATATGCGTTACGGAGGATTTTTTAATTGACCCCAAGAACCCAGTTCGCGAGCTAAAAAGCACAGTGGCGTCGCTCAAATTTTATCGCGCCAGAAGCCGCTCCCTGACGGGGTGGCCTAAGGCCATTGGCATACAGGCATGCCATCGCTGCGAAGCAAGCAGGGCGCGCCTCGTGGCCATGCATCTTAAAAAAATTGAATTACTCGTTGTAAATTCGGCTATCGAGATAGTTCTGGCGCAAATGCCGCAGTGCGACCAACAACGCCGCGCTCACCGGTAACGCCAGCAGAACGCCGAAAAATCCAAAGATTTGTCCGAACGCGAGTAAGGCGAAAATCACCGCGACGGGATGCAGGCCGATGCGATCACCGACCAGCCACGGCGTGACGACCATGCCTTCGAGCAACTGGCCGACGACGAACACCCCCCACACCCATACCATGCCAGGCAGGCTTTGAAATTGCATCAGCGCGGCCAGGCTTGCTAGTAGCAAACCGGTGATCATGCCGACGTAGGGAACGAATACCAACATGCCGGTGATGATGCCAATCGGCAGCGCGAATTCAAGGCCGGCGAGCCATAAGCCCAGCACGTAAAACACGCTCATCAGCAACATGACGGAAATCTGTCCACGCAAAAATTCCGACAACACAGCGTCGATTTCGCGCGCGATGGTGGTGACGCGATCATGCCAGCGGCGTGGAATGAGATGATCGATTTTTTCGACCAGTTGGTCCCAATCGCGCAGCAGATAAAACAACACCACCGGCACCAGAATCGTATTCACTAAGAATCCGAGCAACGCCATGCCGCCTATTTTCAGTGACGAAAATATTTTGCTGGCGAGGCCGTCGGCGCCCTGCACGTATTCCGTGATGTTCTGCTTGAATCCCTGAAAATCCAGAGCTAGCTCGAGTCCCAGCTTGGCGTTGAGCCAAGGAATTAACTTCTCGTTCAGCGCGGTGATGTAGCCTGGCAAGCGCGCCGTGAGCAACGCGGCTTCTTTCTGAAACAGCGGCACCAT
Organism: Burkholderiales bacterium; assembly: GCA_046598945.1. Lineage (GTDB taxonomy): Bacteria > Pseudomonadota > Gammaproteobacteria > Burkholderiales > JALYOK01 > JALYOK01. Next base: position 33,161 of record JBKJHT010000112.1, on the reverse strand, counting down.
GATCAGCATCAGCAATACAAATAGGCCGATTAACAACAGCAATACGATTACCGTTGCAAGGGTGCGAGGCAACCGCCGTCGCTGCAGACGATCGACCAGCGGATCGCAAATATAAGCCAAAATCGCGGCGAACATGAATGGCGCGAGGATCGGCCCCAGCACATAAAACAACAGCGCAACCACCAGCGCTGCGCCAACGAGAAAATACAATCGCGAGTTATCGGAACCGGGGAAAATCATTTCGGGTAAAATTTGGCCTTGACTGCCGCACTCTATCCTGAAGAAAGCGAGAACTCAACTTGAGCAAGCCGGAAACCCCGAGCGCATCCCTATCCTACCGCGCTGCCGGCGTCGATATCGACGCCGGTGATGCGCTGGTGGAAGCGATCAAACCCTATGCCAAACGCACGCTGCGTCCCGAAGTATTGACGGGCATCGGCGGCTTTGGCGCGCTGGTGGAAATCTCGAAAAAATATAAAAACCCGGTGCTCGTTTCCGGCACTGACGGCGTCGGCACCAAACTAAAACTCGCATTCGAATGGAATAAGCACGACACCATCGGCATCGATCTGGTCGCCATGAGCGTGAACGATATTCTAGTGCAAGGCGCCGAACCATTATTTTTTCTTGACTATTTTGCCTGCGGCAAACTCGATGTACCGACCGCGACCGAAGTCATCAAAGGCATCGCAGCTGGATGCGAACAATCGGGCTGCGCGCTGATCGGCGGTGAAACGGCGGAAATGCCGGGCATGTATCCGCCCGGCGAATATGACCTTGCGGGATTCGCGGTCGGCGTGGTGGAGAAAGAAAATATCATCGACGGCAAGTCCATCGCCGTCGGCGATGTCGTTCTCGGTCTGGCTTCGAGCGGCGCCCACTCCAACGGCTACTCGCTAATCCGGAAAATTATTGAACGAGCTAAACCCAATCTAGACGCGGACTTTCACGGCAAAACCTTGCGCGAGGCAATACTGGCGCCGACCCACCTCTATGTGAAACCAATGCTAGAACTGATGAAACAACTGAAGGTAAAAGGCATTGCCCACATCACCGGCGGTGGCTTAACGGATAATATTCCGCGCATTTTGCAAGACGGACTGAGCGCGATTGTGCAAAAAAATTCGTGGCCGCGCCCGCCGTTATTTTCCTGGCTGCAAGAACACGGTAACGTCGCGGAAAGCGAAATGCATCGCGTGTTTAATTGTGGCGTGGGGATGGTGGTGGTGGTTGGAAAAAATGACGCGACCATCGCAATGGAACTGTTACGCAAACAAGGCGAGACGGTTTGGGCGATTGGCTCGATTGAAAAACAAGCAACAGGCCAAGCTCAAACAATCATTACTTAAAGTCCGAACACCTTTTCCACTTGTCATTCCCGCGCAGGCGCATAAGCGCTATCATAAAATGCATTTAAGACGCTCAGTCTGTCGAGTTCTCTTGCGGGGCGGTTCGGCCAGTTGGTGCGCGATGATGTGCCAGTGCTCGATTGCGTCGCGCAGTGATCGCTTTGGCAATACAGCGCGTTTGAGCAGTTCAAGCATGAATTGGGTGTCGCGCCAGAGGCAGCGCGTTCGTTTGGATGTCACAAGCGTGGTACCCCCAGGGGGAAATTCGCTCCGCTGTTTGGAGCAAGGCATCGATCAACAGGGCCACCAAGAGCTTGCCCTGCAACCACGCTCGGCTGGCTTGGCTGTCGTGCTTTTTCAGATGCCCCAATTGCACCAGCGATTTGAGCCGCTTGAAGGCCAACTCGATCTGCCAGCGGCCGCGATACAACTCCATCACGGTGTCGGCACTGAGCGCTTGGGGCAAGGTGGTGAAGACGAAAACGTAGTCGGCTACCTCCAGGGTTTCGGGGCGCGCTTGGGCGCCATCTCGCTGAGCCTCACGCTGCGCACGCTGGCGCGCCTTGTGCGCCGCCGCAACGCTTTTCTTGATCGCACACAGTCGCCCCGGGATCAAGCGCTTGGGGGCTGGCCTACCGGGTGGCCTAGGGCCAGGGCCATCGGCCTTGACCCAAACGGGCCAATGCCCGCACTGGCCCACTTGCAGCGTGCGCAAGTGGGCCAGCGCATCCAGCCGCACGCCTTGTCTGTCATGCAGCGGCAGCGTCACCAAGTTGGTGCGGATGATCACGTCGCCCTGGTGCGCGCGCACGTGCGCGATCCCGCCCGCCTATGCGTAGCCGCGATCCGCAATGAGCACATCACCAGGGCACACCGCAAAGCGCTTGAGCGTCTCGCCCTCCTTTTGTGTGCTGACGATCACCTCATCGCAGTTCAATGCGGGCAGGCCAACGCTATAGTGCAGGCGCCACTTCGAGCCTGTCTCGCCGGGCTCGCTGACCATGGCGCCGTCCACCCGGCGGATGCGTCGCCCCGCCCAAGCCTGGCTCAAGTCGGGAAACTCGGCCAGCCACTTCGTACGCAAGCTCTGCGCCATCCACTCAAACCAACCCGCGCAGCCCTTGAGGCGCTTGAGGATGGCCTCGTCGCTCAGGTCTGCCAAGCCACCCTCGCGCGCCAGTGCTGCTGTCGTGCGCAGCCCGCAGCCTTGCGCCAAATGAATGAGCAAGACGCGCAGCAGTATCGCCGCATCGGCCACGCCACGCGCGCGCCGCAGCGCCCCAAGCTCGCGCGCTTTGCCCTGCCAGCCCACAGGCAACAAGCCTTGTACCAACGCCCAGTCTTCCCGCAGTCGATCGTCCGCTTCTGCCTCCGCGCCCCAATCGCCCATCGCATCGCTCCCTCAATAGGTCAGCGCTTGGTATCGGACAAATCATGAAAATCATCAATTATTATGTTAGCGCTTATGCGCGAAAGCGGGAGTCGATTTGGCCTTTGAACGTCAACTTGGATTCCCGCTTTCGCGGGAATGACAAATCGGAATTTGAAGCTTTGTTGAAGTCGAATAAATTCTTGCGAATAAAACATCTCTAGTTCGCCCTTCATTCAATGACCACGCCCGACGCGAATGACGCGTGACGTAAGCACGCCGCAAGTTATCCATGCGCGCCTGCCAATCTTCCCCGGTGGACTTGAAGCGCGGTAGCGCGGAAAAGCGCAAGCGCCCTGGGTGGCCTCGGGCCATTCCGCCGTATGTAACATGAATTATCCCACCATTCCAAGCAATACCATTACGCCCTACTTTTCCTAAATTCGCGGCAACGAAATTTAATTGTCATTGTGCGAAGCGAACGCGACGAAGCAATCTCGCCGTTTAACGCTGATTGAAAAGCGAGATCGCCGCGCTTCGCTCGCGATGACATTTTGTATTGGGTAAGCCAGTCGGCATATCCAACCTTGCTCGTGGCATTGCATGCCTGTAGCTCAAGTATCCATGCGCCATCTGGCGATGCTCCATAAAACCCAGTTGCTTCATTCTCGCGAAAGCAGGAATCCATGTTGACGTACAAAGGCCAAATGGATCCCGCCTTCGCGGGAATGACAATTAAAATGGCGGGTGGCAAGCTCGGGCAATCAACCTATTGAAAAATTCTGCTTAGTCCCAATCTATTGGCAAAATCTAATTCCCTACGAGAAACCATGCAAACCGAAACCACTAAAGAAACCCTGGGCTTTCAGGCTGAGGTTAAGCAACTCTTAAAATTGATGATTCACTCCTTGTACAGCAACAAGGAGATTTTCCTGCGGGAATTGATTTCCAATGCCTCGGACGCCTGCGACAAGCTGCGCTTCGAAGCGATTAAAGAACCGACATTATTCGGCGACGATTCCGATCTCAAAATCCGCATCGCCTTCGATAAAGCCGCGCGCACGATCACCATTTCCGACAACGGCATCGGCATGTCGCGTGATGAAGTTGTGCAAAACATCGGTACGATTGCTAAATCCGGCACGCGCGAATTTTTCCAGCAATTGAGCGGCGATCAGGCCAAGGACGCGAATCTGATCGGGCAATTCGGCGTTGGCTTTTATTCCTCGTTCATCATCGCCGACAAGGTGACTTTGACTACACGCCGCGCCGGTGTGGAAGCCGATCAGGCAGTGCGTTGGGAATCCGCCGGGGAAGGCGACTATACGCTGGAAGCCGCGTCCAGAGCGGCTCGTGGCACGGATGTGGTGTTGCATCTACGTGCCGGCGAAGACGAATTTTTGAATTCCTGGCAACTGAAATCCATCATCCGAAAATATTCTGACCACATCACCTTACCTATTGTGATGAAGAAAGAAGAATGGGACGAAGAGAAAAAAGAGCAAAAAGTCACCGACGACGACGAGGCGATCAATCAAGCCTCGGCGTTGTGGTCGCGCTCGAAAAACGACATCACGAAAGAACAGTACGACGAGTTTTACAAACATGTCAGCCACGATTTCGAAGCGCCGTTGGCCTATACCCACGCCCGCGTTGAGGGCAAACAGGAATATACCGAGTTACTTTACATCCCAGGCAAAGCACCGTTTGATTTGTGGGATCGCGAGCAGCGCCACGGTATCAAGCTCTACGTTCGGCGGGTGTTCATCATGGAAGACAAAGGCGATTTGCTACCGCATTATTTGCGCTTCGTGCGCGGCGTGATTGATTCCAATGATTTGCCGCTGAATGTGTCGCGCGAGATTCTGCAGGAGAGCAAGGATGTCGAGGCGATTCGTGCCGGTTGCGTGAAAAAAGTCTTGGGCTTGCTGGAAGATTTGGCGGAAAACGATAAAGAGAAATACTCGAAATTCTGGCAAGAATTCGGCCGCGTGTTCAAGGAAGGCACGGGCGAAGACCACGCGAATAAAGAGCGCATCGCCAAGCTGATTCGTTTTGCCACGACGCTGGACGATAGCGAAAATCAAACCGTCTCCCTCGCCGATTACGTCACGCGCATGAAGGAAGGGCAAGAGAAAATTTATTACGTCACCGCCGACACGTTCGCGGCAGCGAAAAACAGCCCGCACTTAGAAATTTTCCGTAAAAAAGGTATCGAAGTATTGCTGCTAGCGGATCGCGTTGACGAATGGCTGGTGGGACACGTCACAGAATTTGAAGGCAAAACGCTTCAGTCCGTCGCTAAGGGCGATTTGGATTTGGGCGCGCTCGCCAATGAAACGGAAAAGCAGGCGCAAGAAAAAACCAACGAGGATTTCAAAGATTTACTTGCCGACATCAAGACGACGTTGGGCAACAAAGTCAAAGAGGTGCGCGTAACTCATCGCTTGACCGATTCGCCCGCTTGCCTGGTTGCCGACGCGAACGATTTGTCGGGCAACTTAGAACGTATGCTAAAAGCCGCGGGCCAAAAAGTGCCGAATAGCAAACCGATCCTGGAAATCAATCCGGGCCATCCGTTGATAGCGAAACTTAAGGTGGAACAAGGTAAGGGGCGCTTCGCTGACTGGTGTCATATTCTGTTCGATCAATCCTTACTCGCCGAGGGCGGGCAGATCGACGACCCGGCCGGATTCGTGAAGCGGTTGAACGCGTTGATGCTCGATATGGCGGGCGCCGATTCGCGCATTATTTTGCCGACCTAGCCTGACGCGCGCGCCTCATTGTTTCGGCGATGTGCCTAAGAGCCGTTATCCATGCGGCTTTCCAGGCAATTACGATTGCAATAAAGTTAGCGCCGAAAAATAGCGAACAGCACACTTAACACGATGGAAATAATGATGCTGCTGGTGATCGGGAAATAAAATCGCGATCCGTGCTTATCGATACGGATATCGCCGGGCAAGCGGCCGAAACCAAATCGAGTTAACAGCGGCAAAGCAACGCCCATCACAACACAGAAAATACCGATAGTAACAAGCCACTTTGCCATCGTTTGCCCCCCACTACCCGATCAGAATAAGCCCAATCATATTCCTTAATGTTTTGCTTCCCAAGTACAATTAGCGCTGACTACGAACACGAAACGAGCCGTTAGCCTATGTTTAAACCGGAATCGCGAACTACGGCGATCGAGTCCAATCAGAACGTGAGCTTGTTCGCTCGCATCGAATCGCCGCGGCAACCGCGCGGTTGCATTGTCATCGCCCATGGGTTTGGTGAGCACAGCGGGCGGTACGAGAAACTCGCGCAACGATTCGTGGATATGAATCTGACCGTGGTGCGCTACGATATGCGCGGACACGGTCGCTCGCGCGGTCAACGCGGCCATGCGTCGAGCTACGAATTGTATTTGAACGATCTGGGCAATGCGATTGAGTTGGCACGGGAGCATCACCCTACCCTGCCGACGTTTATTTTTGGCCACAGCATGGGCGGCGGCGTGGTGTTGAACTATGCGATGCGGCGCGGCAATGGGCTCAGCGGGGTCATTTCTAGCGGCCCATGGCTGCGTTTAGCGTTTACGCCGCCGTCGTGGAAAGTTTGGCTGGCACACAAGATGGCACGCCTGTTGCCGTCCTTGAGCATGCCGACCAATTTGGACATCAACAAACTCTCCCACGATCCGGAAGTTGCGAAGTCCGTAGAAGCCGACCGCTTGAACAATTTCGTGATTTCGGCAGCAGCGTTTGTCGCAATTGTTGCAGCCGGTGAGTACGCTTTAGCCCACGCAGCGACGCTAAAAACGCCGCTGCTATTGATGCATGGAACCGATGATGCGGTGACGGACTATCGCGCCAGCGAGACGTACTTTGCGGCTGCTGGTAGCGCAGATAAAACGTTCACGCCCTGGCCGGGTATGTATCACGAAACGCTGAACGAAATCGATTCCGCGCCAGTGTATCAAAGCATTGTCGATTGGCTGGAAAAGCGCTTACCACCGACGCGCTAAACGTCAAGGGCGAACGATAAAACGATGCAGAATAAATCCCGCTGTCATCGTCAGCAAGAAAACGACCGGCTCCCAGGAACTCAGGGCCAATGCCGCAAATCCCGGGCCGGGACAATAACCCGCCAACCCCCAACCGACCCCGAATAGCGTCGCGCCGATCAGCAACGAGCGATCGACATTGGGTTTGCTGGGCAGAGAAAAGCTCGCCGCAAAGCGCGGTGATTGTTGCTTCAGAATGGTGCGAACCGCGAAAAAACTGACGCCCAGGGCCGAGCCCAATACCAACATCAGGCTGGCGTCCCAGGTGCCGGCAATATCGAGAAAATTTTGTATTTTGTTCGGATCAATCATTTGCGCGACGCCAAGACCGAACCCAAACAAAATGCCGGTTGTGAGCGCCGCAATGTTTAGCTTTACTTTCATACACCCACCCCGAATATGTGACGCAACACGAATACCGTAACGATTCCCGCGCTTAAGAATATCAAGGTTGCGGCGAGCGATCGAAACGACAACCGCGCCAGACCGCAGACACCGTGGCCGCTGGTACAGCCGCTGCCCAGGGCGGTACCGAAACCGACTAGCAATCCCGCTGTACCCACCAGCCCAAGCGGATAACCGGAACGCGCTTGGATGGCGCCGGGAAACATAGCCACATACATAAAGCCGCCGACGACCAATCCGACTACAAATAAAACTCGCCACGTGCGATCGTCAGATGTCTTGGCCCAAATTGCGCCATTGGCGATACCGCTAATGCCGGCGATTTTTCCGTTCAACCACAACAAAAGGCTGGCACTGACGCCAATAAACAAACCACCCATCAGCGCCGCCCAGGGCGTAAAATTATTCATCGTTCTCTCTACATGTATGGGATAGGGGTTTACAGTTCTTTCTTTGAAAGTAATTGCAGTATATACTATACCTAGTATACTAACAAGTCGAGCGAGGTAGATCATGAGCAGTGAGCAATCCGTAAAAGATAAGGCCGATTTGATCCTGCGTCTGAAGCGCGCCGAAGGCCAGCTTCGCGGCATTCAGAACATGATCGAAACCGATGTCGAGTGCGAGAAGATCGCGCAGCAAATGTCCGCCTGTCGCAAAGCGCTGGATCGCGCCTTTCATCGCATGATCGCCTGCATGATTCAACAGCAATTAGCGGGCGCCAAGGGATTCGATCCGGCCGCACAGGGACGATTGCAGCATATGACCGATCTTCTCTCGAAGTTCGCCTAGAGATAAATCATGATCTTTCGCCAATTATTCGACCACGCATCGAGCACCTACACCTATCTCCTCGCCAGCCGTGCGGGCGGCGAGGCGCTGTTGATTGATCCGGTGCTGGATAATCTCGACCAGTACTTACAGCTTTTGTGTGAGCTGGATGTCAAGCTGGTGCTCGCAGCCGATACCCATGTTCATGCCGACCACATCACGGCGCTTGGCCGGTTGCGCGATCACCTTGGCTGCCCAACGCTGATGGGTGAGTTTTCCAAAGCCAACTGTGTTTCGCTGCGTTTGAAAGACGGCGAGAAAATTTCCCTTGATGGAATCGAGTTGCGCGGCATGTATACCCCCGGGCACACCGATGATTCGTTCAGTTTTGTGATGACCGATCGCGTCTTTAGCGGCGATGCCTTGCTGATTCGCGGCACGGGCCGCACCGATTTTCAGAATGGCGATCCGCACGCGGCCTACGATAGTCTGTTCAATAAGCTGCTCAAATTGCCGGACGAGACATTCGTCTACCCGGCCCATGATTACAAAGGCTGGACTCGCTCGACGATCGGCGAGGAACGGCGTTTCAATCCGCGCTTGCAGATCGCCTCGGCGGCGGAATATGCCAACATTATGGATAATCTGCATTTGCCCGACCCGAAAATGATGGACATCGCCGTGCCGGCTAACCTCGCCTGCGGAAAGGTTTAGCGCTTGGGCCTGGAACGCTTCTTTGGTCTCGCCACCTCGTTAAAAGGCTACTCGCGTCGCGATCTTTGGAGCGACACGGCTGCCGGATTGATCACCGCGATACTGCTCGTTCCACAAGGCATTGCGTTCGCCATGCTGGCCGGCCTGCCGCCGGAAACCGGGCTGTACGCCAGCATGCTGCCGATGATGGTCTACGCGCTGCTCGGTAGCAGCAGAACGCTATCGGTCGGCCCTGTGTCGGTGGCGGCGATCATGGTGGCGAGTGCATTGCACGGCGCCGACGGCAACGATATCGCCAATGCCACGGTACTGGCGCTGGAAGGCGGCGCTTTCTTGCTGGTTCTGAGCGCGATTCGTGTTGGTTCGTTAGTCAATTTAATCAGCCAGCCGGTGCTATCCGGCTTCACCAGCGGCGCCGCGATTCTCATCATCCTGAGCCAGTTGCCCCATCTACTCGGCGCACCGCCAGCGCTGCAACACACGGGAATGAGTGCGTTGCTGGCAGTGCCGCACTATTTTGCCGAGTTGAAATTTGTCACGCTCGGTATCGGCAGCGGCAGCGTGCTGGCGTTAATTCTGCTCAATCAGCCGTTTGAAAAGTGGTTGCGCTCAATGGGCGCGAGCACTGCGGCGAGCGCCGCCATCAGCAAGCTGGGGCCGCTATTTGTTGTCCTGGTCACGACTATTCTGGTGGCGACAACGCATTCGACACAGGTGAGCATTGTCGGGCCGGTGCCGTCCGGTTTACCCTCGCTGTCGACGACTTTTTTGCATAGCGCGGCGTGGCTCCACCTCGCACCATCGGCGCTTTTCATCGCGTTAATCGGCTACGTCGAAAGCATCGCCATCGCCAAAGCCTTGGCGGAAAAATACGGCCAGCAGGTGAACGCCAACCAAGAATTGGTCGCGCTGGGTGCGGCGAATATCGCGGCGGCGTTTTCCGGCACGATGCCCGTAGCCGGCGGCTTCAGCCGCACCATGGTGAATTTTGCCGCCGGCGCAAAAAGCCAGATCGCCGCGCTGGTAACCGCCTTAGTGATCGCACTTGCCGTGATGTATTTTGCGCAGTGGTTTGAGCCGATTCCAAAAGCCGCACTCGCCGCCATCATCACCGTGGCGATTTTGCCGCTAGTAGATTTCAGCGGGCTGGCGCACTGGTGGCGCACTGGGCGCGCCAATGCCGTGGTGTTTCTCGTGACCTTTTTGAGCGTACTACTTTGGGGAATCGAACAGGGGTTAAGCCTCGGAATCGTTATGGCGCTGGTGAGTCGTTACGGGTTCGCGCAGCGGCATAGTTCAATCAGATAAAGTCAACCGAGACAGTCCCGAAGGGGATAAAGCGCGACTCGATTCGATCACCGTGCTTGATTCGATACTGTTTGGTGAAGGAACCGGACATGACGCGCATGCCGGCTTCCAGCGCTAGATCAAACTCCGCGAGTTTGTTCGCTAACCACGTCACTGAAGCGACCGGGTCGCCCATCACTTCTGCGCCGCTGGCCATTTCTTGCGTCAAACCATTCAAAAATACTTCTACTGATGCCTCGGAGAGGCGCATGGTTGCTTGTTCGTAGGCCATCTCTTGTGCGGTGACGAAATGCTTTTGCTGTGCATTGTCGGCCATCGCCAACGGCAAATCGCTGAACACGCCGCGGCGCTCGACAATTTCCAACGCCGGCGCAACGCTGGCAATGACCGCCCGCGTTTGTTCAACTGTGATGCCCGGACCGCGCAAAGTTTTACCCATGGTGATGCACAGTTCATTTTCGACCGATGGCTCAATCAAGGCAGCGAAATTTAACTTCACACCGCTGTCGCGATGGCCGCTCTCGAATAACACGCCGAACACCGGCTGATGCACGCCCATTTGTTGCTGCATTGCTTTTGCCGTCACGCCCACTTTCCAACCCGCTTGTTTTTCCCCCTGCGCCACGCGGCGCTGGGTGATCGCGAGATTCACCCGATAGGAATCGTCCAAAGTTAATTTGCCGTTCAGCGACTCGGGATAATAAATACCGCGTTGGGCGTTGTCCCAAACCAAATCAATCACGCTGCGTAGGTCCATGGGAATCATTTTCGGTGAAGATTGCGAATCATAACGTTCTCGGGCAAGCTTACCAAGTCATCACATTCAAGGGCGTTGCCATGAGAACCAAACTATTGTTCGTAACGAGTCTAAGCGTCGTCAGTTTCGCCGCCCAAGCGGAATTATTGACCAGCCAAGATTTGCCCATGGCGCTGGCGATGGAAGCGGCGGCGGAAGCGGTCGCCGTCTGCGAGAAGAGCAACTATCGCGTCACCGTCACCGTGTTGGATCGCGCCGGTCAAACCCGCGTGATCCTCAAGGGCGACCGCGCGACCATTCACACCCTCGACAGCAGTCGCGGCAAGGCCTACACCGTGGTTACGTTGGGCCCGATCGTCAAGCTGGACACCAGCGGCGAGATCGCTACGCGGATCCGTGAAAACCCTGCCGCCGCTGGCTTGAGTGCCATTCCGGGCTTGGTATTTTTAACCGGCGCCGTCGCCGTCAAGTCCGGCGACGAGATTATTGCCGCCATCGGCGTGGGCGGCGCGCCGGGCGGGAATCTGGATGAGATTTGTGCCAAGGCGGGCTTGGCGAAAATCAAGGATCGGCTCAAATAAGGTCGTCGTCCCCGCGAAGGCGGGGACGACGGACGAAAGAATCAGTGGTGAAACTCGCGCAACACCTTGCCGGGCCGATTGCCGCTGTCGCGCAACCCTTGACCATCGGCAATCTGCGTGCCATTCACCCAAACGCCATGCAAACCCTTTGACGACGTGGACAGGCGCGATCCGCCAGCGGGCAAATCGAATAAACGCTTGCCTTCGCCGCGACCAATCGAGGCTGGGTCGAACAACAACATATCGGCGTGGGCGCCGACCTTGAGCACGCCGCGATTCTTGATGCCGAAAAATTTCGCTTGATCGCTGGTCAGTTTTTTCACCGCTTGTTCGAGCGGCATCAAGCCCTTGTCGCGGGACCAATGGCCCATGAAATGCAAGCCGAATGCGGCATCGCACAGGAAGGTCAGGTGGGCGCCGGCATCGGATAGCGACACCAAGGAATTTGGATCCGTGAGCAAGCGCGCGACTTCGGTTTCATCCCAGTTGAGTAACACGGCGGTAAAAACCGTATCGAGATTTTCCGACAATGCAAAATCGAGCATCCAATCGAGCGGATGTTTTTTGTCGGCAGCCGCGAGTTCTTCGACGGACTTACCCTCGAGCGCTTTGTTCTTTTCGTCGGCAACCATGGCAACGTGAACCTTGCCCCAATCGCCGGTGAACATGCGGCGCGCGACCTTTGCCAACTCATTCTTCACACCTTGACGAAACTCCATGCTGGCAAATAACGCCTTGGCGCTTTCGCCGTGAACCTTCATCGCCGGTGCCCAGGAAGGCAACGCTTCGAATATGTAGGGCTCGTGCATGGTGAATTCAAACCGCAGCGGGCAACACGACACGGCGCCGTACATATCGCTGCCACGCGTTCGCGCGGCGGCAATGCCTTTCATGTCATCGAACACCTCTTCCGGCACCAGCGGATTGTGCAAAATCGCCGCGACCAGCATAGGGCGCTTAGCCGCTTGGCCCAAGGATTCCAAGAACGACATTTCCGTGTCGGATGCTTTGGTCAGCATGAACACGCCGCGCTTGGCTTCGTTTAGCGTGCCGACCAGGGTTTCCATTTCGTGTTGATCAGCCAGGCGCGACGGCATCGGAATGCCGTTCTCGCCGTTGTGCTGATAGGACGTCGTCGTGGAAAATCCGACCGCGCCCGCGTGCAAACCATCTAGCACGATGCAGCGCATCTCCTCGACTTCCGCCGCCGTCGCGGCACGCTTGGAGGCATCCGCGCCTAACACCCAGGTGCGAACCGATGAATGCCCGATGAAGGCCGCGACGTTTGGTCCGACACCTTTTTGTTCCAACTGCTTGAGGAATTCGGGAAACGTCTCGAAGCTCCACTCGACCCCGGCGCGCAGTGCATCGAGCGACATGCCTTCGACGTGGGTGAGGTTGCGCAAATTAATATCACGATCTTGCGGGCGGCAGGGCGCGATGGTGAAGCCGCAGTTGCCGATCACCACCGTGGTCACGCCCATGGCGGGCGACGGCGAGGCGAGCGGATCCCAGGTAATTTGCGCGTCGTAATGCGTATGGCTGTCGATAATGCCTGGCATCAGCGCCAAGCCATTCGCATCGATCACCTCGCGCGCCGCGCCACAATCGGCGCCCAGCGCGGCGATCCGGCCATCCTTGATTGCCACTTGCTCAAGTCTCGGCGCCGCACCCGTGCCGTCGTATAGCATCGCGTTCTTGATAATCAGATCCTGCATGTCCATCTCCTGCCGATAAAAAAGATTGTGTATTTTACGCCAACGCTTATTTCATGGGCGCGCGGTGTTACGGAATCGTCAACCCCAATGAAGGACAACGACTGTTCTGAAAACTGCGGCGCAAATTTTCGTCGTCTTGGTTGGACCAAGATTTCTGCGTTTCCCACTGAGATTTTATCGCCAAGCAAAATTCCCGTGACGGCGCGTTGGGCAGACCGGTCGCGTTAGAAGGCGTTTTTGCGGAAGGTAATAACGTGAGATAGAGGCCGACGCCGAGCATCATCAGGCCCAGCGCCAAGGCGCTGAGGCGCGCGATTTTTCCGCCGAATCCGATCGGAACTTCCACGCTGAAAATTTTCGTTCCGCCACCGAACAGGCCGGCCGCCAAGAGAATGGCGCCGAGCAACAACAGCAGCATGTCGGCGGAGCGCGGCATATGTTAGTAGCCGATCTTTGAGGTGGGTCGCGTGACCTTGCGCAAATGCACGCGCTCGCCATAGGCGACGTACAGCCCGCTGCCGACGATTACAATGATGCCGAGCGAGGTCCAGCCATCGGGTAAATCACCAAAGGCGAGATAGCCGAACAAAATAATCCACACCAGTTGGGTGTAATAAAACGGTGCGAGCACGGAAGCCGGCGCTTTGCGTAACGCACGGATTAACACCAAGTGCCCGACACCGCCGATGGCGCCGAGAGCGAGGATCAACACGCTGTGCCACGGCGTAGGCTCATATAGGGTAAATGGATTCAACAGATAGGACATCACCAATACCACCGTCAAGGCGATACTCCCCACCAGCGCGCTGTAGAACAAACTGGTGCGCGGATTTTCCGCATGGACTTTGCGCGTGATGATTTGGTACAAGCTAAAGCATAGCGCCGTCCCCAGCGGCAACAGTGCGGCGGGCGAAAATACTTTCCCGCCCGGTCGAATGATGATCATGACGCCGATGAAGCCGACGACGACGGCGATCCAGCGGCGGCGGCTGATTTTTTCCTTGAGCATGGGGACTGCGAGCAAAGTCACGAGCAGCGGTGTCATGAAGCCAATGGCGGAAGCTTCGGCCATCGGCATGAGGCGCAAAGCTTGAAAGAAAAAACACGTCGAACCCACGAGAAATAATCCGCGCAAGATCTGCATCCCAGGCCGAGTGGTGCGCACCAAATCGAATTTCATCGACGGGCCGAGCCACGCCAGCATGATCAGCATATGCACCGTATAACGCGCCCACACCAGCGCCAACACCGGGTAAAACGCGCCGAGATATTTCGCGATGGTATCCATGATGGCGAAGCAGAATACCGCCGCCATGGCCAAGGGAATTCCCTTGATCACACCTGCGTCGAGGGCGTGGGGATGATCGGCCGGCTCGATGCCGGTGCCGACGACGTTGTCGACACTTTCGTCGACGACGACTTCAACTAACATGCGTTCTTGGGTCACGGAGGGATGTTTGGAATTGGATTTGTTGAGATTATCGTTCGCTTCACCCTCATGGCCCTAGCCCACCCCGTCCCCGGCCCTTCTCCCTCCGGGATAGGGCTAGGGCCGGGTGGCCTAGGGCTATGAGGGTGGACGCCGCAAATGAGTCACCGACAGATTTCAGAAGTCTATTGCCTGGAAAATCGCACCAAAAGCCAATCCGCAGGAACATATGCCCAACAGGCGCACCCAGTCTGCCTCCCAGGCACGAGGCATTAATAATTTCTACAAATCAAGCAGCATTACATCGTAGCGCCGATCACCCAGGGCACAAACTCGTCATCACCGTAACCCAGTTCTTCACTCTTGGATTTTTTACCCGACGCGGTGTCGAGAATCATTTTGAAAATTTGTTCGCCCAAACCTTGCACGGTGACCGTACCGTCGACGATCTCGCCGCAGTTGATGTCCATGTCGTCCGTCATGCGCAGATACATCGCGGTATTCGTCGCGAGCTTCAACGACGGCACAGGTTTGCAACCATAAGCCGAACCGCGCCCGGTGGTGAAGCACACGACATTGGCGCCACCCGCCACATGGCCGGTGACGGAGGCCGGATCGTAGCCCGGCGTATCCATAAACACGAAGCCCTTGGCGGTGACCGTTTCAGCGTATTCGTACACGTCTTCCATATTCATCGTGCCGCCCTTGGCCACGGCGCCTAGGGATTTCTCGAGAATCGTGGTGAGGCCACCGGCCTTGTTGCCCGGCGACGGATTGTTATCCATATCGCCGTGATTGCGCGCGGTGTAATCTTCCCACCACTTGATGCGCGTGATGAGTTTTTCGCCGACCTCGCGCGACACCGCGCGACGTGTGAGCAAATGTTCCGCGCCGTAGACTTCCGGCGTCTCCGAAAGAATTGCCGTGCCGCCGTGGCGCACCAGCAAATCCGCCGCCGCACCCAATGCCGGGTTGGCGGTAATGCCCGAAAGGCCATCGGAACCGCCGCATTCCAAGCCAAGCGTCAAATGACTCGCAGTGACTTTCTGGCGCGGGCCTACTTTATTCGCTTCGGGCAGCATTTCTTTTACGGCGTCCAGGGCGGAATCCATGGTCTTTTTCGTGCCGCCCTTGTCTTGAATCGTCATGGTGAAGAGCTTTGAGCTTTCCTTCAGACCTTGGGTAAAGGTCAGCGCGCTCATTTGATTCGCCTCGCAGCCCAAACCGATCATCACCACACCGGCGAAATTCGGATGCTTCGCATAACCCGCGAGCGTACGACGCAACATATCGATGCCCTCGCCCGTCGAACCCATGCCGCAGCCGGAACCGTGGGTCAGCGGCACAATGCCATCGACATTGGGAAACTGCGCGAGGACATCACTGCGCTTGAAATAATCCGACACCGCGCGGGTCACCGTCGCCGAGCAATTCACCGTACTGATCACCCCGATGTAATTGCGCGTCGCGATGCGCCCATCGGGACGCACGATACCATCAAAGGTTGCCTGCTCAACGAAATAATCGATCGGCTTCACATCCTGGCCGAACGCATAGTCGCGCTCGAAAGCATGCATGCCGAGATTGTGGCTATGCACATGATCGCCCGGCTTGATGTCCGCCGTCGCAAAACCGATGATCTGGTTATAGCGCCGCACCGGCGCATCTTTCGCGACCGCCGTAACCGCGACTTTATGTGCCGACGGAATCCGCGCCGTGCAGCGAATGCCCGTACCGGGAATTTCGGTACCAACCTCCAACTCCCGACAGGCAATCATTACATCGTCGTTGGGGTTAAGCTTGATGGCGGCGGGCGTGGTTTGTAACATGGCTTGCTCCTGAGCGAATTGGGAACGGTGCGTCTTGATATTCGCTATTGTAAACTAACCCGCAAACGTCGGCCAATTCCCCGCATCGGCTTTTTCCAACGATCGAGGTGGCGGAAAGAGGGCGCCTTACTGATTCGGCGCCATAACTAGGCCGGGGTAAGCGGCAAAATCGCTATGATCGCCCCGCTCTTGGAATCCAGCAAAACGGTCAGCATCATGACTTTTGCGCTCATTGGGAAGTACACAACGTCGGCGGCATTCTTACCTTTTCGCTTGAGCGCTGTCTCGATCATTGCTTTCGCCTGCGGCTGGCGTTTCAAAAGATCCACCAAAGGCTTTCCGGCCTTAGCAGCTTCCGCCGCTTTTTCCGCATAAGGAAGATAGAACTGAGGTGCGAACCCATCAAGGGAAAGCGACATCCCCTGCAAATCCGTTCCGGAAAGTTGCGGAACGTTATACGCATATTTGGGGCCGGTAAGGGACAACGATTTGAACTCCGGGCGAGTCACCTGCGCGAGCATCTTGGGATCGACATCGTTGGCGGGCAAAACGATGAATTGATCGACGGAGAACACCACGAACACCGGACGAGCGAGATACATGGTGTAAACGCCATAACAAATCGCCGCCAATTGCACAAAAGCAATAACGGCGAGATCAAACTTGAGGCTCTTTTTCTTGGTATCGAAAATGATCAACGTGATGAGTGGGCCGAGCACAACGTCGACACCCACTAACAACATTAGCAAAAACTTTCCGCCCGATGCGTCAAAAAACGGTTGCGGATACCAAACGTAGTACAGCAGTAACACGACGCCGATGGCAACTACAACGCTAAGGCTAAGGTGAATTCCCGCCGCCTTCCAGCGCGACATACCCATTTTTTTAATCGTTTCTAATTGAGCTTGTGCTGAGCTTAGCGGGGAATCGTTGGTGAGTGTATCGTTTGTCATAGTATTGAATTTAGTGGTTGAAGATGTCAATTGTCTGCGAGGTGGCGTCATCCGCCCTTCCAACCGGCTCAGTGGGGACGGTTGAAATACGACTTCAGCAGTCAAGTAAAACAATTCACACAACGGAAAACGCCCCCCCGAAGGGAGGCGTTGTTATGATTCACTTACGCTAACCTAAGATCATGCAACTTAGACCTTCGGTTTGTATTTGGCATCCAAGTCACCACCAGTTACAAGCCAAGAAACGCTACCACCGTTGTGGGTACCGGTCCAGATAATCGTTTTGCCAGCCATCGCAACAGGAACGGTAGAGCTAGCAGCTTTGTGCGTAACGGTAATCGTTGCAGTCGTAGCACTCGTGCCAGCAGCTTCAACGCTCAACACATAGTTACCCGTGATTGTGGTGTGCAGCGGGGCGTTCATCGCAAGAGCACCGGCGGCTGTATTATTGGAAAGGCCGGTAAAGTCGGCTTGTTCTGCAATTGCTTGCTTAACACCGGCAACCAAATTCGACGCTTCCGTTACTTTGCTCTTGATGGTGTAATCTTGATAAGCCGGAATCGCAACAGCGGCCAAAATACCGATAATCGCAACAACGATCATCAACTCGATTAGGGTAAAACCTTTTTGCATTTGTTTCATATTAGAGCTCCATTAAGTGAGTGGGGTTTAAATTCACAACACATCGCTGTGTCTTGCCAGTACATGGAGCAATCGCTGTGCCAGGTGGTCCCCATTCGTTGGTTTGGAATTGTGTCTTTTTGTCACAACGTCGATTGAATAACGCAAAACATTTAGATATCAATCAGTTATAAGTCCATTCCGATTCTGACAATAACGTCGTAAAACTAAAGTTTTAGGAATTACCGTGAGAACGCGTTGCCTGCAATTCAGGTTTTGACAAGGATCCCGCCCTTGATGCAAGACGTTTATCCGCAAAAAGTGACGTAATTTGTCACCTCGTTCGCGCGCAGTTCGGCGTAATGGGTAAAATGAGTTCCTTTTTAAAACTAACGATCGCGGCCACCTCACCATGTCCCAAATCAAAGATGCTAAAACTCTGAGCGAAGCAAGCTGCGCCGATGATTACGATCCGAATTCCATGCCGGTCGATCAGGCGCGATTGCTGATTCGCCAATTCCTTGCTCCTATCACCGGTACGCTGCGGCTGCCGATTCGCTCGGCGCTCAACCGTGTGTTGGCAGAAGATATTGTGTCGCCGGTGAACGTCCCGGCCCATCGCAATTCCGCCATGGACGGCTGGGCAGTACGTTTTGCAGACTTAAAGCAAGGCACTGAATCGACACTGACGGAGATCGGCGCGAGCTTCGCCGGCAAGCCATTCGGCAAACCGATTAATGTTGCGGAATGCGTGCGCATCATGACCGGCGGCGTGGCGCCGGAGGGCGCCGATTGCATCGTGATGCAAGAGCGCGCCAAAGCAGATGGAAAACAGATCACGATTGCGCCGGGACAAAAGCTCGGGCAAAACCTGCGCCACGCCGGCGAAGACTTAAAGGCTGGCGCCATTGCGTTGCCAAAAGGACATCCTGTGCGCCCGGCGGAACTGGGGTTGATTGCCTCCCTCGGTATTGTCGAAGTATCGGTTTATCGCCCGCTGCGCGTCGCATTTTTCTCTACCGGCGACGAATTGCGCTCGATTGGCTCAGCGCTCAACGAAGGCCAAATCTACGATAGCAATCGCTACACCTTATATGGCATGTTGGTGAAGCTCGGTTGCGAGGTGTACGACATGGGCGTGGTGGCGGACGATCCGGTGCTGATTGAAAATGCTTTTGCGGAAGCCTCCAAAATCGCCGATGTGGTCATCACCAGCGGCGGTGTATCGGTCGGCGAGGCGGACTTTGTTAAACAAATGTTAAATAAACTCGGAGACGTATTGTTTTGGAAGATTGCGATGAAGCCGGGCCGGCCACTGGCCTACGGCAAAATCGGCAATGCGCATTTCTTCGGCCTGCCGGGCAATCCCGTGGCGGTCATGGTTACGTTTTATCAGTTCGTGCGCGATGCATTATTGGTGTTGATGGGGCGAACCAACATCGAGCCCTTCCCGTCCCTCAAGGTGTTGTGCACCTCACCCATTAAAAAAGTGCCGGGCCGCACTGAATTTCAACGCGGAATCTTATCGCAAGACGCGCAAGGCATTTGGACCGTCAAAGTCACGGGTGACCAAGGCTCGGGCATTCTTAAATCCATGAGCGACGCCAATTGCTTCATCGTCTTGTCCCAGGCTCAGGGGAGCATCGAGCCGGGCGCCCTGGTCGACGTGCAGATTCTTGAGGGTGTAACATAAGGTAGGGTGAGATTGCTACGTAGCTAAAAGCCGTTCGCATTTAATAACTGTCATCCTGAGCAACGCGAAGGATCTGCTTTTGCCGCCGCATAAAAAAGCAGATCCTTCGCATGGCTCAGGATGACATGCTTAAAAACTGCGCCCGGCCCAAGGCCCGTGTGCAGTGTCGGCCACACCGAAACAGGTAACTCGAAGTGATACTTTTTTGATAATGCTTTCGCTCTAGGAGAAATGTAAGATGAGAAAACTAATGTTCGTAATTCTGGCCGCAGTTCTGGCCAGCGCTTGCGCCACCGCCTCGCAACCCAAGCCGCGCGTGTTCTTTGTTGCACCGACCGACGGTGCGACCGTCGCGCAAGACCTCAAAGTCGTGATGGGCAACGAAGGCATGGAAGTAAAACTCGCCGGCGACATGACGCTCGATACTGGCCATCACCATCTCATTATCGATGCGCCGATGATCGCAGAAGAACAAACGGTGCCGCTCGACAAGCCGGAGCAATATAAGCATTTCGGAAAAGGTCAGACCGACACGATGGTCAAGCTCACGCCCGGCAAACACACGCTCACATTGCAATTAGCCGACGGCGCCCATCGTTCCTACGGCGAGCGCATGCGCAAATCCATTACTGTCACGGTGCAGTAGGTTTTGATCCCCTGGCTCAATCCAGAGGATCCCTTCCCCCCGTTTTCTACCGCCCGTAAAGATCCCAGCGGCTTGCTCGCCGCCGGGGCTGATCTTTCGCCCGAGCGACTGATTTATGCCTACCGTCAGGGTATATTTCCCTGGTTCAGCAGCGGCGACCCGATATTGTGGTGGAGCCCCGATCCGCGCATGGTGTTGTTTCCTGGCGAATTAAAAGTCACGCGCTCGCTGCAAAAAACATTACGCAAACATGCCTTCGAGATCCGCGTGGATACTTGCTTTCGAGCCGTTATGTCGGCCTGCGCAGAAGCGCCGCGCGACGGCCAAAACGGCACTTGGATCACCGCCGGGATGCTCGATGCCTACGATGCATTACACCAACAAGGCATCGCCCATAGCGTGGAAAGCTGGATCGACGGCGAGTTGGCCGGGGGACTGTACGGCATCGCCCTAGGCCGCGCGTTCTACGGCGAGTCCATGTTCGCCCACTCGACCGATGCCTCGAAAATCGCCTTCGTGCATTTAGTCCGCCAGCTCCAGCGCTGGCAATATGAAATTATCGATTGCCAAATGCGCACCGATCACCTGGCCCGCTTCGGCGCGCGGGAAATTCCACGTAGCGAATTCAGCGCTCTGCTCGCAAAATTGGTAAACTGCAATAATCCTGTCACGAAAAGTCCATGGAAGTTCGACGATGACCTTCATGAATGACATCCCGGCGGCAAAGCTTCAGTTTTACGCCACCGCGCCCTACCCATGCAGCTACTTGGCCGGAAAACTCGCTCGCTCCCAAGTCGCGACGCCGAGCTATCTGATCGATTCCGCAACGTATAGCCAACTGGTCGGCCTGGGTTTTCGCCGTTCCGGCGCCTTCACTTACCGGCCCTACTGCGACCAATGCCAGGCCTGCGTGCCGGTGCGGGTATTGACCAATGAATACGCCGGCAATCGCACCCAACATCGCGCTAAGAAACGCCACGAAAATCTTACGACGACGCTGATGGCGCTGAAGTTTGATCCGGAGCATTACGGCCTGTATCGCCGCTACCAAATGTCGCGTCACGCCAGCGGTGGCATGGATCAAGACAGCCGCGAGCAATACAGCCATTTCTTGCTCCAGAGCAATGTCAGCACCCATTTGGTTGAGTTTCGCGAAGGCGACGCCTTGCGCATGGTCAGCATCATCGACGAATTGGAAGACGGCCTGTCGTCCGTTTATACGTTCTTCGATCCCGACTTGCCCAACACCAGCTTTGGCACTTACAACGTGATCTGGCAAATCGAACTCTGCAAGCGCCTGGGGTTGCCGCATTTGTATTTGGGTTACTGGATCAAGGACAGCCGCAAGATGGCCTACAAAGCCAATTTCCGCCCGCAGGAGGGATTCATCGATGCGCGGTGGCAAAGGCTAGCCGCCGAAAATACGTAAAGCACCTGCCTGTCCAGCCAGCACCAGTGCAACTCTCCGGGCATGCCTTCCTACGAGGCAAGATCCATGCGGCTTCTGGCTCGATGCCTTAAAATAATCACAATTTATCCAATCATCTTGCTCTATCAACTCGCACGACCGCTTCTCTTCCGTCTCGATCCGGAAACCGCCCATGACGTTACGCTGGGCCTGCTCGCCCGCGCCCAGCGAATGGGCTTGCTGCCAACAAAAAAGCAGTTCATCGCGACGCAACCGATTCACGCCATGGGTTTGGATTTCCCCAATCCGATCGGCCTCGCGGCGGGCCTGGATAAAAACGGCGATTACATCGACGCTCTCGCCGCACTCGGTTTTGGCTTCATCGAAGTTGGCACCATCACCCCACGTCCGCAACCGGGCAACCCGAAACCGCGCATGTTTCGCCTAGTTAAAGAACAAGCCATCATCAATCGCATGGGGTTCAACAATCACGGCGTCGAGCGCCTGATCGAAAACGTTAAGCGCAGCCACTACCGCGGCATCCTCGGTATCAACATCGGCAAAAATTTCGATACGCCGATTGAGCGCGCGGCGGACGACTATCTCGTCTGCCTAGAAAAAGTTTACCAACATGCCAGTTATGTCACTGTGAATATTTCGTCGCCGAACACCAAGAACTTGCGACAGTTGCAGCAGGAAAACGAATTCGATGCGCTGCTCGCAGCGCTCAAACAAAAACAAAAAGCCCTCCACGCGCAGCATGGCAAATACGTCCCGCTCACCATCAAGATCGCGCCGGATTTAAGTGAAGCGGACATCGACATGATCGCCGATCGTCTGCTGGCCCACGCCATCGACGGCGTCATTGCCACCAACACCACGCTCGCGCGCGTCGGCGTTGAGCGTTCGCCGCATAGCAAAGAAGCCGGTGGCCTCAGCGGCAAGCCGTTGCAACACGCGGCGACGACAGTGGTGCGCCGTTTGGCGCAACAACTCAAAGGCATCATTCCCATCATCGGCGTTGGCGGAATCGATTCCGCCGACACCGCCCAAGAAAAATTCGACGCCGGTGCGACACTGATTCAGGTTTACTCCGGACTGATTTATCGCGGACCGAATTTGCTGCGCGAAATCATGGCAGGGCGATGCTGATCGGCGTTCCCAAGGAATGCAAAGATGGCGAATTTCGCGTCGGCATGACGCCCGACGGCGTTGCGGCATTGGCGCGGCGTGGCCATTCGATCGTTGTGGAAATGAATGCCGGTGCCCGCAGCGGCTTTACTGATGCGGCGTTCGAGACGGCGGGGGCCAACGTCGTCGCGAGCACCCCCGAGGTTTACGCCGCGAATCTAATCGTCAAAGTAAAGGAATTACAGCCGGCGGAATATCCGTATCTGAAGCCCGGGCAACTGATTTTTGCCTACCTCCACGTCGCGCCCGATCCCGAGTTGGCCCAGGCAATGCTGTCGCGCGAAGTCATCGGCATCGCCTACGAAACCGTGCGCGATGTGTACGGCAACCTGCCACTGTTGAAACCCATGTCCATGATCGCTGGGCGCTTAGCCATCACGGTCGGCGCCTGGGGACTGCAACTGGTTAACGGTGGCAAGGGCACCTTGTTGAGTGGCGGCTCCGGCGTGCCGCCTGGTCGCGTGTTGGTGCTTGGCGCCGGCAACGCTGGGAGCCACGCGACACATGTCGCAGTCGGTCTTGGCGCCGAAGTCACCGTGCTCGACATCGATGCGGTGCGGCTCGATGCCCTCAAGAAAAATTTCGCCGACCGCATCAAAACCGCCCCGGCCACTGACGCTAACATCGCCGCCGAAATTCGCACCACCGACCTCATCGTCGGCGCGATTCTCAATCCCGGCAACCTCGCGCCAAAATTATTGACGCGCGCAATGCTGCGCAGCATGGAACCCGGCTCGGTGTTGGTCGACGTGTGCATCGATCAAGGCGGCTTGAGCGAAACCTCGCGTCCGTCGTCCCATTCCGCGCCGTTCTACCTAGACGAAGGCATCGTCCATTATTGCGTCGGCAACATGCCCAGCGCCGTCGCCCGCAGCGCCACGCTGGCACTGGCAAGCGCGACACTCCCCTACGTACAAATGCTGGCCGACAACGGCCTGGCCGAGGCTTGCGCGATCGAACCCGGCTTTGCCGACGGCGTGCAGATTTATCGCGGTCATATTTCCCATCCCGATATTGCCCGCGATCTTGGCTTGTCGTATACGCCGATCGCGAGACTTCTTGGGCAAACCATTCCATGCTAGTCTTCGTTCGAGGCGCTCCGCGGGAGGATGCTTCGCAGTGACCACAACACGACTTTGAATCATGGAAAATTATCTGTCGATCGTCGTCGGCGCGGCGCTCGTCGATAACATTTTGCTTATCAAATTGCTCGGCCTCGGCCCGATGTTTGGCGGTGCGCGGCGGCTTGAGTCCGCGCTTTGCATCGGCCTGACGACGGCATTTTGCCTGAGCGTCGTCACCGGCTTGTCCTATCTGATTAACGAATACGTGTTGGTCAAATACGAAGTCGAGTTCCTGCGCGTGCTGATCTACCTGACGTTGATCGTTGCCTGCTGGAAACTCAGCGACGCCTACCTCAGCCGCACTAACCCAATCCTCAAAACCTCGCTCGGCATTTATTTTCCGCTCGCCTCGATTAACTCTGCTGCGTTGGGTGTGCCATTGTTGCTGACGCAGGAGCAAATTAACTTTGGCGAATCGGTTTTCTATGGTTTGGGCCACGCGATTGGCTTCACTTTCATGCTCATCGTCTTCGCCGCGCTACGTGAACGTCTCGAAGTCGCCGAAGTCCCGGTCGCGTTTCGCGGCAGCGCGATCATGCTGGTCACCGCCGGCATGATGAGCCTGGCATTCCTCGGCTTTATTGGGTTGATAAAATGATCGCCGACGCACTCGTCGCTTCGATTGCCGTTGTCACCGGCGTGATGCTGCGCCGCGCATTGTCACGCCTTCGCGCCGATGCCAGCGCGCTGGAAGATGAAATCAACGCCGCACTGCCGCAAACCCAATGTGGACTGTGCGGTTATGCGGGATGTCGTCCTTACGCCCGTGCCATCGCCACCGGCGCAGCGGACATCAACCGCTGCCCGCCCGGTGGCGACGTGGGCATCGAGAAACTCTCGCGCCTGTTAAAAATCGACACCAAACCCCTCGACACCAGTCACGGCGTGACCCAGGCGCGCGCCATCGCCGTCATCGACGAAGTGCATTGCATCGGTTGCACGCTATGCATCCAAGCCTGCCCGGTCGACGCCATTCTCGGCGCGGCGAAACAAATGCATACGGTGTTAGCGCGCGATTGCACCGGCTGCGAATTGTGCATCCCGCCCTGCCCAGTGGATTGCATCGACATGCGCCCCCTAACTGCAGGAATACATTAATGCGCAAGCTGTTTGGCTTCCACGGCGGCATCCATCCTCCCGCCCACAAAACTGAATCGACGGTGCGGCCGATCATGCATGCACCGCTGCCCAGCCGATTGATATTGCCGTTGAAACAACACGCCGGTGAAGCGGCGATTCCCGCGGTGCAAATCGGCGACCACGTTCTCAAGGGCCAAACCATCGGCACACCAGCATCAAAAATGTCGGCCGCGATTCACGCACCCACCTCGGGAACGGTGATCGCCATCGATCGCCATTCAGTGCCGAGTGCCGATGGACACAGCGATATGTGCATCACCATCGAAGCGGACGGCAAGGATCAAGCGATCAACTTCACGCCCTTTCCGTTCGCGGAAAAAACCCGCGCCGAGGTGCTCGATCATTTGCAAGCCATGGGCGTGGTCGGCCTCGGCGGCGCGGTGTTTCCCAGCGCCGCCAAACTCAACGCCGATCACGGCCAAGCGATTCACACGCTCGTCATCAACGGCTCAGAGTGCGAGCCTTACATCAGTTGCGACTCGATGTTGATGCGCGAACGTCCCGACGATGTCGTGCTGGGCGTCTCACTTTTACAGCAGTTATGCGATGCGCGCGATGTAATCATCGCGATTGAAGACAACAAACCGGAAGCGATTGCCGCTATGCAAACGGCCGTCAAACTGCATGGCGGCGGCTTTCAGATCGTGACGCTGCCGACCATGTATCCATCCGGCGGCGCGAAACAACTGATCAAACTGTTGACGGACATCGAAGTCCCCGGCGGCGAGCATGCCCCGGAATACGGCGTCCAGTGTTTTAACAGCGGCACCGCCTACAGTATCTTCCGTGCCATTACGTTGGGCGAGCCGGTAATGACGCGCATCATCACTGTGACCGGCAACGTGCGCACGCCGCAAAATTACGAGGCGTGTTTGGGCATGTCGTTCCGCGAGCTTTTAAATTTGGCCGTAGAGGAAAGCGATACCGATGGCCACATCGTCGGCGGCCCGCTCATGGGTTATCGCATTGATTCCCCCGACATGCCCTTGGTGAAGGCAGCGAACTGCATCATCGCCACCTCAAAGAAATTGTTTCCGCCGGCGCAACCGGCGTTACCCTGCATCCGCTGCGGCCAATGCGTGGAAGCCTGTCCGGCGGATCTGTTGCCGCACGACATGTATTGGCATGCGAAAGCCAAAAATCTCGGTCGCGCCGCCGATTATTCGGTACGTGATTGCATCGAATGCGGCGCCTGCAACTACGTGTGCCCGAGCCGCATCCCGTTGTCGCAATATTTCAAACAAGCAAAAGTCGAACTGGCCGGCCGAGCGAAGGAAAACGCGTTTGCCGATTCCTCCCGGCAGCGCTTTGAACAGCGCGAACAGCGCCTTGCTCGGTATGAAAGCGACCGCGCGGTAAATGTCTCGGCCCACACGCAAGGTGCGTCAATCGACGCGACGCCCGACAGCAGTGAAAACGAGACGGACTTGAAAAACGCCGCCGTGCAAGCCGCCCTCACCCGGGCGCGCGCGCGGCGCACGTCATCGCCATGAAAACCACGGCGATCATCGGCAAGTTATCCGTCACCAAGGTCATGTTCAAAGTGATGCTTGGACTGCTTCCCGGTATCATCGCCTACGTTTATTATTTTGGCTCGGCGATTCTCGTTTCTCTGGCCATCGCCAGCTTCACCGCCCTGGTCGCCGAAGCGATTCTGCTCAAAATTCGCCGCGTGCCGGTGTGGCCTTTCCTGAGCGACATGAGTGCCCTGCTCACCGCGTGGCTACTGGCGCTTTCCATGCCGCCGCTGTCGCCCTGGTGGCTCACGGTAACGGCGACATTGTTCGCCATCGTCATTGCTAAACATATTTTCGGCGGCCTCGGTTACAACCCGTTCAATCCTGCCATGGCCGGATTCGCCGCGGCGCTAATCGCATTTCCATCGCCGATGAGCCATTGGTCACCGCCGAATATGATCGCCGCGACACGAGTTGAATTTTCGGATCAACTCAATCATATCTTTCCCGAGTTCGCCAATAAAACCTTCGTCATCGACGCGGAATCCATGGCCACGCCATTGGATACACTGAAGGTCCAGGTCAGCACCAAGGTCAAGATCGCCGATTTTATGTACATGCCGATCTTCGGCAATCTCGCCGGCAAGGGCTCGGAATTCATCGCACTCGCCTACTTGCTCGGCGGCGTATTTTTATGGCAGCAACGGCTCATCACCTGGCACTTGCCGATCGCGTTCATCGCCGTGATGGCCGGCATGGCTGAATTTTTTCATCTGATCGATCCGACCAAGCACGCCAACGCGCTGTTCCACGTGTTCGGCGGCGCAACCCTCCTCGGCGCATTTTTCATCATTACCGATCCCGTCTCCGCGGCGACCACGCCGCGCGGCAAAATCATTTTTGCCGCCGGCGCCGCGGCGCTGACGTTCTTGATCCGCGTTTTCGGCGGCTATCCCGATGGCGTCGCGTTCGCGGTGTTGTTCATGAATATGTGCGTACCGTTAATCGACGCTTACACCGTGCCGCCGGTATTCGGCCGTAAACAAAAGAAACCTGTGCGTGAGGTTGTGTCATGAATCCAATTTCCAAGTTAAACAAACGTAACGCCATCATCCTTTTTGGCGTGTTGCTGCTCGGCCTCGCCGTGCTCACGCCGATCAACAGCGTGACGCGCGAGATCGTCATCAAACGCGAAGAAGAAGAAAAGATGCGCGTGATCGGCCAAATCTTGCCGCCGGAGTTATACGACAATCGACTGTTGCGCGACAGCGTCAAAGTTCCGCCGGATCAAGAACTCCTGCATACACGCAATCGCACCGTTGCCTATCGCGCGCGGCTGCAAGGCAAACCCAGCGCGGTGATTCTTGAAATGACGGCGCCGGACGGCTATAGCGGAAATATATTTCTGATCATCGCCGTGAAGGAAGACGGCGCAGTGGCCGGCGTGCGCGTACTCAATCACAATGAGACGCCGGGCCTCGGCGACTACATTGAAATCGTAAAGAGCAATTGGATAAAAGTGTTTGGTGGCGCATCGCTGCGCAACACCAGCGATGCGCGCTGGGAAGTTCGCAAGGACAGCGGACGCTTCGACTTCGTCGCCCGGGCAACGCTATCTGCGCGCGCCATTGTCCACGCCGTCCACCGCGCACTGAAATATTACGAGGCACACAAAGTGGAGTTGTTCCGCGAGGCCTAACCGTCACCTACGGTAGCGGATGCGCGTTCGCATGCATCGACGCGAAGGATAACCTCAAGGCCAGTCAACGGCCTAGGCGGCAATGCCCGGCCACCCCGTATCCAGGAGTTGGCCCGGGGTGGCCTAGGGCCATAAGGCCATGCGGCTCTCAGCCCATGCCTTGCCACGAGCCAAGCTAGGAGCGGCTCGTGGCGCGGTATGGGTACGGTGTGCGCCGCAATCGAAATGACAATGACAATGGCGATGTGCTATTGCTCCGAGCAATCGGATAGAATCCGATGCGTTCTTAACAATCTCGCTGCGAAAATTCCATGGCCACC
This sequence comes from Burkholderiales bacterium, assembly GCA_046598945.1. Lineage (GTDB taxonomy): Bacteria > Pseudomonadota > Gammaproteobacteria > Burkholderiales > JALYOK01 > JALYOK01. The sequence goes on along the minus strand of JBKJHT010000112.1, from coordinate 4,628 downwards.
CGCCCTAAATACGACGAATCATCTATCCGTGTCTTAAAAGACCTGGAAGCCGTCCGTCACCGACCCGGCATGTACACGCTGACGGCGAGTCCGCTGCATATCGTCCAAGAAGTCATCGACAACGCCTCTGACGAATGCCTTGCCGGTTATGCGAAAGCGGTCGCGGTGACATTGCATATTGACGGCTCCGTCAGCGTCGCCGACGACGGCCGCGGCATACCGGTTGGCCCGCATCCGACGGAAAAACTCCCGGTCATCGAACTCATCTTCACGCGCCTGCATTCCGGTGGCAAGTTCGACAAAGGATCCGGTGGCGCCTACACATTTGCCGGTGGCTTACACGGTGTCGGCGTATCCGTCAGCAACGCGCTCTCCAAGCGTTTGGAATGCGAAGTCATGCGCGACGGCCAGACCTACGCAATCGCCTTTGAAAACGGCGGACTCGCTGAAAAACTCAAGAAGGTCGGCACGACCAAACAAACGGGTACCCGAATACGGCTCTGGCCCGACGGCAAATTCTTCGACAGCGGCGTCATCACGGTGGCCGAACTCGAGCGGGCGTTACGCGCCCGCGCCGTCCTGCTTCCCGGCGTGCGCCTCTCCCTCACTTTAGAAAAAACCGCCGAGACCAGGACCTGGAATTACCCCGACGGCTTGACCGGCTATCTCACCGAACAACTGAACGGCCATGAACTGATCGTGCCGCTTTTTCCCGGCGAGAAATATATTGCCGATAGCAATATCGGCGACTTTGCCGAAGGCGAAGGCGCCGCCTGGGTAGTGGGCTGGAGCGAATCGGGAACGGTCGTGCGCGAAAGCTATGTGAACCTGATTCCTACGCCGAGTGGCGGTACCCACGAATCCGGATTGCGCGAAGGGCTGTTCAATGCCGTCGCGCGCTTCGTCGATGCCCACAGCTTGTTGCCCAAGGGGGTGAAACTGTTGCCTGACGACGTATTTGCTCGAGTGAGTTTTGTGCTTTCGGCAAAAGTCCTCGATCCGCAGTTCCAAGGCCAAATCAAAGAGCGGCTGAATAGCCGCGATGCCGTTCGCTTGGTGTCGAACGCCATCAAAGATCCGATCGAACTTTGGCTCAATCAGCACGCCGACTACGGCAAAAAAATTGCCGAGCTCGCCATTAATCAGGCACAGAATCGTTTGAAATCGGCGCAACGGGTCGATAAACGCAAATCCTCCGGTGTGGCCGTCCTGCCCGGTAAACTGACCGATTGCGAGACCGACGATGTGATGCGTCGTGAACTGTTTTTGGTCGAGGGCGACAGCGCCGGCGGCAGCGCCAAGATGGCACGCGACAAGGAATATCAGGCCTTGTTGCCACTGCGCGGCAAAGTGCTGAACACGTTGGAAGTGGATCGAGATCGCCTGTTCGCCAACAATGAAGTCCACGATATCGCCGTGGCCCTGGGCATCGATCCCCACCACCGCACCGATCAACCGGATCTCTCGCCGCTGCGCTACGGCAAGCTGATTATCCTGTCGGATGCCGACGTTGACGGCGCCCATATCCGGGTATTGTTGCTGACCTTATTCTTTGCGCATTTTCCGAAGCTGATCGAGGCCGGTCACATCTACGTCGCCTGCCCGCCACTGTTTCGCTTGGACGTGCCGGGCCAGGGCAAGAACAAACCGCCGCGCAAAGTCTACGTGCTCGACGAGGCCGAGCTGCGCAGCACCGAGGAGCGGCTTTTAAGCGAAGGTTTCAAACCCGGCGCCTGGCAGATCTCGCGCTTCAAGGGATTGGGCGAAATGGATCCCATCCAACTCTGGGACACCACCCTCAACCCGGATACGCGCAAGTTACTTAAAGTCACGTTTGATGACGAAGGAATGGATTTCGTCGATGCCAAAATGACCATGCTCATGGCCAAGGGCGAAGCCGCGCAGCGCCGTGCCTGGCTTGAAGAGAACGGCAACACGGTCGAGGGCGACCTGTAATGGCACGCAAACAACGCGACCTGTTCGAGGTGGACGAGATAGCCGAAAATCCGAGTGAGATTGACATGACGCCGCCGCCACCGTCGGTTCCGCCGGCGCCACCCAGCGACATCGATCCAAACGAAGCGCCGCTCGCGCAATACGCGGAACTCGCCTATCTGCAGTACGCGATCTCAGTCGTCAAGGGCCGTGCGCTGCCGGATATTTGCGATGGTCAGAAACCGGTGCAGCGGCGCATTCTCTACGCCATGGCCGACATGGGCCTGAGCCCGACGGCGAAGCCGGTAAAATCCGCCCGAGTAGTCGGCGATGTACTCGGCAAATATCATCCCCATGGCGAAATAGCGGCCTACGATGCGTTAGTGCGCGTCGCGCAAGATTTCACCATGCGCTATCCGCTCATCGACGGTCACGGCAATTTCGGCTCGCCCGATGGCGACGGCGCCGCGGCGATGCGTTACACCGAATGCCGGCTGACGCCGATTGCATCGCTCCTGATGTCCGAAATCGATCTGGGCACTGTCGATTTCATTCCCAATTATGACGGCGCGTTTCAGGAGCCGAGCCAACTGCCGGCACGTTTGCCCTTCGTTCTACTGAACGGCGCTTCCGGTATCGCCGTCGGTTTGTCGACGGAAATTCCCTCCCATAACCTGAAGGAAGTCGCGAGCGCATGCGTTCAGTTGATCCATCAACCGAAGACCACTCTCGCCGAAGTGCTGAAACTTCTGCCCGGACCGGACTTCCCCGGCGGCGGACAAATCATATCGTCCTCGGCGGAGATTCGGCAGGTCTACGAAACCGGTCGCGGCTCGCTAAAAATGCGCGCCCGCTGGAAAATAGAAGATCTGGCGCGCGGCCAATGGCAAATCGTTATCACGCAATTGCCGCATCAGACCAGCAACAAGAAGATCCTCGAAGAGATCGAGGAGCTGACCAACCCCAAGGTGAAACTCGGCAAGAAATCCCTTACGCACGACCAAATCCAACTCAAGCAACTGATTCTTGCGGCGCTGGATCGAGTGCGCGACGAGTCCGGCAAAGAAGCTCGGGTGCGCTTGGTGTTCGAGCCGAAATCGAAGAACCAGGATCCGCAGGAATTCGTTAACCTGCTTCTATCACACACCAGCCTAGAGGGAAATTTCAGTATCAATCTCGTTGCCGTCGGTCGCGATGGCAGGCCGCGGCAGAAGACTTTGTTGGAGGTGCTTAACGAGTGGATCGAGTTCCGCCTAGCGACCGTGCGCCGCCGCGCAGAACATAGACTGACTCAAGTTCTAGATCGGATTCATATTCTGGAAGGCCGATCGCTGGTCCTGCTTAACATCGACAAAGTTATCAAGATCATCCGCCAGTCGGACGAGCCGAAAGCGGCGTTGATCAGCGCGTTCAAACTCAGTGACCGCCAAGCCGAGGATATTCTCGAGATTCGCTTACGCCAACTGGCGCGGTTGGAAGCCATAAAGATCGAGCAGGAGATGAAAGCATTACATACCGAACAGACGCAACTCAAGCGCCTGCTCGATAAACCGGCGGCGCTACGTGCCCAGTTGGTGAAAGAAATCGAAGCCGACGCCGTGAAGTTCGGCGATGCGCGCCGCACCTTGATCGAACAAACGGACAAAGCAGTATTTACCGTCAGCGTTCTCGATGAGCCGGTCACCGTGATCCTGTCGCAAAAGGGCTGGATCCGCGCCCGGCCGGGCCACGAAATCGATCCGGCATCGGTGAGCTTCAAAGAAGGCGATGCGTTGCTGGCGATGCAAGCGTGCCGTAGCGTGGATGCCGTGATCCTCATTGGCAGCAACGGCCGCATGTATACAGTGATGGCGTCCAGCTTGCCTAGCGGCCGTGGCGACGGGTCGCCGCTGACGAGCTTGATCGAACTGCCATTAGGTGCACGGATCATTGGCATGATCGCCGGCCCCACCACTCGACGGCTTTTGCTCGCGACCAGCAATGGCTTTGGCTTCACCTGTGAGCCGGCCGATTTGCTGTCGCGCACCAAGGCGGGCAAGCAGTTCGTCAATCTCGACGACGGGCACGTTGTACTCACGCCGCGGTTGTTCGATGCTGCGACGGCACAGGCGATCGCCGCTGTATCGCAGAACGGTAAATTGCTGGTGTTCCCCATCGATGAAATGAAACACCTCGCGGCCGGCGGCAAGGGCGTGATTGTGATGGCGCTCGACGACGGCGAAACGCTGATCACGGCCATCGCAGTTGGCGCGCGGCCACTGCTTATCCACGGCATTGGCCGTGGCGGCAAAGCGACGGAGATTCGTCTGAACACCAATCAACTCAACGAATATGCTGGACGGCGCGCACGTAAAGGAAAATTATTGCCGTCTAAGATTAAACCGACCGGGGCCGAAACGTCCTAGACGGAAGTCGACTTTGCGCTTATTCAAAACGTGATAGCAAACGTTGGCTACGGCGACTGCGCGCACAATCGGCGCGCCGGTTCGATGACGGCGCCCTGGGGAAAGCGTTGGTGGGCAATTCGCTTGCACTGTAACTGACGAGCCCAGCGCTCAAGATGTTGCCAAATCTGCTTAGCCCGCATATTTCACCGTAGTTGAATTTTTGTTGTGACGTTGCGAATGCGTTGCTGAGATGCGAGTTTATTGGTGTTAAAACGGAGCGTTGGTAGCGTTTTTATTGCGGTACGG
>JBKJHT010000098.1:0-6393 GCA_046598945.1 Burkholderiales bacterium | reverse complement strand
GGCTTCGACACCTTTATCAACGCGGCTTACAGACGGAACGCCGACCTCTTTTCAATTACTACGGTGAAATATTCGGGCTAGAACAATAGGCGCGCAACCCACCTAATTCGCGCTGATCAAGCCACCCCTTGTGCGGGTGGTTACTAGAACAACCCGCAAAATGTGATCGCCAAAGCGATTGATCAAGCCACCCCTTGTGCGGGTGGTTACTAGAACTTGGCGTTGGAACTGCTGCCCACTACAGCGGATCAAGCCACCCCTTGTGCGGGTGGTTACTAGAACTCTTCGCGCGCGATCATTGCCGCCCACGTGGATCAAGCCACCCCTTGTGCGGGTGGTTACTAGAAAAAGCAGCGCTACACGGTGCACGATTACGCCGATCAAGCCACCCCCCATGTGCGGGCGGTTGCTAAAACAGAGATAATCGGATTTCCGATATTTCGGTTAAGCTACGACAAACAATCGTGGTTAAATTTAATAAAAGAAATGTTTCGATCAGCCGAGCAACAGAATTTCGCTGCAATCGTCGCGCGCCATATTGAGCAGCACGACGCGCCGCTGCTGATTGAAGGTGCAACCGGACTCGGCAAGACACGTGCTTATTTGGCGGCGATCGCAAATACCCACCGGCGCATCGCCCTGGTGCTGCCAACGCATCAATTGATTGAGCAGTTGCTCGCATCAAGCGACTTGTCAGCAGTCGGCCTAACGGACATGGCCGCGTTTCGTCCGGCGCGTATGTTTACCACGCGCGCCGAATACGAAAGGCAGCGCGACGTCGCGAATGCGGAGCGTGTCATGGTCTGCACCGCAGCGAGCGTGATCATCGATCAACGGTTGGGTGGCGAATACAACGGATCGACGCAGCGCGACTATATCCTGTTCGACGAGGCGGATCAGTTGCCCGACATGGCCGCGCTGCAAAGTGATTTTGTTATCACCGCGCGGGACTTAGCCGGCCTGGCGATCAAACTAACGAGCGCAGTTGAAACGCTAAGCAAGATTCTTGCTAAGCCACCGCGTACGGTAGAGCCGGAAATACGCGCGGCCGCACGGATTATTCTCGACGCTATCGAATCGCCCGCGTGGTATCACAATGCAGGCATCGACAACGATGGCGGCATTGTATTGACCCATAAGATGCCGGGGCGACTGCTTAAGAAAATAAGCAACCGTCCCGCGGTTGCTTTTGTGTCCGCCACATTATCGATTAACGACAAGTTCGACGACTTCCGTCATGCGATGGGAATTGAATCGGCCTCATTGTTGTCATCGATTATCGAGCCGGCAAAGCACGGGCATCTCACTTTTAACATTAAACCGCTCGATGTTGATTCGCCGGATTGGTTGCCCGCTGTGGTGGACGCAATCAATCATGCGCCACGCCCTGCGTTGGTTATCGCGCCCAGCCACACGCTCGCGGACGAATTGGCGGCGGCCGTCCCCGGCGCCATAGTGCGCGAGGGCCAAGGCGACGCGCGTGAGGACACCAGCAATGCGGCACGGCGCGTGCCGGCCGATGGCATACTGATCGCAGCCGGCGCCTGGGCGGGACTAGATACGCAAATACAATGGCAATCCATCCTCATTCCACGAGTCCCGTTTGGTCAGCCGGTGGTCGTCGATGGCCAGATTACGACGCACTATCTCGACGCCAGAAACACCGCTATTCGACGACTTCGCCAAGGTATTGGGCGCGGGCTGCGGTCACCGGATGCACATTGTGCGGTGTTCATTCTTGACGGGCGCGTCACCAAACTATCCGTTTTCGTTCCTGAACGGTTCAAGAACGCGTGGGATAGCGCGGTCGAGGGCGAACGGGTGGAAGTAGTGTTATCTAAGGCCGAGCGCGATCCGGCGTTGCGCAAGGCGGCGCTAAAGTACTACGGGATGAAGTGCGCGCGGTGCAGTTTCGTACCAACGGTTATGATCCAGCTAGACGTTCATCATAAACACCCAATCGCAGAGGGTGTGCGTAGAACAACCCTCAATGATTTGACCGTGCTCTGTGCCAACTGCCACCGCCTCGCGCATTTTGAATTGAGGCAAGCGGCAATGTCAGTCTAAATCGCGATGTAGTTACACAGATTATTTGGCGTAGTTTTCGCCCTGATTTTGGTGTCTCATAATGCATAGGGTGTTGCCAGCAGCCTTATCGGGCGCGGCTTCCAGCACATGCATGGCTGAAAGGCAAGCGTGGCGAGATGTTCAGAGCATCGATCATTAAATCGCTTTGGCTGATTTCAATAACTCGGCGATCGCTTCGGCCATTTTTCGATAGCCTGCGGCATTAGGATGCACTTGATCCGATTTCAAACTCGACGAGCTCATAATGTTGCGCAGAACGCCGGTCTCAATCGGTAAGTTCAATTCTTCCGCAATTTTTTCGTAGTACGCCGGCGCTGAAAAGGTGAGGCCCGGTTTCGGCACGGCCACCATCAGGACTTGGATTCCTTTTGCTTTGGCCAGCGCGATCATGGCGCGCAAATTGGCTTCTGCTTTTGCCTCGCCGGTTTGCCGCAGCAAATCGTTGCCGCCGTGGCACAGAATCAGCAGCTTGGGTTGTTCCTCTTCGAGCACATCGGACAAGCGTTCCAGACCCTCGGCCGTTACTTCGCCCGGTACGCCCGCCGCAACGACACGCCGCCCGATGAGTTGCTCCAATACGGCGGGATAGCTGGTTTCCGGCGTTGCGCCGGTGCCGAACGTCAAACTGTCGCCGAAGGCGAGTATGACGGCATCGTTCGGCAGTTTTGCCAATTGCGGCGTTTTGCCGCACGCCGCCAGTAGCAATAAAACGGCGAGGTATCTCACCACTCGCGCTTGGCCACCGGATTGCTTAAGGTACCCAAACCACCGATGCGGCAATCGGTCACGTCGCCGGGCTTGATTACCACTGCACCCGGTGTGCCGGTGCTGATGATGTCGCCGGGATACAGCGTCGCCACATGGGAGTGAAACGACACTAAATAATCCGGCGGAAACGCCATGTTGCGCACTTGGTTTTCGCGATGCAGTTTGCCGTTGTTGTAGGTGCCGACGGTGAGGCCGAGCACGTCGGGCACTTCGTCCGGCGTGATGAGTTCGGGCCCAAAAGAAAAAAACGTGTCGAAGTTTTTCGAGCGCGTAAGGAAGCGCGGATTCACTTGCAAAATATCTTCCGCCGTCATGTCGATAATCAAGCAATAACCGGCCAGGTAATTTACTGCGTCTTGCTCGGATACGGCGCGACAGGTGCGGCCGATGATGAGGCCCAGTTCCGCTTCCGCCGTGACGCGTTCGGACTGTGGCGGCAGTTCGATAACATCGCCGGGGCCGATGATGGTGTTATCGTTTTTCATGAACGATGCCGGCGCGGTCGGATAAGGCGCGTCGAGGTCTTTAGCGTGGTCAAGATAGTTCAAACCGATGCCCCAAATCTTGCGCGGTCGGCGATACAGCGGCGCGACCTTGACGCTGCTTGGATTGATGGTTTGTTTCACTCGCGTAGCATCGCGCCCGAGTTCATGGTCAATGCCGCGCTCGATTAACGCCAACATATCCGTGGGCCAGGACTTATTCAGTTGCGAGTTAATGTGAGCTACCGGCGCCAAGCCGGCGGGAAGTACCACAGCCGCTTGTTCGCGGCCTTCAAGAACGATGGAAGTAAGGCGCATGTTGAAAACTCAAATTAGGGAAGCGCTGAATAAGTCCGATTTCGTCATGGCTTTATGTTTGGCTCACAAAAAATATCGCCTTACCTAATAATTGCATAGGCTGCGTCGATATTTTTTGTTCGCGTCTTGTCCCATGTAGAACTCGAACTTATTCAGAGCTTCCCTAGAAACTGAAAATGGATCGAAAAAAATTATGGCGCGGTCGGTCGCTTTAATATGACCGGAACCAAGGCGAGGGTCGCTAGTGCACAGCCGATTAACGCCATGCCGATCGCTTCGATGAACGTCGGCCGCTCGCCCAATAGCCACCAAGCAAACAATACGCCGATAACGGGTGTGGCCAACGTGCTCAATCCCGCGAGGCCGGCGGGCATGCGTTTTAGCGCGTAGTAAAACAGTAGCCAGGCGAGCGAGGTGCTGATCACGGCGCTGTAGAAAATGCACCAGACCAGCAAGGGCGTCCAGGTGATGGCTTTTTGCGGGATGATCAGGCCGGAAAGAAAGAAACCGATTGCGGCAATGGTGATTTGCCAAAAGGTCAGGGTGATCATCGGCACGTTTTCGCGGCGCTGCAGTTCTTTTACCATGATTACATTTGCCGCCCAAAACAGGCCAGCCAACACCGCTAACGCACTGGAAAGAATGCTGCCGTGTTGATGCAGTGGATCGATCAAGATGACTTGGCCGACAAACGCCAAGCTAACGGCAAGCCACTGCCAGCGCTTGAGCCGCTCGTGCAACATAAAGCGCGCCAGGATCAGTGCCCAAAACGGCATGGTGTAGACCAGCACGCTGATCTTGCCCGCGCCGCCGACGATCAACGCCGTCATCACGAAACCAAAATTGACCACCAATATCAGGCTCAGCGATGCCACGGTGCGCCACTCACTGCGCGGTATACCGAAAGAATGTTTGAGGAAAATCATCACCGGCACCAGGGTCAGCCCGCCGATCCCGAAGCGTAACGCGGAAAAATTCAGCGGTCCGGCATCGATCATCGCTTGTTTCATGGTGACCCAGTTGTAACCCCAGATTAACGACATCGCGGCGAGCGCAATAATTGCCTTGCGCAATGGGCTCATCGGCGCCGAACTCATGTTCGGGCGGAAATCGTGCTAGGGTTATGCATATTAAGGAAGAAGTTAAAAATAATTACGAACCGTGGCCACCGGTAATTCTGCCACAGTTAGCGTCGAAGCAGGCTGACATCGCGCACGGGAATCAACGAATGAATGTTGCTCGCTATACCATCGCTGTTGCGTTTATTGCACTAGTCGTATTTGGCGCGTCGGCCGACGGCACAACTGGGGTTTCGGCAACAGCGCGCTTTAGCCAAGTCGGTCGCGCGACTTACTACCACAAGAGTTTGCATGGTCTAAGGACTGCGAGCGGCGAACGCTTCAACGCCGAGGCCATGACCGCTGCCCATCGGCGCTTAAAGCTCGGCAGCTACGTTCGGGTTACCCATTTGCGCAATCAACGCAGTGTGCTGGTGCGCATCAACGACCGCCTACCGCGACGATCACGGGCAATTATCGATCTTTCTCCGAAGGCGGCGCGGCAATTGGGCATGTTCCATCGCGGCGTGGCGAGAGTGAAGCTGGAAACGATCAGCCACGCGGAATTTACAATCCAGACGAGTCCTCGCTAACGATGCGGATGGGTTGGGTAATGTCTGCATCGCCGAACGTGTGTTCAATCAGCGATTGCACCTGTGCGGCGGTTGCCGGATCGATTCTCGCGCCGGGATGGCGCACCTGGTTGGTCGCAATCAACCCACGCAAGCGCAAAATCTCTTTGCGGATTGCGACGCCCGGCTGCTGTTCAAACACGATCAGTGGCAAATAACGCCTATATAAATCGTTTACCTTTGCACTGTCGCCTGATTGCGCCGCGCGCACCATTGCGTGCAATACCTCGGGAAAAGCGAAGCCGGTGTTAAAACCACTCGAGCCGCGTGCCAAATCGAAGCTGCCGTAGAGCGCGCCGAGCCCCGTCAAAATCGGCACCCGGCGCGCTTTCATCCCCGACAGCAAGGCGCTGATTTTCGCTGCGGTGGGAACCGCCTCTTGTTTGATGCAGGCGATGCTCGGGATTTCGTTCACTAACCGCAGTAGCAGCGGAACCGACATGTGCACCTGGGTCGAGGCCGGATGATCTTGCGCGACGATCGGAATTCGCAGGCCGCCGGCGATGCGCTGAAAATAGTCGAACACGCGCTGATCGTTCGGTGTCGGCTCATTGTGTGGCGTGACCATAACGGCATCGGCGCTGAGGGATTCGGCCATCTGACTTAGATGCAAAGCGGCGCGCGTGCCGCTGTGGCTGGCGCCGACGATAATCGGTAATTTGCCGTCAGCGGCGCGTACCGCCGCGCGGATCAGCGCTTCGCGTTCGTGATCGAGCATGCGATTCGATTCGCCGAGGACGCCGAGGATCGTGACGCCATCGACGCCGAGCTTAACCATGAAGCGAATCATGCGTTCAAAAGATTCAAGATCGATATTTTCGTGCTCGTCAAACGGTGTGGCGAGAATCGGAATGACGCCGGTGAATGGAATCGATTTAGTCATGCTAGTTTTGCTCGAAGCGCTGGGGTTTCAGTATTTTCCAATTGTAATATGAGCGTAGTAATCGGCCCAGTGCCGCAAATCGCGCCGAAGAAACACTGCGTGCCTTCGTTGTGGCAAAGTAGAAAGCGGCGCTGCGGAAGATCGATTAGGCAATGGTGCGTAAT
>JBKJHT010000090.1:0-5484 GCA_046598945.1 Burkholderiales bacterium | reverse complement strand
GTTCTAGCCTTGGGTTCAAATCCCTCGGTGGTCAGCCCTTTCAGATTGACGGGCTTGTAGTCCATACGGCTGCCTTCCATGTACCACAGGCTGTGCTTGAGCCAATTCACGTCGTCGCGGCTTTGGAAATCCTCGCGCGCGTGGGCGCCACGGCTTTCTTTTCGGGCGGCGCCGGAAACCAGCGTTGCTTCGGCAACCAGCGCTAGATTTTCCAATTCCAGGGCCTCGATGCGCGCCGTATTGAACACTTTGCTCTTGTCCTTGATCGCCGTGCTGCGAGCACGCTGGGCGATATCTTTGATTTTGCCCACGCCCTCATCGAGTAACTTTCCGGTTCGGAACACGCCCGAGTGGGTTTGAATCGCGCGACGCATCTCGGCGCCGACCTGCGTAACGTTTTCGCCCGTCGCAGTCGAATCCAGCCTGGAGAGCCTCGCCAGTGGCCGATCTGCGGCATCTGTCGGAAGGTCTGGGAAGGATTCGTCACGCTTAATGTGCTTGACCAAATGATCGCCGGCCGCTTTGCCGAATACCACGAGATCGAGCAAGGAGTTGGTGCCTAATCGATTGGCGCCGTGAACCGACACGCAGGCGCATTCACCGATGGCGTAAAGGCCATTCACAATCGAGTTTGAACTGCCGTTTTTCGGTTCAACCACTTGGCCGGAATAATTGGTCGGAATACCGCCCATCATGTAATGGCAGGTCGGTACGACTGGAATGGGCTCCTTGATCGGATCGACATTAGCAAATTTAATGGCGATTTCGCGGATGCCAGGCAGGCGTTTATTGATCACGTCGGGACCTAGATGATCGAGCTTGAGCAAGACATAATCTTTCTCCGGCCCGACGCCGCGCCCTTCTTTAATTTCTTGATCCATCGAGCGGGATACGACATCGCGGCTGGCAAGATCCTTCATATTCGGCGCGTAGCGCTCCATAAAGCGCTCGCCGTGGGAATTGACCAGGTAACCGCCTTCGCCACGCACACCCTCGGTAATCAGAACGCCTGCACCGGCAACGCCGGTGGGATGGAATTGCCAGAACTCCATATCTTCCAGCGGCAGGCCGGCGCGCGCCGCCATGCCCAAGCCATCGCCGGTGTTGATGAAAGCGTTGGTGCTCGAATGGAAGATCCGCCCTGCGCCGCCCGTGGCTAAGACAGTCGAGCGCGCTTGAAAAATCATCGCCTCGCCGGTTTCCATTTCTAGCGCCACCACGCCCAACACCTCACCTTGTTGATTGCGAATTAAGTCGAGCGCCATCCATTCGACAAAAAATTGCGTATTGGCGCGCACGTTACGTTGATATAACGTATGCAACATGGCGTGGCCGGTGCGATCCGCCACGGCGCAGGAACGCTGCACCGACTTCTCACCGAAGTTCATCGAATGGCCACCGAAAGGCCGCTGATAAACCGTGCCGTTTTCATTACGATCGAACGGCATGCCAAAATGTTCCAACTCATAGACCACTTGAGCGGCGTTGCGGCACATGAATTCGATGGCGTCTTGATCGCCCAGATAATCGGAACCTTTGACCGTGTCATACATGTGCCACAACCAACTGTCCTCGGACATATTGCCGAGCGCCGCGCCAATGCCGCCCTGAGCCGCAACCGTATGGGATCGCGTGGGAAATACTTTCGACAACACCGCGGTGCGCAAACCCGCTTCGGCCAGTTGCAGCGCGCAGCGTAACCCCGCGCCGCCGCCGCCGACGATTACCGCATCAAAGGTGCGCTTCGCTAACGCCATCTACGCGCTCCACAAAATTGAAATAGTCCAAATGGTGTAGCCGACCAAGGCAAGGATTACCAACACTTCGAGAAACAAGCGCACGCCGGTCGGCTGAATATAGTCCATCAAAATATCACGCATGCCGATCCAGGCATGGTAGAACAACGACAGGAAAAATAGTAAGGTAAGGACGCGCATTGCGCCGTGCGTAAACAATGCTTTCCATTCGGCAAATCCCATCGGCGAGTGCGTCACCAACGCGCCAAGAAAAATGATTGTATAAACGACCATCACGACGGCCGTCACGCGCTGCGCCAGCCAATCCTTCAGGCCGTAGTGGGCGCCGACAACGACGCGCTTTACCATAGCCACACGCCGACAATCAGCGTCAATGCCAGACTCACAATCAATACCAACCTACTGCTTGCGCGCGCGGCGGGGAGCGAGATGCCTTTGTGTAAATCCAAGGCCAAGAACCGCAAGCCGGCGAAAAAGTGATGCAAGTAGGACCACAAAAATCCAATGACGATGAGCTTCACCAAGGGATGAGTGAACGACTCGCGCCAGTCGTTAAACCCGTCTTGACTCGCCAGGCTGCAATTCAGCACGGACAACAAAAAAGGAATACCGATCAAAAATAAGGCCAAACCGCTGATGCGATGCAGAATGGATACGATACCGGGCAGAGGCAAGCGTATTTTGGTCAAATCTAAATGCTTGGGCCGATTCTTTGCAGGATTCACGAGCGCCATGGTAAATACGGGTTATTTAGGTGAGTTCGTTTACGTAACAATGCCTATCGGTATTGCAGTAACCGCGCCGCCATTCTACCGGGCGATCGTCATAGGTGTAAGCGATTCGATCAACGCGAAGCAATGGCGCGCCGGTCTTGACTTGCAACAATTCGGCGGTTTCGGGATCGGCGAATACCGCCTTCAACCGCTCTTCGGCACGGATCATTCGCACGCCATATTGGCTCTCGTATAAGTTGTAGTAGGAACTCTTATAGGCGATAATTTTCTCGGCATTAAGCCCTTTGAACATCGGCTCGGGCAATACGATCTCGTCGAAAATAATCCGTTGTCCGGAAAAAATCAGCAAGCGTTTAACGCAAACCGTCGCCGATCCCGCCTTCAAACCCAAGGCTTTGCCAACCAACACAGGGGCCTTGCCGCGCCGACATTCGATCAGGCGACTTTCCACTGGCTCGCGCTCGCCGCCATCGGCGATCACACGCAAAAATCGATGCCGCACCTGCGGCTCGGCATGGGTCGCAACAAATGTACCTTTGCCCTGTCGACGAACCAGAATATTGTCAGCCGCCAGTTCGTCAATCGCCTTGCGCACCGTCCCCTGACTGACCCGAAAGCGGCCGGCTAGTTCAATTTCACTCGGAATCGCTTCACCCGGACGCCATTCGCCCGCGATCAGGCTTTGCGTCAGAAGTATCTTTATTTGCTCGTACAGCGGGCGAAAGCTTGGCGAAGTTTGCAAGTGCATCATAGAGCATAAATTTATCATGCCGCCGCCCCGCTCGTCCAATGTTTAATATCTTATATAAGATAGGTTTTTCCATTGACAGTGCGGTGCAACAAAGTTAATATTTTTCGTTTGCAAAATTCTGGATCGCGCGGCCTCCATCGGCAACGGCTTTCCTTTCCACTAAACCGTATAGACAAGATAACCGTGACTGCACCTCCCAACCCGTCTGCCGGCGCTAAATTCCGCGCCGCCCTGGTCGCCGAAAAGCCCTTGCAAGTCATCGGCGCGATTAACGCCTATACCGCGCGGATGGCCGAAGCCACGGGATTCAAAGCGTTATATATTTCCGGTGGCGGCGTCGCCGCCAATTCCCTAGGCATGCCGGACTTGGGCATCAGCACCATGGAAGACGTCCTCACCGACGCCCGACGGATTACTGACGTGACTACGCTCCCGCTATTGGTTGATATTGACACCGGCTGGGGCGGCGCCTTCAATATTGCGCGTAGCATTCGCACATTTATCAAAGCCGGTGTCGCTGCTGTGCATATGGAAGACCAGGTGGGCACTAAGCGATGCGGCCATCGCCCGGGAAAGGAAGTGGTGAGCAAGGAAGAAATGATCGATCGAGTCAAAGCCGCGGTCGATGCGCGCACCGATCCTGACTTCGTCATCATGGCGCGGACAGACGCACTAGCGGTGGAAGGCATTAACGCGGCTATGGATAGAGCCTGCGCCTATGTAGAAGCCGGCGCCGACATGATTTTCCCCGAGGCGATGACTGAACTTGCCATGTACAAGCAGTTTAAACAAGCGGTCAAAGTACCGATTCTCGCCAACATCACGGAATTCGGCCACACACCGCTTTACACCCGCGAGGAGCTCGCCAGTGTCGATGTAGATATGGTGTTGCATTGCTGTTCTGCCTACCGCGCGATGAACGCGGCGGCACTTAAAATTTACAAATCCATTCGCGCCGAGGGTACGCAAAAAAATGTCATCGACATCATGCAAACCCGCGCCGAACTTTATGACTATCTCGGCTACCACGCATACGAACAAAAATTAGACGAGTTGTTCGCAAAACAAAAATAAACTGTAGGGTGCGCACCGCGCACCGTTCATCCAAATTGGGTGGAATCCCCGCCCCGCAATAAAATGGGAGAACCATGAGCACAACTGAAGCAACACCGATCGTCAAGCCGAAAAAATCTGTCGCACTATCGGGCGTAACCGCAGGCAACACGGCGCTGTGCACCGTCGGCCGCAGCGGCAACGATTTGCATTATCGCGGCTACGACATTCTCGACATCGCGGACAAGTGCGAATTCGAAGAAATCGCCCATTTGCTGGTGCACGGCAAGCTCCCGACGCAAACCGAATTAAAAGCCTACAAGACCAAACTTAAGGCAATGCGCGGCATTCCCGCCAATGTCATGGATATTCTCGAATGCATTCCGGCCAATAGCCATCCGATGGACGTGTTGCGCACCGGCTGTTCCGCATTAGGCTCCGTGTTGCCGGAGGGTGAAGAACATAAACTCGCGCCCGCTCGGGACATTGCCGATCGTCTCATGGCGTGCTTCGGCTCCATGTTGCTTTATTGGCACCACTTCTCTCATTCCGGTCGCCGCATCGAAGTTGAAACGGATGACGATTCCATCGGCGGACATTTCCTTCATCTTTTGCACGGCAAAGCCGCGAACGATCTTTGGGTGAAGTCCATGCACACCTCGCTGGTGTTGTATGCCGAGCATGAATTCAATGCCTCGACATTTGCCGCGCGGGTCATCGCCGGAACGGGCTCAGATATGTATTCCGCCGTCACCGGCGCCATCGGTGCGCTAAAAGGCCCGAAGCACGGCGGCGCCAATGAATTCGCGTTTGACACCATCGGCCGCTACGACAACCCCGACGAGGCCGAAGCGGACATCGTTAAGCGCGTCGCGGAAAAGCAAGTCATCATCGGCTTCGGTCATCCGGTTTACACCATTTCCGATCCGCGCAACGTCGTCATCAAAGAAGTCGCGCGGAAGCTCTCGGAAGAAGCAGGCAATATGAAGCTCTACGACATTTCCGCTCGTGTAGAAGAAGTCATGTGGGGCGAGAAAAAAATGTTCCCGAACCTCGATTGGTATAGCGCCACGAGTTATCACATGATGGGCGTGCCGACAGCGATGTTCACGCCGCTGTTTGTTATTGCACGTACGTCCGGCTGGTGCGCCCACGTTATCGAACAACGTATCGACAATAAAATTATCCG
>JBKJHT010000081.1:0-21806 GCA_046598945.1 Burkholderiales bacterium | reverse complement strand
CCGACCATGTCGAGAATGACGTTGACACCACGCCCGTCGGTGAGTTTCTTGACGACTTCAACAAAGTCTTCGGTGTGGTAATTGATCGCTTTTTCCGCTCCAAGTTTTTCACAGGCCGCGCATTTTTCGGCGCTGCCCGCGGTAACAAAAACCCGATGGCCCAACGCTTTGGCCAGTTGAATCGCCGTGGTGCCGATGCCACTGGAACCGCCCTGCACCAGCAAGGTTTCGCCCGGCTTCAATCCAGCGCGCAACCAGACATTGCTCCATACCGTCATGAAGGTTTCCGGTAGGGCAGCGGCTTTTACCTCATCGTAACCCGTTGGAATCGCAAAACAACTGCCGCTGTGTGCGGTGCAATATTGCGCGTAGGCGCCACCGGAAACGAGGGCACAAACGTTGTCGCCGACCTTCCAATTAATTACACCTTCGCCTAACGCGGCAATCGTGCCGGAAACCTCCAGCCCCAGAATATCCGACGCACCCGGCGGCGGTGGATATGCGCCTTGACGCTGATAACAATCGGCACGATTGATGCCCGCGGCGGCGACCTTGATCAACACTTCGCCCTGCTTAGGTGCCGGCAACGGACGTTCGATCAGATTCAAAACTTCAGGGCCACCAGGCGACGCAAACCCGATGCACTGCATTTGTTGCGGCAAATTCATAGCAAACCATTGAAAGGAGTGGATAGACGCATACTAACTAAAGGCGAAATGCATAGCAATGAAGCAGAACGGTCAGCCAGAAATATCGATTTACGTTAATGCATGAGGCGCTGAATCTTCTATACTGAATTTATTGAACGATTCGGCGTTGAACCGGTCAATGCTTTGACAATTCGTGATAAGGGTAGGGTGATCCTATGTCGCATGATAACAACTCACACTCAAGCGAGCGCCAAGGAAGTTTCCTGCAATCGCTATCCACTTATGCGCGCGAACATCGCGCGGCTCACTGGTCCGGTTCTTTTTCCGACTTTCTCGAAAATATCGTCCCGAAAGATCCCCTCGGCGTTGCCCGCTCCAGCCACGAATACATGTGGGACATGATTCGCTGGCAAGGCGTGGAGACGGCAACTGACGGCCAGGTTCGCTTCAAACTTTTCTCCGATGAACTATTCGGTGTCGATGATTCCTTGGCACGGCTGGCGGATTACTTCAAAGCCGCAAGCGCGGGCTCGGAAGTAGGTCGGCGGCTACTGCTGTTGCTCGGCCCACCCTCGGGCGGCAAATCGAGCATGGTGATCATGCTCAAACGCGGGCTGGAGGAATATAGCCATACCGACGCGGGTGCGCTTTTCGCCGTTCAGGGCTGCCCGGTGAACGAGTCGCCGTTGCATCTTGTGCCCCACACCATGCGCGCGAATTTCCGTGAAACTTACGGCGTTGAAATCCACGGCGAAACCTGCCCCTATTGCCGCGTGCGATTAGAAAATGATTTCGCCGGCGACTTTATGAAAATGCCGGTCGAGCGCACCTATATCGCCGAAGCCGACCGCATGGGCATTGGCACCTACGCCCCCCACGATCCCACGACGGCGGACTTGGCCGATTTGGTCGGCTCCGTCGATCTATCCAAAGTCGCGGAATACGGCGACGAAGGCGATCCGCGCGCCTGGTCATGGTCCGGCGCGGTATACGCCGCCAGTCGCGGCCTGCTGGAAATGATCGAAATATTAAAAGTCAAACGCGAGTTCCTTTATTTGTTGCTGACATTGACGCAAGAGAAAAACGTCAAGGTCGCGCGCTTCCCACTGATCTATCTCGACGAGACGATTTTGGCTCACACCAATCTCGCCGAGTTCCGCAAGTTTTTACAGGAAAGCGAAAACGAAGCGTTGCTCGATCGGATGGTGATTATTCAAGTGCCGTACACGCTGAATTATCGCGAGGAAGCGCGCATCTACAAAAAACTCACATCCAGTGCGCAGGCCTTTAAAGAAGTCCATTTGGATCCGCACGTGTTGCATGTAGCCGCCGCCTTTGCGATCCTGACGCGCTTGACGGAGAACGAGCAAAAAGAAGCTGAGTTCGCCAAGCGTGTTCGTGTCTATGCGAACGAAGATGTCGATGGCGTCAATCGCTCGGAAGCGGAACGGCTGAAAGCCAAATCGCCCGACGAAGGTTTGTCCGGCGTGTCGCCGCGCTTCGTCATCAACGCCTTATCCAATGCCATTATACAAAGCGACCGCAAGAGCCTCACCACCATGGATGTGCTGCTGGCGCTGAAAGACTCGATCGAATCCGATGCGCGCATGGACGCGAAGAAAAAACGCAAGTGGGTGGATTTTCTCGTCATCGCGCGCAAGGATTTTTACAATCGCTGGGTGAAGGAAGATGTGCACAAAGCGCTGTTCGTTTCCTTCGAACAAGAAGCGCAGGATTTGCTCAACAAATATCTGGACGAAGTCGAGGCCGCCCTCGACAATCGAACCGTTAAAGATCCGATCACTAACGAAGAGCGTAAACCCGATGAGCGCTTTCTGCGCTCCGTCGAAGAAAAGATCAGCATCTCCGATTCCGGCAAGCAATCGTTCCGCCAAGAAGTGGTGCGTAAGGCCATGGGCGCATTCAAGCGCGGTGAGAAATTCAGCCTCGACAGCCATGGTCAATTGCACGATGCGGTCGAACAATATTTATTCGAACAACGCCGCGATGTATTGCGCTTGGTCAGTTCTTCGACCCGCCCCGACGAGGAGGCCAAGCAAAAAATCTCCGTGGTCGAAAAACGCTTGGTGGACGAGTACGGCTATGACCAACACAGTGCGCGCGAAGCACTGAACTACGTCACGACCCTATTGGCGCAAGAGTAAAGCGGCGTGAGTCCATTCCGCAATATTGCCGCCGAATCACCGTGGTACGACTTGTTCTCGCGCGGCGCGCGCGATTGGTTGCGCCACAACGATAAAGTCCGCGACGCCGTTAAACAGAGCCTGCCGGATCTTGTGAGCGGGCCGGACGCGCTCACCAACACTCAAGATCGCACGGTTGTTATCCCTGTTAAATTGTTAGAGCACGCGCGCTTTCGCCTCGCCGATGCCGACGAGCAAACGGGCGTCGGCCAAGGCAAGGGCGAGCCGGGCGATTTGCTGCGCCCCGGCCAAGATCCGAGTGACGGTGACGATGCCGGGCCGGGCGGCAATGCCAAGGGTGAATTCCAACTGGCAATGGAATTTCAAATGGACGAGATCGTTGATTGGCTTTGGGAAGAATTAAAACTGCCAGACCTCAAGCCGAAACAAAGCCGCGCGATCAACGACGAAGATTGGGTGCGCGAAGGCTGGGATAAGCACGGCCCCCGAGCCAGGCTGGATCGGCGCCGCACAATGAAAGAAGCGATCAAGCGCCGCATCGTACAACCTGATGCCGTGCCATTCACCAACGATGATTTGCGCTTTCGCCAGATTACCCAGAAGCCGAGGCCGTCGAATCACGCTGTCGTAATTTTTGCGGTCGACGTTTCCGGCAGCATGAACGAAACGCAACGCAAGCTGGCGAAAACTTTTTTCTTCTTCGCATTGCAAGGCATTCGCCGCGAATACGCCCACGTCGAAACGGTGTTCCTCGCCCACACCGACGACGCGTGGGAATTTTCCGAGCAGGAATTTTTTAAAGCCAGCGGTACAGGCGGTACCGTCGCCTCATCGGTGTTTCGCTTAAGTCTCGATATTTTCAACGAGCGCTTTGACGCGAGTCGCTATAACCGCTACTTATTTTACGCTTCCGATGGTGAAAATTTCCGCGAAGATCGCGCAGCTGCAACGGCGCTACTCACCGAACTTGCGCGGCAAATAAACTACATCGGCTATGCGCAAACCGGCATGATCGGCCCCGGCGCCGCGCAAACTGAGCTCGCGCAAATCGCCGCCGATTTACGGCGCGACGGCTTACCCGTCAGTTATGCTTATCTGTCACGCCACGAAGATATTTGGAACGCCATCCGCACGTTTTTCCAAGAGCAGGCGGACAGCGGGGCGGCGGCATGACCACGCTCAACTTCTATGCCGAGCAAATCGAAGCGCTGGCGCAAAAATTGGGCCTGGATTATTACTCGGTCGATTTCGAATTGGCGCCGCCGAGCTTCATGTTGGAAATCGCGTCTTATGGCCTGCCGGTACGCATGCCGCACTGGTCGTTTGGCGTACGTTACATTCATCAGATGATTCGCCAGACCATGGGGCACTCGCATATTTTTGAGGTAATGTTTCCCGGCGATCCGTGCCATGCCTATTTGGTGAACACCAATACCATGGCGGAGAATGCGCTGGTCACCGCACACGTGCTGGGTCACGCGGATTTCTCGAAGAACAATCAACTGTTCGCGCGTCATCACGAGATGGCCGGGGGGCACATCGTCGAGCAAGCGGCGGCCCATGCGAATCGCATCGAGCAAGCTTTCGCCAAACACGGCATCGAGAAAGTTGAAGCCGTGATGGACGCCGCGTTGGCGCTTGAACCCCATGTTGACACTCATCATGACCTGCATCGTATGCGCTACGCGGCGCAAGCAATCAGGCCAGACGCCGCACCAGAACCCAACTTCCAGGCACGCTTTTCCACCTTGCCCGGTGAGAGCGCCCCTCGGCGCACCCTGTCCGAAGCGCCGCACCCGATGGCCATCCCGCCGCATGCCGAATACGATTTGCTGTGGTTCATCGCCAACTATGCACCCGAACTAGACGAATGGGAGCGCGATATTTTTCTCGCCGTACGCGAAGAATCATTTTATTTTTATCCCGTGTTCGCTTGCCAAATCATGAACGAAGGATGGGCGTCCTACTGGCATGCGCGGCTATTGCGGGAAGCGGATTTTCTGCCACAAGAATTGTATTTGAGCGCGATCAAAGCCCACTCCGATGTGGTGCGCCCGATCGCCGGCGAACAACAAACCGCCCTCGCGGTAAATCCCTATCATCTCGGCTTTTCCATGTGGGAACACATCATCGAAAAACAAGGTATCGACGCAGCGCGCCGCATCTGCCGCGAAGAAGATGATTTTGGATTCGTGCGCAATCACTTAAACGCCGAGCTCGCCGATAAGCTTGACCTATTCGTCTACCGAGCGAAACAAGACGGCGAAATTAAAGTTCTGAACCGCGACATCAACGCCGTGCGCGAATCCATTATCGGCAATAAATTTAACTACGGCGCACCACGAATCGCCGTGACGGAAATGAAGAACGATGGCAGCCTAGTGTTGCGGCACGATCACGGCGACGATGGCCGCGGCTTGGATATTGAGCGCGCCAATCAAGTGCTTAAGTATGTCGCTCGCGTCTGGCGCCGGCCGGTTACGATGCTAACTGTCGATAGCAAAGGAAAGACGCGCGAGTTGAACGCCGCAGGCACGCATTAACATTCCCGAGGCGTATCCCAAGTGCTGCGTATATTTCTCGCGGTGCGCCATCGATTCACTGTAGCCCTATCGCCACTGGCCGCGGCCCGTTGCCGCTGCGAGCACGCCACAATGTTCGAAATCATTCCTCGATAAAATACAACTAACGCTATTCAGACCTGAGCGCGCCGAACGATACTTAGCTGTTTACCGTAAAGAACTTTAGTTGCATAATATTAGCTGAAACAATTTTTGCAAACGTCGCTTCCATGCCCTACCGCCTACTGCGTTTCGCGCTCAGCGCCAACCACCCGGAGCCGCGCATGTTTCGTGCGCACGGAACGCTCAAGTCAAACTATGACGTGGTAATTATCGGCGCGGGCGGACATGGGCTGGCATCCGCCTACTACCTCGCACGCGATCACGGTATTACGAATATCGCGGTACTGGAAAAAGGCTATATTGGCGGCGGTAATACGGGACGTAACACGACCATCATTCGCTCCAATTACCTCACACCGGAAGGCGTTGCCTTCTATGACCAGAGCGTCAAACTTTGGCAGGATCTTTCCGCCGACTTTGACTTGAATTTGTTTTACTCGACCCGCGGCCACTTCACCTTGGCGCATACGGATTCGGCAATGCGCACGACGCGGTGGCGCGCCGAAGTGAACAAACATTTCGGTGTCGACAGCGAAGTGGTCTATGCGGATGACATAAAAAAAGCCTGCCCGCAATTGGATATCACTTGCGCCGGTCACGCGCCCATTCTAGGCGGGCTGTATCACGCGCCGGGCGCGATTGCGCGTCATGACGCCGTGGCTTGGGGCTATGGCCGCGGCGCTGATCAGCGTGGTGTGGAGATTCATCAAAAAACCGAAGTATTGAGCATCGATGTTCAGGCCGGCGAAATCAAGGGCGTGAACACCAATCGCGGCTATATCTCCACGCGGAAAGTGTTGTGTGCCGTTGCCGGTTCCACGCCACGTATCACCAAGATGTTGAATATCCGTACGCCGCTTTACATTCACCCGCTGCAAGCCATGGTCACGGAGCCGATGAAACCCTGGCTCGATCAGATCCTTGTTTCCGGCAGCTTGCATGTTTATGTCAGCCAATCGGCACGCGGTGAATTGGTGATGGGCGCGTCCCTCGATCCTTATGAACTGCACAGTACCCGCTCGACTTTCGATTTCGTCGAAGGGCTGGCGTCCCACATGCTCGACATGTTCCCGTTCCTGTCGAATGCAAAAATCAATCGTCAGTGGGCCGGTATGGCGGATATGACGCCGGACTTCGCGCCCATTATGGGCAAGACGCAAGTCAAAGGTTTTTACCTCGATTCCGGCTGGGGCACGTGGGGCTTTAAAGCAACGCCCGTCGCCGGCAAAACCATGTCCTACACCGTCGCAAAAGACGAAAACCACGAATTGATTCGAGGCTTTACGCTATCGCGTTTCAAAGACTTCAAACTCACCGGCGAAAAAGGAGCCGCCAGTGTCGGGCACTAGAAGTTTTTTCCTTTCACTTTTCACGCTTTACCCTTCACCGCCACAAACATGAGGCTCTTACGCTGCCCACTCAACGGTCCGCGCCCGGTCTCGGAATTTTTCTACTGGGGCGAGATTCGCGTGATGCCCGACCCTGACAACGCGAATGACGATCAGTGGGCCGATTATGTCTTCAATCGCAACGGCGCGCCCGGCATCAAAAAGGAGTGGTGGTATCACATGCCCAGTGGCGTGTGGTTTGTCGCGGAGCGCGACACGGAACGTGATGAAGTGAAGCGAACCTATTTGTACGGCCAGGAGGACGCGTGAGAAAACGCTTGCCGCCGGTCGCCGGAGAATGGATCGACCGTAGTCAGCCAATCGAGTTTTCTTTCGAGGGAAAGCGTTATTCCGGCTTTGCCGGCGATACAATTTCCAGCGCCCTGCACGCTGCCGATGTTCGCGCCATGGGCCGCAGCTTCAAATACCATCGGCTGCGCGGCATTCTATCGATGGCTAATCACGATGTGAATACCATGATGCAAGTGGGCCATAGGTTAAACCTGCGCGCCGATGTCACGCCGCTTGAAGCTGGCATGAACGCCATGGCGATTAACACGCGCGGCGGTTTGCGCGCCGATCGCTTGGCCATCATGGACAAGCTGGCGCCATTTTTGCCGGTCGGTTTTTACTACAAGGCATTTCACACGCCGAAGTCGTTCTTTCCAAAATGGGAACGCACCATACGCAATACTTCGGGCCTGGGCGAAATAAAATTCGACGCGCCGCGCATCAAGACACCGAAGTGCTACGATTTTTGCGATGTGTTAATTATCGGCGCCGGTCCGTCGGGGCTATCGGCAGCAGTCACTGCGGCCGATGCCGATGCGCAAGTGGTTCTGGTCGATGAAAATCCCCACGCCGGCGGTAGCCTCACCTATCAGCGCGGCGTCGACGCCCATGTCGACCACGCGCTTGAGGAATTGCTCGGCGCGGTACACCGGCGCCGCAACATACGCGTGCTATCGGCCACTGAGGCCGCGGGCTATTACGGCGACCACTGGATACCATTGGTGGATAAACATAAGATAACAAAAATGCGTGCGCGCGCCGTGATTGTCGCCGCCGGTGCGTTCGAACAACCCGCCGTATTTCGCAACAACGATCTCCCCGGCGTCATGCTCGCATCGGCGGCGCAGCGCCTGATCTATCACTATGCTGTAAAGCCTTTCGACAGCGTGGTGGTGCTCGCGGCGAACACCGAAGGCTATCGTGCCGCGCTGGATTTTCACAGCCATGGCATTTCCGTCGTAGCGCTGGTGGATTTACGTGCCCAAGGCGAAGTGTCGGAATTCGCCGCGAGAGTGCTGCAAGCGGGCATTAAGGTACTGAAGGGTTTTTGCATTTACGAGGTGCTCGCAAACCGCGCGAAAGACAATGTTCACGCGCTGACGGTCTGCCCGATTGCGGCCAACGGTGAACCACAAATGCAAGCCGCGCAAACTATTCAATGCGATGGTGTGGCCATGAGTGTCGGCTTCACGCCGGCGCTTAATTTGCTCTATCAGGCGGGAATGAAAACCCGCTACGATCAAACCGTCGAGCAGTTTGTTCCGTCGCAACTTCCGCCCGGCGTGTTTGCCGCGGGACGTGCCAATGGCGTTTATTTCATACCAGGAAAAATCCGCGACGGCGAACGAGCCGGCCTGGAAGCCGCGCGCTACTTGGGTCTTGGCGCACCCGTCGGTCCGGCTATCGTACCGGCGGAGGTCTCATCGCCGAGCCATCCGTACCCGATTATCGAGCATCCGAAGGGAAAAAATTTCGTCGATTTTGACGAAGATATTCAGGTCAAGGATTTTGTCAACGCCGCACAAGAAGGCTTCGATAATATCGAACTGATGAAGCGCTACACCACCGTCGGCATGGGCCCGAGCCAGGGCAAGCATTCGAACATGAATGCGATTCGTATCCTGGCGAAAATCACCGGCAAGCCGATTCAGGAAATCGGCACGACGACGGCGCGGCCGTTCTTTCATCCCGTGCCGTTATCCCATCTGGCCGGACGCAGTTTTTATCCGGAGCGCATCACGCCGATGCACAACCGCCATGCCGCGCTGAACGGAAAATTTATGCAGGCCGGGGTATGGCTGCGGCCCGAGTTTTACCAGCTCAACGGAAAAACGAAAGACGAAACGGTACGCGAAGAAGTCCGTGCTGTGCGACAAAGTTTAGGACTGATCGATGTCGGCACACTCGGAAAACTCGAGGTTTATGGCGCCGATGCAGCGGAATTCCTAGAACGCATCTACACCGGACGCTTCGCCAACATGAAAGTCGGCATGACGCGCTACGCGTTAATGTGCGATGAATCCGGCGTGATGATCGACGACGGCGTCGTCGCGCGATTGGCCGAGCAACATTTTTATTTCACCACCACGACCACCGGCTCCGCCACCGTGTATCGCGAACTCACACGCCTGAACGCCCTATGGCGCTTGGACGTCGGCATCGTCAACGTCACCGGCCATTACGCAGCAATGAATCTGGCCGGCCCGCGATCGCGCGACGTGTTGCAAACCTTAGCGGATTTCGATGTAACCGACAGCGCCTTTCCTTACCTAGGTGCTCGCGAAGGAAGCGTTGCTGGTATACCGGCGCGACTCATGCGCGTGGGTTTTGTCGGCGAACTCGGCTATGAAATTCACGTCCCGGCAGAATATGGAGCGGGACTGTGGGATAGTCTAATGGAGGCCGGCAAGCCATTCGACATTCGACCTTTCGGCGTCGAAGCCCAGCGCTTGCTACGCCTGGAAAAAGCCCACATCATCATAGGCCAAGACACGGACGGCTTGACCACACCGTTCGAGTCGGCATCGGGTTTCGCCGTGAAAATGGACAAGCCCTTCTTCATCGGTCAACGCAGCTTGAAAATTATTCAGGCCAATCCATTGCGGCAAATTTTGGTCGCGTTCGTGCTGGATAAATCCTACGCCGGGCCAACGCCGAAGGAATGTCACTTGGTCATCGATGGCGACAACATGGCCGGTCGCGTCACCAGCATTGCTTTGAGCCAATCCGTGGGTCAAGTGGTTGGCCTTGCGTACGTCACGCCGAGCCTCGCGAACCTCAGTGGAAAATTCAAGATTCGCATTGACGGCGGCGCGCTGGTCGAAGCGACTATCGTCAAGCCTCCTTTTTACGATCCCAACGGTTTACGCCAGAAAACCGAGCCGGTCGTAGCTCAGGCGGCATCGTGAATGCACCGATGAAGCTCGATGCCTCGACGCCGCTGCGGACTAGCCCGTTGCATAGCGCGCTGTCGAAACTCAATCCGCGGCGGATAACGATCAATCAAATGTCCGTCCCCGCGAGCATCGGCACGCCCGACGAAGAAGCGGAACGACTGCACACAATCGCGCTGGCCGATTTATCTCATCTGAAACGCAGTGGTCTGAAAGGCTCCCAGGCCGAAGTCTGGCTCAAATCCATCGGTGTCGAACCGCCGTCCGGTATCAATCAATGGGCGCCGATCGGCGAGTGCAGCATGATCGCACGGCTCGCCACGAGCGAGTTTCTCATTGAGGACAACGTTGGCCAAGATTACGCCGATCGCATTCGCGCGCAATTGGGCCGCGGCGTTTTGGGCGTCACCCCGGTATTGCGGCAAGATGCGGAGATCGCGCTCGCCGGGCCGCGCACCAACGAACTGCTATTACAAACCTGTAGCTTCAATTTCGCCGCACTGGATTTGCTTACCCGTCCCATTGTGATGACCTCGATGATAGGCGTATCGGTATTGGTCATTCCGGGTACTGGGCGCAACGCGCCGTTTTATCAGATTTGGTGCGACGGCACGTACGCGACGTATCTTTGGGAACAGCTACTTCAGATTGCCAAAGAACTGGGCGGCGGTGCCGTAGGGCTAACCGCCCTATTCCACGATGTAAAACCGCAACCCTAGCAAGAATATTCAATCGCTCTTAAAGGGAGAAAACCGATGAAGCCTAGCGACGCCAAAAAGTGGTTAAAAGAAAAGAACATTAAATTTATTCTCGCGCAGTTCGTTGACATTCACGGCGCGGCAAAATCCAAAGCCGTGCCGTCGTCGCACTACGATGACTTGGTGGGTGCCGGCGCCGGATTTGCCGGTTTCGCCATGTGGGGTTTCGGTATGGGCCCGGAAGGTCCCGATTACATGGCCGTCGGCGAACCCGGCCGCATCTGCGAACTGCCGTGGATGCCCGGTTTCGCGCGCATGGTGTGCGATGGTCATGTGCATGGCAAGCCTTATTCGTTCGATTCGCGCGTGGTGTTGAAACGACAGTTGGCGCGATTGAAAAAGCGCAACTGGACGCTCTATACCGGCATCGAACCGGAGTTTTTTTTGCTGAAGAAAAACCAGGCCGGCAAGCTTGTTCCAGCGGAGGATAGCGACAATCTCGATAAACCCTGCTACGACTATAAGGGCCTGTCGCGTAGCGCGGCGTATTTGGAAGAATTGGTCGACTCACTCATGCAAATCGGCCTGGATGTGTACCAAATCGATCATGAAGACGGCAACGGCCAATTCGAAATCAATTACACCTACACCGATTGTCTTACCTCGGCGGACAACTTGATTTTGTTCAAGATGGCGGCGTCGGAAATCGCAAAGAAACACGGCATGATCTGCACCTTCATGCCTAAACCTTTCGCCAACCGCACCGGCTCCGGTGGCCACTATCACATGTCCATCGGCGAGGGCAAAGTAAAAAATATTTTTCACGATGACTCCGATAGGAACGGTTTGGGGCTGTCGAAAATTGCTTATCATTTTATGGGCGGTCTGCTCGCCCACGCGCCGGCGCTCACTGCGATTTGTGCGCCGACAATTAATTCCTACAAGCGTCTGGTGGTTGGTCGCGCGCTGTCCGGCGCGACGTGGGCGCCCGCCTACGTCGCCTACGGTAACAACAACCGCACATCCATGGTTCGTATCCCATATGGTCGCTTGGAAATGCGCTTGCCCGATCTCGGTTCGAATCCTTATCTTGTCACTGCAGCGATCATCGCCGCTGGCCTGGATGGCGTGGAACGCAAACTCGATCCCGGCGCACCGAATAACGACAACCTCTATACCTATTCAGCGGCGGATCTCAAAAAGCGCGGCGTATCCGTGCTGCCGCAAAGCTTGAATGAATCGATCGACGCGCTGGAAAAAGACAAGGTTGTATGCGATGCACTTGGGTCCGATTTGGCCAAGGAATATATCGAGCTAAAACGCATGGAATGGGTCGAGTATTCGCGCCACGTGTCGGAGTGGGAATTGAATCGGTATGTTGAGTTTTTTTAATGGCGTTGGCCTACGCCTTCCTAACGTGTCATTCCCGCGGAAGCGAGAATCCATTGGGCATTTGCGAATCAACATGGATTCCCGCTTTCGTGGGAATGACAATCGGAGATGAACGTAGGAATTTTTATGTCATTGCCTGAAGATCCCCATGAATACTTTCGCTCAGGCATGGCACTGTGAAACGGCAATCCCCGGGGGCTGGCCTCAGGCCATGCGCCTTCCAGCCATGGCAGCAATGAATTTTTTGGAGATCTCAATATGTGCGGAATCGTAGGACTTCTAATCAAGAAACCTGAATTGCGCGAACATCTCGGCGAATGGATGATGCCGATGCTGATCGGCATGACCGAGCGCGGACCCGACTCGGCGGGGCTCGCAGTCTACACCCAAGAAACGGGCGCGAACGAATACAAATACAGCTTATATGCGCCGGCCTTGGACTACGACTGGATCGCTGTCGAGCGCGATTTCAATCACCACTTGGGTTCCGCAGTAGAGATGGTCGAGAAAGGCAATCACGGCATCTTGATCTCTCATCTTGAATCCAGCGTGGTGAAAACCTGGCTGAAGGATCACTATCCCGAACTGCATATGCTCTCGATGGGCCGCTCAATGGATTTGTACAAAGACGTTGGCACGCCCGCCGAAGTCGCGGCGCGTTACGACTTCAAGAGTTTACAAGGCACGCACTTGATCGGCCACACGCGCATGGCGACGGAATCCGCCGTCACGCCCGATCGCGCGCATCCTTTCACTGCCGGCGCGGATTTTTGTTTGGTGCATAACGGCTCGCTGTCGAATCCCTATCAGATTCGCCGCAAACTCGAGCCCCTCGGCGTTCATTTTGAAACCGACAACGACACGGAAGCAGCGTGCCGCTATCTCGAGTGGCGCATGCGCGAAGGTGACGATCTCGCCACCGCACTGAAGAAAGGCTTCGAAGAACTCGATGGCTTTTTCACTTTTTTAATGGGCACGAAAGACGAGATGGCGCTGGTGCGCGATCCCTACGCCTGCAAACCCGCGATCGTCGCCGAGACGGACGAATACGTTGCGATTTCTTCGGAGTTTCGTTCCTTGGCGAAATTGCCGGGCATCAAGAACGCCAAGTTGTTCGAGCCGATGCCGGAAGAATTGTATATCTGGAAAGTGTAGCGTTATGGAAAAGATCAGCTTCGATCTCGCACGGCAAACGCTGCGCGAACTCAATCAATATCTGCATCACGAGCTTGCTAAAATTGGCGTGAAGCAAGTGGATGTCCTCAATCCGGAGGGGACTCACAACATCGCAGTCGGTGTCGATGCACTGGTGAGTATCGACATCCATGGTCATGGGGGTTACTACACGGCGGGCATGAACAAGCAAGCGAACGTAACCGTGCATGGCAATGTCGGTTGGGGCGTCGCAGAAAACATGATGTCCGGCACCGTACGTGTGAAAGGTTTCGCGTCGGAATCCGCCGGCGCGACGGGTCACGGCGGTACGTTGATTATCGAAGGCGATGCAAGCCTGCGCTGCGGCATTTCACTGAAGGGTTTAGACATCGTGGTCGGCGGCAATGTCGGCAACTTTTCTTGCTTCATGGCGCAAGCGGGTACGATGGTGGTGTGCGGTGATGCCGGTCACGCCCTCGGCGATTCGTTGTACGAAGCGGTGATCTACGTGCGCGGAAAAATCAAAGGTCTGGGCGCCGATGCCCGAGTCGAAGACATGACCGATGCCGATCACAAAAAAGTGTCTGGGCTGCTCGATCAAGCGGGCTTCAAGTACAACTCGAAAGAATTCAAACGCGTCGCCTCCGCGAAGAGCCTATACAACTGGAACGCCGATGCCAATCAGGAATATTGAAATGACTAAACGCCTGCTGACCGAACAAAGCTTTTCCTACGATCGCCGTATCCTCGATTACATCCAACATGCGGCGGCGACAGGCCTTTACGAAATCCGCGGCCTCGGTGCGAAACGTGCGTTGCCGACCTTCGATGATTTGGTATTTCTCGCCGCGTCCATTTCGCGCTACCCGTTGGAAGGCTATCGCGAGAAGTGTTCCACCAAAACTATCCTCGGTACGCGGTTCGCGAAAAAACCCGTCGAGCTCGATATTCCCATCACCGTCGCTGGCATGAGCTTCGGTTCGCTTTCGGCGCGCGTCAAAGAAGCGCTCGGCACGGCGGCGCGCGAACTCGGCACCTCGACGACCACCGGCGATGGCGGTATGACAGAAGAAGAGCGCCGCGCGTCGAAGACCTTGGTGTATCAATGTCTGCCGTCGCGCTACGGGTTTAATCCCGATCACGTGCGCCAGGCAGACGCCATCGAAGTCGTGATCGGCCAGGGCGCGAAGCCGGGCGGTGGCGGCATGTTGCTCGGCCAAAAAGTCAATCCGCGCGTCGCTAGAATGCGTACGCTGCCGGCCGGCATCGATCAACGTTCCGCGTGTCGCCATCCCGATTGGACCGGCCCCGATGACCTCACCATCAAGATCAACGAGCTGCGCGAACTCACCGATTGGCAGATCCCCATTTACGTTAAGATCGGCGCCACGCGAGTGTTCCACGATGTGAAGTTGTGCGTTCACGCCGGCGCCGACGTGATCGTTGTCGATGGTATGCAGGGCGGCACCGCCGCAACGCAAACGGTGTTCATCGAGAACGTCGGCATCCCTACGCTGGCCGCTGTTCGCCAAGCCGTCGATGCGCTCGAAGACATGAACATGAAAGGCAAGGTACAACTCATCGTTTCCGGCGGTATTCGCACCGGTGCGGACGTAGCGAAAGCCATCGCACTCGGCGCCGACGCGGTTTCCATCGGCCAGGGCGTGTTGATGGCGCTGGGCTGCAACAGCGACACCTATATGCATAACGGCGAGCACATTGACGCCACCGGCGACTACGAAGAAATCGGCACCGCGCCCGGTTTCTGTCATCACTGCCACACCGGCAAGTGCCCGGTCGGCGTTACCACGCAAGATCCCGAATTGGAGTTGCGCGTCGAACCATCCGTCGGCGCGAAGCGACTAAAAAATTATTTCAAGACGATGAATATGGAACTCACCACCCTCGCCCGCGCCTGCGGCAAAGGCGATGTGCATCACCTCGAGCGGGAAGATTTAGTGGCGCTTACGATTGAAGCCGCGGCGATGGCGGGCGTGCCGCTCGCAGGAACCCAGTGGATACCCGGACGCGGGATGTGATTTCGATTCTCTGCGGGTACAAGATCGGTCGCTGCAAGGAGCACTTTTTGCGACGAAGCAATCTGGTACTTTGGCGATCGAACTACGAGATTGCTTCGTCGCGTTGCTCCTTTCCATGAACCAGAACTAAACGGTGGATCAAGCGCAGCGGATCCACCGTGGCGAACAGCGTTCACTGGTTGCTTTTTGTGCTGTGGTGGATCCGCTGCGCTTGATCCACAACGGCTGCGAGGTTCATGGTTCGTGTGCGGTGTTGGCCGCGCCAATACAGGCAGCTCGCAATGACACTTTTCCAGCAACATAAACCATGTTGGGTGCATGAATGCACTGTTCATCATTGGTGCATGAATGCACCCTACATCGAGTTTTCTGGGGCGCAGCCGTACGGGATTTATTGATGGTTAGCTCTCTGCTGGATAGTTACTTAGCCCAGTCGGCGGCATCGCGCCGCAAGCGTCCCACGAACATCCTATTGATCACCCGTATGGGGAACACCCCGACGGGCGCGGTACGTGTGTTCGATTCCGAATCGGCCAAGCCTTGTGTCGTGTTTGTTCCCGAAGGACCGAACGTTATAGAACACTATGAAGCCTTGTTCGCCTTGCTGTCGCCACGCCTGAGCGTGGTGTGTTTCGATCTGCCCGGCTTCGGATTTTCTTTGCCGACGCCAACGTATGCGCACTCGCTGGATCAAAGTGCGAATGCCGTGATCGGCGTGTTGGACGCACTCGAAATCGAACGCGCCACCTTGGCATTCAGTTGGGCCAATGGCTTCTACGCGCTGCGTGCCGCGCAACGGGCGCCGCATCGAATCGCCAGCCTGTTGCTCACGCAAACGCCGGCATCTAGGAAAGCACATCCGCCCAAATGTTTTTCGCCCAAGCAAGCGCGTACTGGCCTTCCTGTTCACTCGCGCCTGCGGACAATCCGCCGCTGCCTTCCACCGTGACCATGGTCTTTTTCGCTTCGTCGTAACGATGCACCGACGCGATATGAATCACATCTTTGTCGGTAACGAAGCTATAGCAGGTGTTGGTCAGCATCGGCGTTGCATTGACCGGCTGATTCTTAATCAGTGCGATGACCGCCGCCGCACAGTTCTTGCCGTGGCCATTCGCCATGTGGCCAGATTTTGGCATGGCCGGCGCCGCGAGAATCGCATCGCCAAGAACATGTACGTTCTTCGCGACCTTGGATTCGAAGGTGAGGAAATCCACTTCACACCAACGATTGTTAGCGGTGATCAAACCGGCGCCTTCGGCGATCTGACCGGCCTTCATCGGCGGTATGACATTTATTACACTGGCTTTGACATCGTCGAAGGTGAGCTTAATCGTACCGCTCGCCACGTCGACATCGACCAGTTCACTATTCGGACGGTACTCGATCATATTCGGGTAAAGCTCTTTCCAAATTTTCGTGAACAGCGGTTTTTTCGACACAACGTCTTCGTTGCTATCGAGAATCAACACTTTGGATTTGGGCTTAACTTTTTTAAAGTAATTCGCGATCAGGCAGGCTCGCTCGTAGGGGCCGGGCGGACAACGATACGGCGCTTTCGGAATGTGAATGGCGAACACGCCGCCGTCGCCCATGGCTTCGAGTTGTTTACGCAATGCGATGGTCTGTGAACCGGCTTTCCAAGCGTGCAAAACACGTTCTTGCGCGCTCACTTCCGTCAGTCCCGGAATACCGTCGTAAACGAACTGCACGCCCGGCGCGACGATCAGACGATCATAGGGAATGGGATCAGTATGGGTGGCAACGCGAACCTGGCGTTTCACAACGTCGATAACGACAGCGCTGTCGCGGATGAAATTAATGCCATACTTGCTGCGCAACGCGCCATAACCGGCGCTAATTTCCGCTAAGGTCTTGCTGCCGTTCAATACCAGGTTGGAGATCGGGCAGGAAACAAATAATTCGCTGGGCTCGATCATGGTCACGTCAATGTCCGGCGCCCAAAGCCTGATGTACTTTGCCGCGGTCGCACCGGCATAACCGGCGCCGATGACCACGACGCGTCCGGCGCTCTTTTTGGCAACCGGCGCGGAACTGCATCCGGCCAGCGCGACCGCTGCGATGCCGGAACTACGAATGAATTCACGTCGCGTGTATGCCATGTTGCGACTCCCCTCTTAAACTAATTAATTTTTTTGCACGGAAAAATACGCGGCCAGCGCCTCGATCTGCTCGTCGTTAAAGCCCTTGGCGATTTGCTGCATCACGGTCGCACTGCGCGCGCCGGACTTAAAGTCATTCATTTGTTTCACGATGTAGGCCTGATCCAATCCGGCGATGGTTGGCATGCCGCTGGCGCTACGGCCGTAAGTGCCATGACAACCCGAGCAGGTGGTGGCCAGATCGCGTCCGCGTGTATCTCCAGCGTGTGCCCCTTCGTGGGTAAACACCAAGACTAGCGCAACGAACATTCCAAACGCTGAGTGCTTCACAATCTGTCTCCTCCAGAGCAGCTTATTCGATGAAAAGCCGGTGTTGCACCGGCCACTTCTTACACCACGGCCACCGACTCATCCATGAAACTAAGCGAGACTTGATCATCCGCGCCGATATCAACTGTCACTTTGCCGCCGTTTGCAAGGCGACCAAACAGCAATTCGTCGGCCAGCGCACGACGGATAGTGTCTTGAATCAACCGCGCCATCGGGCGCGCGCCCATCAATGGATCGAAGCCTTTCCTACCGAGATAGGCTTTGAGTTCATCGGTGAACACGATTTCGACTTTCTTCTCATGCAATTGATCTTCCAGTTGCATAAGGAATTTGTCGACCACGCGCAGGATAACCTCTTCGTTCAACGCCGCGAAGGAAATGATAGCATCAAGACGGTTGCGGAATTCCGGCGTGAACAGGCGCTTGATATCCGCCATCTCATCACCCGCTCGCTTATCCTGGGTAAAGCCGATCGACGTCCGGGTCAGGGATTCCGCACCGGCATTAGTGGTCATGATGATGATGATGTTGCGAAAATCCGCTTTGCGACCGTTGTTGTCGGTTAATGTGCCGTGATCCATTACCTGCAACAAAATATTGAAAATATCCGGATGGGCCTTTTCGAGTTCGTCGAGTAACAGCACCGCATACGGATGTTTCGCAATCTGTTCGGTAAGCAAACCACCTTGGTCGAAACCAACGTAACCGGGCGGCGCACCGATCAATCGAGACACCGCGTGGCGTTCCATGTACTCGGACATATCGAAGCGGATCAATTCGATTCCCATTGTGTAAGCGAGCTGTCGCGCCACTTCGGTTTTACCCACGCCGGTTGGCCCGGAGAACAGAAAAGAACCAATTGGTTTTTGTGGATTACCCAAGCCGCTACGCGCCATCTTGATTGCCGAGGCGAGCGCGTCAATTGCGTTGTCCTGCCCGAACACGACCGCCTTGAGATCGCGGTCTAAACTCATCAGCGCGGTACGATCGTTACTAGAAACCGACTTCGCCGGAATGCGCGCGATCTTCGCAACGATTTCTTCGATTTCGTGTTTGCCGACGACTTTGCGCTGTTTGGCCTTCGGCAATATTTTCTGCGCGGCGCCCGCCTCATCAATCACGTCGATGGCCTTGTCCGGCAGATGTCGATCATTGATGTATCGGGCGGAAAGTTCCGCCGCCGTGGTCAATGCATTCGGCGTGTACTTGATGCCATGGTGCTGCTCAAAACGCGACTTCAGGCCGCGCAGAATCTCGACCGTCTCCTGTACGCTCGGCTCATTGACGTCGACTTTTTGAAAGCGTCGCGACAGAGCGTGATCTTTCTCGAATACGCCGCGGTATTCCGTGTAAGTCGTGGCGCCGATACATTTCATCTGACCGGACGACAGTGCCGGCTTGAGCAAATTCGATGCGTCCAACGTACCGCCCGACGCGGCTCCGGCACCGATCACGGTGTGGATCTCGTCGATGAACAAAATTGAATTCGGATTATCGGCAAGCTGTTTCAGCACCGCCTTCAAGCGCTGCTCAAAATCACCGCGATATTTGGTGCCCGCAAGCAGGGAACCCATGTCCAATGAATAGACCTGACATTTCGCCAAAATGTCTGGCACCTTTCCTTCCACAATGCGCCGCGCCAGGCCCTCGGCAATGGCAGTTTTACCGACCCCCGCTTCGCCGACCAAGAGCGGATTATTTTTGCGACGGCGGCACAGGATCTGAATCACGCGTTCCAATTCGTTATCGCGGCCGACCAGGGGGTCGATCTTTCCCGCCACTGCTTGCGCGTTAAGGTTTTGCGCAAAGCTCTCCAATGCGCCGCCGCTACCTTGCTCCTGCTCGCCGTCCGGGTCACCCTCTTCTTTAGCGGGCGCCCCCTGGGGCACTTTGCGAATGCCGTGGGAAATGAAGTTCACCACGTCGAGACGGCTGACATCCTGCTGATGCAGGAAATACACCGCGTGGGAGTCTTTCTCGCCGTAAATTGCCACCAGCACGTTGGCTCCGGTGACCTCTTTTTTGCCGGACGATTGAACGTGGAGGATGGCGCGCTGAATCACGCGCTGAAATCCTAGCGTGGGTTGAGTATCGACCTCATCGTGCCCCGCCACCGTGGGCGTATGCTGTTGCACAAACTCGGCCAGCGCCTTGCGCAGATCATCGAGCTTAACGCCACATGCGCGTAAAACTTCCGTTGCGGAGGGGTTATCCAGTAGCGCCAAGAGGAGATGCTCGACGGTCACAAACTCGTGCCGTTTCTGCCGCGCCTCGACAAACGCCATGTGCAAACTAACTTCTAACTCCTGCGCTATCATGTTTCCTCCATCACGCATTGCAGCGGATGTTGATGTTGCTTGGCATATGCCATAACTTGATCCACCTTGGTCGTCGCGAGATCCAGCGGGTAAACGCCGCACACCCCACGGCCTTCCGTATGCACTTTGAGCATAATACGCGTTGCCTGTTCAAGCGGAAGTAAAAAAAACTTCTGTAACACTAAAATCACAAATTCCATCGGCGTAAAGTCATCGTTACACAGTACGACCTTGTACAACGG
The DNA here is from genome assembly GCA_046598945.1 of Burkholderiales bacterium. GTDB lineage: Bacteria > Pseudomonadota > Gammaproteobacteria > Burkholderiales > JALYOK01 > JALYOK01. Next base: position 1,437 of record JBKJHT010000081.1, on the reverse strand, counting down.
CGGCGGCTTAACCTTTGCCTTAGCCGTCTCGAGGATCGTACCGTCCTGTCGTTTGACTGCCATCGAGAAATTTACCGTGAGCGTGATGCTATCGTATTGTTTATTTTGGCAAGGCGGTGGAATTTTTCAAGTCCTACACGCATTTAGCGCAAAAAAATAGATTTTTACTTGACTTATCGCCGACAGTTAGCGTAAATATGTCGGCAAGTTTGGCTGAAGTCTGATTTGCGTCCGCTGACGTTAGGCAGGCGGGTCTTTAGTTCATACAATTGTTGGGTTTCAAACCCCGTTTAAAAGTTTTTGCAAGGATTCAACATGCCCACTGGTACCGTAAAATGGTTTAACGATTCGAAAGGTTTCGGCTTCATCACCCCGGACGACGGGAGCGAAGATTTGTTCGCGCATTTCTCCGCCATTCAAATGGGGGGATTCAAAACCCTCAAAGAAGGTCAAAAAGTAAGTTTTGAGGTGACTCAAGGTCCAAAGGGTAAGCAAGCGTCGAATATTCAGTCGCCGCAATAACGTAGCAACCGAGCGTATTACCTCGAATTAAACGCCCTCGCCTCAAACGCAGTGCTTTGCAATTGCGGCAAGGGCGATTTCATCGGTCGCTCATCCCATGTTGGAGATGAGTGCCTCGCCAAATTTCGAGCAAGGAACTTGCGTCGCACCCTGCATTAGTCGTGCGAAATCATAGGTCACGACCTTTGCTGCGATGGTTTTTTCGACGGCGCGGATGATCGCGTCCGCCGCTTCCACCCACCCTAGGTGACGCAACATCATTTCGGCCGATAGGATCAACGAGCCCGGGTTGACGTAATCTTTCCCCGCATATTTCGGCGCGGTGCCGTGAGTCGCTTCGAACATTGCGACGGTGTCCGACAAATTAGCGCCGGGAGCAATGCCGATGCCGCCAACCTGCGCTGCCAGTGCGTCCGAGATGTAATCGCCGTTCAGGTTCAGGGTGGCGATCACGTCGTATTCATCCGGCCGTAACAAAATCTGCTGCAAAAATGCGTCCGCGATCACGTCTTTAATGACAATACCATTGGGCAGTTTCATCCACGGCCCACCGTCTATCAACTCGGCGCCAAATTCTTTTTGCGCCAGAGCATATCCCCAATCACGAAATGCACCCTCGGTGAATTTCATAATATTGCCCTTATGTACGAACGTGAGCGATTTGCGCTTGTTGGTCACCGCGTATTGAATCGCGCGTCGCACCAGCCGCTCGGTGCCTTCGCGGGAAACCGGCTTGATGCCGATGCCGCTGGTGGCTGGGAAGCGAATTTTTTTCACCTTCATTTCGTCCTGCAAGAATTCGATCAACTTCTTCGCGCCCTCGCTTTCCGCTTGCCATTCGATGCCGGCGTAAATGTCTTCGGAATTTTCGCGGAAGATCACCATGTCAGTCTTGTGCGGCTCTTTCACCGGGCT
>JBKJHT010000176.1:0-10969 GCA_046598945.1 Burkholderiales bacterium | reverse complement strand
TTCAGTAGCAATGAAATTTAACTACCTATTCCAGGAGATTTAGAGATGCCAAGAGGTGATAAGAGTGCCTACACCGACAAACAAAAGCGCCAAGCGGCGCACATTTCGCAAAGCTATCACGAACGCGGAATGAGCGACGAAGAAGCCGACGCGCGTGCGTGGGCGACGGTTAACAAAACCGCCGGTGGAGGAAAACAATCGGGTTCGGGACGTACGCATTCAGGCAATCAGCGGAAGACGAAATAACTCGGTATTGATATTTGCACACTGCGCTTTAGCCACGGCGGTGTGCGTGACGTCGCAGTCGTTCCGTTGTAGCCCCTCGTAATAGTGCCAAGTTGTTTTTCAGGCGCTGCGCACGAATCTCCTTCTGTCGTGCCCGCGAAGGCGGGGATTCTTAGCTACGGCCATTTCCAGCGTGACAACCGGTAAGCGAGGCGCCACTGCGCCGCGATGCGCGCTATGGATTCCCGCCTTCGCGGGAATGAGGGGCTGGCCTCGGGCGACAATCGGTTATCAAACCCGTATCGCAACTCAAACAGACCATTCACCCCTCAAGGTATCCCAATTTTGCATCTAAATCATTGCGCATAAGTTGCAAACAGAGTGAAGCACACTATTTGCCGAACATAACAAATCAAGGCCGCGCGGTTCCGCGTCGGACTAAGTTGACGATCGCCAGTAAGATAACGGCGCCTAACAGCGACACCACTAGGGACGAGATACTTAAGTTGTCTTGGTTGATGGTGGCGGTTCCGAGCAGCGGCGACAGAAACCACCCGCCTATAGCCGCGCCGACGATGCCGACCACGACGTTCAGCACGATACCCTGTTGTGCATCGGTCTTCATGACAATGCTGGCGAGCCAGCCGATCACACCCCCTACGACGAGCCATACGATTAAGTTGATCATGGTTCTACTCCTTCTAGTTAAATTAGCGGGCTAAATTACGAGTTTGGGACGAGCACCGAAATAAATTCGTGGATGCGGTGATCGTCGGGCCGGTCATCCATTCATTCGTGTCGTCTGAATGATAGGCATAAGGATGTGAGGCAAAACTTGTGCCAACTCGCCCTGAGTAAAAAACTAACGCGCAGGCGTCGATATCTTCAAAACCACTTGCGAACAATGGGGGTTTACCTCGGCCGTGCCGGTAGTTATTACACGCAACTGTAAATTTTACGCGGCAGACCGGCGCGCGATAGTTTGCTTTTTGGATTGCGCGTTCGGAAAAACGCCATATGCACCTAGCATACGTGCCGGAGCGGGACTTCAACGGACACGTGTGCGGAATGTGCGGTTATTACCGACACTACCCCGCGCAAACGCGCGGAAGACGAGTTGCAGCAGGCCAACCGGCGCAAGGACGAATTTCTCGCCATGCTTGGGCACGAATTGCGAAATCCGCTCGCGCCCATTCGAGCGGCGGTCGAAATCATGGAGCGTTTTGGTCCAGTTGAACCGACCTTGGATAACGCGCGCGCGATTATCGAACGACAAGTAGAACACCTGACACGATTAGTCGACGATTTACTCGACGTATCACGCATCACGCATAGTTAAAGTTGCGCTGAAATTGCATACGCTTGAACTCGGATCGGTTGTGCTGCACGCACTGGAAACAGCGCGCCCGCTAATCGATGCACGGGCTAAAAGCCTCATCGTCAACCTCCCGTCCTAACCTCATGTATGTGAAAGGCGATGCCGTCAGGCTGGCGCAAGTGTTTGGCAACGTGTTGACCAACGCCGCTAAATACACGCAAGAACGCGGTCGCATAGAACGGAGCGTTGGACCAGACAAGCAAACGGTGAACATTTGCTTGCGGGATAACGGTATCAGTATTTCTGCTGAACTTTTGCCGGAAGTGTTTGATCTCTTTACCCAAGCAGAGCCAGGTGTCGACCGCGCGCAGTGACGGGCTTGGGATGGGGAGTGATTTTTCTATCGGATTGCGGCTCGCTGTCGCGTCGGAGTTGGTTGAGCCCGACGCACCTAAACGTAATGGTGCATCGTTGAATCGTCAACTTAGAATATTGTTGGTCGATGACATTATTGATTCCGCGGAATCGTTGTCGCTTTTGTTGAAGTCCAAGGGCGATGACATTCGATGTCAATAATGAACGCGTCTTCTACGAGGTACTTGAATTCAGCGGTTTTCTGTCTATGGGTGAGAAACTGTTTGCCTACCCTATGCGCTCGTTCAAACACAGCGGCGACAACATGGACAAGTTGGTGCTCAATGTCGACAAAGACAAGCTCAAGGCGGCGCCGGGGTTTGCGCGCGACATCTGGCCGAATTGGCTGACGTATGGCGGCGAGGTGGATCGGCATTATGCTGAAACGGTCAAACTGAAGGAGCGGCCCAATCAAATTCTCTGCCGCGCCAGCGAGTCAATCGGTAAGAATGCCAACGATCGCGCCGGGAAAGCTATGGGAGAGATCGACGAGATAGTCGTGGAGATGAACAACGCCAAAATTCAGTATGCCGTTCTCGAGGTCAACCTATCTTGGAATTTAAAAGATAAACTTATTGCACTGCCGATGCGTGCTTTCACGTACCCGGCCGACAAAGACGATTTGATTCTCAACGTCGATAAAGCGGCGATAGATACCACGCGCGCTTTCGACAATAATCGTTGGCCGAATCTCAACGACCCGAATTGTGTGATCGGGATCGACCGTTACTTGTCCGCCGTGTCGCGAACGGCGCCCTCGGGACAAGCAGAAGCCCGTCTATCCGTTAAAGCTAAATACGGCAGTGGAAATTCATGATTGATCATAAGATGTTAAAAAATAATGTTTTTCCATTTGTCCGCACTCCACCAAAATGGTGAAGTTATCAATTACGTCATTACAAGAGTTGTTGTTGGGCTTGCGTTGGCGCTGGACTTCCCTCGCGGCTTGTTGTAAAGCGGCGCGACATAAGTCTCGCATATTCGCAATCCGCCTAGCCGAGCGTACTATATTCAGCGGCTGGCATCGCTTCATCTACGGGCGCATGGATGTCGGTGATTGTGATGACGCTCTCGTCGGTGGCGCCTAGAATCGCATTGTCGCTGGGATTACACAGGCGAAGTTTGAACGCGTTGTCGGCGTCGTTGTTCTCGTCATCGAGAATCGGAATCGATAGGACTTTGGAAATCTCATCCGGTCCGAAGGTAAGCGTGCCGGAAATTCCAAGGTAGTGCGTGCCAGAGATCGCCGTTATGTCCTTAGCGCCGTATCGCACCGTCGCGGTGTTGGTGGTATTGCCGGCGCGCAGGATAATCACACTGACCGCGCGCTCCTTTTCGTAACCCGTGTGCAAGGCTGCTTCGAAGCTGAACACCGTCGGCAATGGCGCCGGCAATGTGAACGCCGGATCCTTCAGCACCGCCACTTGATCTTTCGCCAGCACCCAAAGATTGCCATCGTAGCCTTGGGTCAAAGCGCCGGGACCTTCGACGCCTGGAAGATCGAATTCGGTGATCACTCCCAGCATAGTGACACGACCAACCTTGTTTGCACGAGTCGCCGTGTACCAGAGGTTGCCGTCGCTGCCTCTGGTGATATGATTGGGGAGGCCGCCTGGAGCAGAGGGTATGGGAAATTGAGTGATTTTTAAGGTTTCGAGATCAACGCGGCCAATGACGTTCGCACCGGGGTCGGTGTACCAGATGTTACCGTCCGATCCCACCGTGATCCCCGTGGGCTGGCTCAAGATTGTCGGCAACGACAGTTCTGTCACGATTCCGCCCGGAATCGCTCGGCCGAGTTTGGCTACATTACGTTCGCTGAACCACAATGTGCCGTCGGGGGCTACGACCATGCCACTGATGCCCGCATTCATGCTCGGAACGCGGTATTCGTCAAAAAACGTGTCCTGCACCCACATGAGGCGATCGCGCGCACTGTCGGCAATCCAGAAGTTTTGATCGGTGCCCAGCGTGATATGTTGCGGCCGGCGCTTGCCGCGTAGCCGGTGCTCGGAGAGCGTGGCCTTGGCGCGCGGGGCCAGCGCATCGGGTTTGAGGATCCCGATACTGGCCGCGATACCGTCCGTGATCCAGAGATCACCGTTAGCGCCGGTAGCGATGCCGGTGATAGCAACATCTTCCGGCGTACCCAGGCGTTTGCCGTTGATCCTCCCCGACGGCGTGATGCGGCTGATCTTGTTGGGTCCTTGGGTAAAGAAAATATTGCCGTCGCTACCGCGCAAAATATGATCCTCCGCGCTTGCGGCGTGGGCGCTGTAAGTTACGATTTCCATGCTAAGCGCGGCTCTGGAGGCCAGGCCGAGTAACAGGGTAGCCAGCACGGCTGGCGGCAGGAAGGCAGCAAACAAACGATTTCGACGGGCTCTCATAAAATTCGGCTCCCACTGTAAAATGTAAAAATTTAGTGTGTCGGTGTCGAAACCACTGGGTCGGTTCGCACGGGCAATTACGCGCGCCTCGAAGTATCCAACGGGTCAGTATGCTGCTATCCGCTTGCGCTTTTACCGACGTTCTCCGCCAGATCAGTCCCGCCACGTCTTATGCAACGAACTCGAGGCATTAGGCCTACGCGGGGTCTGCGGATTTAGGGCGACCGTGTTCGTGCTTCCGCAACGCTCGTTTTCCTATATCTCGGCACGCACTTGGTTGTTCGGGGGCCTTAAGACTTTGCCCGAGCTTTCGTTCAATGCGGCGTCTTCCGTGTATTACGCATAATCCTACGTGCCAGCCGTAAACGCGAAAGAACACTATTAATATCCTACATTAAAAAAGTAGTTAAAACAATTGAATTTACGTATTTTTTTGTTAAAAATATTCAAGTGCCATGCACAAGAACGACCATCACGGATAGCAGGAGACCATGACGCGAAGGTGCATCCAGTCCCACTTGCATTTGGAGTAGCGTGTGATGCTCATCGAGGCTTCTGGGCACCTTTAAAAATTGATTGTAGTTGCGATAATTTTTAATCGGCTCAGACGTCCGTACGTTATAGAGTGACTATCCCAGGTGAATACAACAATTCGCGTAAAATATTCTTGAGAGTTTGTAACTATTACCCGCTTCCCAGGCCTTGAACCGCTATCTGTCTTTACTTGCAACGCATGCCGCACACTTAAGCTATTGAATATTGGGCGTGGCAAAAAATCGCGAAAGGGGGTTTAATGCGCCGACTCAATTGGCATATTCCTTGCGTTGGAAGGATTACGCCCGGCACCGGGCTCTTTTTCCGACATTCTCAAGGAGATTAAATCATGAAATTGAAAAAACTACCGCTTGCTCTTGCCGCTTTACTGTTTTCTGGCGTCAGTGTAGTTGCGTTTGCAGCCGACGAACCCACAAAACCCGCGGCCGATCAAGGTACGTCCATGCCGCAGCCCGATAAAGCCAAAGCCGATCAAGGCTCTCAAGCCGCTAAACCCGCCGGCACCGACGCCGCGGCAACGATGAGGGGCCTTGATACTGACGGCAATGGTCTTATCAGCAAAGAAGAGGCGGGAAAGATGAAAGGTTTGAGTGACGGTTTTGACGTGGCTGACAGTGACAAGGATGGCACGTTGGATGCTAATGAATTCACAGCAGCCGTTTCACAAATCAAGAAATAGGCGTTAAATTGATGAAAGTGTTGTTAGGGTGGAAAGTGGCTACAACTCGTTTCACTATTTACTTTTTACAATAACGACATTTTCATCGAGATTATTAGATTGAGTATTACTCAATTCAACGTGGTCGCCAATTAGACTTCTAGTCAGGCACGACGGTAGAAATGACTGGAGTTGACCTGGATGTCCTCGAACCCGGAATTAATTCGAGGCGATCACGCCTTGCGCTAAGGTCTAAGCCAGAGGCAACTCGCTGCCTCTGTAGCCTTGCATTAGTCCAAAACTAAAAGACTTAACGGCGGTGGCAATAAAGAACGGCAAGTGGTACGGTTTGTGCTACGCAAACGTAGCGGGTTGATTGAACATCATCGAGCCACGCGCAGCCGCCTTCCACGGCAACTACAGAGGTCACAGTGAAAATATTAATGGTGCTAACATCCCACGACCAGCTTGGTGATACCGGCATGAAGACCGGTTTTTGGTTGGAGGAATTTGCCGCGCCTTATTTCGTCTTCAGGGATGCGGGCGCGGAAATTACGCTGGCCTCACCGAAAGGAGGTCAGCCGCCACTCGACCCGAAGAGCGACGCGCCCGATGCTCAAACTGAGCACACGCTGCGCTTCAAGCAAGATGAGGCGGCGCAATCGGCGCTGGCGGCAACCAAAAAACTTTCCTCCATCGTAGCGAAAGATTATGACGCCGTGTTTTATCCCGGTGGTCATGGTCCGTTGTGGGATCTGGCGGAAGATCGGGATTCCATAAGGCTTATCGAGGAGTTGTACGCCGCCGGTAGGCCGGTCGCGGCCGTATGCCATGCGCCCGCCGCATTTCGCCACACTCTAAATGCGAGCGGCATGCCGCTGGTTCTGGGCAAATCCGTCACCGGCTTCACCAACACCGAGGAGGCGGCCGCCGGATTAACCCATAACGTGCCCTTCCTGGTTGAGGACATGCTGAAGAAAAATGGCGCTAAATTCTCCAAATCGCTTGATTGGCAACCGTATGTGCTCACTGACGGTAATTTAATCACCGGGCAGAATCCCGCGTCGTCGAGCAATGCGGCAACGGCAGTCTTACAACAACTATTGGCCAATTCCAAACCGAATAAAACGCTGCGGCTCAACACTACACAGCGATCTACTTAGACTGATGGCATAGATCCTAATTTACTCAATTCAACTGGAGATTATTATGAGAAGACTTACTACGACTATTTTAGCTTCTGTCGTTGTCGCCTCGATGGCGGGCTGTGCCTTAAATCCGTTTGCAGAAGATAATATTTACAAGCGCAAGAATACAGAAACAACCTCTAACACGATGAAACAGCCATCGGCGCCGGAAATTAACTCGCGCTTTGAACAGGCGGACGCGGACAAAAATCGAGTTATCAGCAAACAAGAAGCCGAAACGATTCCTGGCTTGGTCGCTATTTTCGATAAATACAATCCCGACCGCGACGGAACGCTCGATTGGACCGAATTCACCGCGGCAATGCAGTCGATGAACTTATCCAAGAATTAAATCTTTAACGTTTGCTGGTCATCGCTTACCCGGCAAGCGCCACGCCGAGCGCCGCATGACGCTTGATTTCTGGCATGGCATGGCCTGCCAGGCAATGTCCATGCGGCGTACAGCCCGGGGTCATTTAGGTCGCGCGGTGACGCTTTCGCTTAGCTAATTTAATCCGTTCTGGCTGAGCCGTGAGGGGGTCGAACGTTCGAAGCCTCGCCGCGTAACTACGTCCTTCGACAAGGGCGGACTGATTTTAAATGAACCGTGTTGGGTTATGCGCACGATCGCGCTACCGCTTCGTTCCCCGGAACCCTCGCAACGGCCTCCCATTCGTTAACCGTCATCAATCAGGCCCTGCGCCGATTTTCCAGGAGCCATTTCCGGCGTCCCGTGTCCTCGATGCGGCCGCGGCGGTCGCGATCCGCGACGAGCCAGTAGCGAGCAATGCAGAAAATTCTTTAGCGCACAACGGCTTGCTGAAGTGGTATCCCTGTCCCTCTTCACAATGCTGCGCCAGGAGAAACGCGAGTTGTTCTGGCGTTTCCACGCCCTCGGCAACAACGCGATAGTTAAGGCTCCTACCCATGCTGATCACGGTGCTCACGATGGTTGCACCGCTGGGTTCGCTGGTCATTTTGTGCACGAAAGACTGATCGATTTTTAGCGTGTCAACGGGGAAACGGCTGAGGTAGCTTAGGCTCGAGTATCCCGTACCGAAATCATCAATAGCCAGTCGCAGCCCCGTCGATTTGAGGCGGTTTAACAGTACGTTGGTGGATTCCGCATGCTCCATGAGAACGCTTTCCGTCATTTCGAGTTCGAGACAGCGCGGATCAAAACCCGTGTCTGTCAGGATCGCCGCGACACGGTCGAAAAAGCCCGGCGTCTGGAACTCAATCGCGGAGATATTGACCGCAATTTGATCTATCGCCAGGCCGCGGTTACGCCATGCCTGCCCCTGCCTGCACGCTTCGCGCAAGACCCACTCGCCGATTTGCACAATGACGCGTGATTCCTCCGCGATGGGAATGAATACCTCAGGGGGAATATCTCCGCGGACCGGATGATGCCAGCGTAGCAGCGCTTCGGCGCCGGTAATTTCTCCGGTCGCAAGCCTTACCTTGGGTTGATAGTTCAACTCGAATTCCCCGCGCGTCAAAGCGCCGCGTAGACCGGATTCGAGCGAGCGCTGCTCAATCGAGCGGGTATGCATTTCCTTTGTGAAGGCCTTTGAATTGTTTCGCCCGACGTCCTTGGCGTGATACAGCGCTGTATCCGCATTTCGGAGCAACGTTTCCGCATCTTGGCCGTCATCCGGGTAAACGCTGATACCGACGCTTACGGTCAAGTTGATTTCGTGCGGCGTGATGTGATGTGGCGCAGCGAGCGAAGTGAGCATCTTTTCGGCGACGCCGTTCGCATCGCCGATGTGCTCGATTTCCGAGAGAAGCACCACGAATTCATCGCCACCTAAGCGACTGACCGTGTCAGTGTTACGCACGCAAGCCAACAGTCGTTCCGCCACGGATCGAAGTAGCCGGTCGCCAATCGGATGTCCGAGGGAATCGTTGACGTCTTTGAATCGATCCAAATCGAGAAACAGTACAGCGAACTGCTTTTTATGGCGACACGCCAATGCAATTGCCTGGTCGATTCGTTCGTTCAACAGCGTTCGGTTAGGCAAATCGGTAAGTGGGTCATGCCGCGCGAGGTGAGACATATTGATTTTCATTTCGCGCGATTCGCTGACGTCGTGGAAAACAATGACCGCACCGGTAACCTGCCCAGTACGATCATGGATTGGCGCCGTGGAATCTTCAATTGCGATTTCCACACCATCGCGCCGAACTAGCACGCAGTCGCTGGCCAGTTTCAGCACTTTGTTCTGCTTGATTGCCACCTCCACGGGATTTCGACCAATCGCACGTGTCGCGCCGTCGATGATGCGAAACACGTCGGTAATCGGTCGGCCTGAGGCTTGCGCGTGCGTCCAGCCGGTCATTTTTTCGGCCACCAGATTAAGATAGGTGACGTTGCCCGAATTATCGGTGCTAAGCACGGCGTCGCCGATGGAGTTGAGTGTAACTTCGGCGCGTTCCCGCTCAACGAAAAGCTCGTCTTCGAAGGCTCTGCGCGCGATTGCGTTGCGTAGCGCTCGCGGCAGCGTATGACCGTTGACGTAATCTTTCAGCAGGTAATCGTCCGCGCCGTGCTGTACAGCTTGTCGAGCGAGATCTTCATCGTCGGCGCCTCCCAGAACCAAAACCGGGATCTGGGGCGCGGCGGGGTGGAGCGTGTCAAACGTGTCGATCCCTTCGCCATTCGCCAGCGAGAGATCCAACAGGACTGCATCGATTCCACCTTCGTTCAGTCGCTTAATGCCATCCGGAAAATTACCCGCCCACTCGAAGTCGAATGGGTCGATTATCGTATCCGCAAATACTTTTCGGATGATCGCCATGTAGGGTTGATCCGTAGTAATGAGCAATACGGTTTTATTTTCAGTGTTCATCGGCAGGAAAGTTATTATCGGTCGAGCAATTTGCGCAGCGCCGTACAGAGAGCGGTTTGGCACGGAATGACCATGCAAGTTTCGTGCCGAATGAATTTAGTCGTTTGCATCCAGCCTTACCGGGTGTGCTCGCAACACTGTTCTTAGCTGATTTAATCCGTTCTGGCTGAGCCGTGAGCTTGTCGAACGGTCGAAGCCTCGCCGCACAGCTAGGCCCTTCGACAAGCTCAGGGCGAACGGGTCTTAAGTGAACAGTGTTGGGTGTGCTCGTCTTTCTCCGCGACGAATCGGTAAACATTGCCGATTGCTGCGCAAGCCTTACATGAACGGTGGCATTGACCCCATGCCGCGTGTCAGTGACAATAAATATTGTCAACGAACGCCTGATTGTTGCTCGGGCGTGTACGAATCGGGTAACCTAATCGACTCGACAATTGGTAGTCACGAAAATTTTACCGGTTGCACGGCGCCAAATGCCGTAAACTTACTGCTTGATCAGATAACCCGACTCGAGAGGCGTTTTGATTACCGATAATTCCACTTCCAACCTCGCTCCCCCGAGCAGCGAAGAAAACTTGTCTGCTATCGCTGCGCCAGACAAGCCTGACGAATCTTTTGCCATCGTCGGCATCGGCGCATCGGCGGGCGGGTTGGAAGCGGTGACAGAGCTGCTTTCCAGCTTGCCTGCCACCAGCGGAATGGCGTTCCTGCTGGTGCAACACCTGGATCCTCACCATGCGAGCATGCTGGCTGAAATTCTGGCCAAAAAAACCGCGATGCCGGTTCGGCAGGCAACCGAAGGCGCCGCCGTCGAACCGAATCATCTGTACGTCATCCCGCCCAACACCAGCATGCGGATTTCTCAAGGTCGCTTGACCTTGCGACCCCGCGGCGAAACGCTTGGGCCGCCCATGCCGATCGATGATCTGCTGCACTCCCTCGCCGAAGATCAGGGCGCCAACGCCATCGGCGTGATCCTGTCCGGCAGCGGCTCGGACGGGGCCCTGGGGATGCAGACGATTAAAGGCGAAGGCGGCATTACCTTCGCGCAAGACGACGAATCGGCCCATTTCACCGGCATGCCGCGCGCCGCCGTAGGCCTGGGTTGCGTTGACTTCGTGCTTTCGCCCCAGAACATCGGCCGGGAACTGGCGCGCCTCGGCGCGCATCCGTATATCGTCCCCGCTACGCGTACGGCAAGCGTTGACTCGGTAGCGGCCGACGAGGAAAGTTTCAAGCGCGTGTTCGCATTGCTGAAGAGCGGTTGTGACATCGACTTCACTCACTATAAGCGCGGCACCATCGCGCGCCGCCTCGACCGCCGCATGGCCATGCGCAATTTTGAAACCCTGCGCGAGTATGCAACT
>JBKJHT010000102.1:0-29472 GCA_046598945.1 Burkholderiales bacterium | reverse complement strand
GCAGGTCGGGTTCAAGCAGCTCGCGGTGGACGCGGTCGATGAGGCTGCCGAGTTTGCGGGCATCGATGAAAAGGGTCTGTTTGCGGCGGTCGCGGCGTTTGCCGTCGTGTTTGTTTTTGGCGAGGAACCAGAGGCAGACGGGAGTCTGCGTGCTGTAGAAAAGCTGGCCGGGCAGCGCGACCATGCAGTCCACGAGGTCGGCCTCGATGAGTTTTTGCCGGATGTCCCCTTCGCCAGATTGGTTGGAGGACATGCTGCCATTGGCGAGGACGAAGCCGGCCATTCCCTGCGGTGCGAGGTGATGGATGAAGTGCTGCACCCAGGCGAAGTTGGCGTTGCCCTTGGGCGGGACGCCGAACTGCCAGCGCACGTCGTCGTCTTTGCGGAACCAGTCGGAGTCGTTGAAGGGCGGGTTGGCGATAACGTAATCGGCGCGCAGATCGGGATGCAAATCGCGGCGGAAGGTGTCGGCATTTTCAGCACCGAAGTCGGCCTCGATGCCGCGCAGGGCAAGGTTCATAACGGCGAGGCGGCGGGTGGTGGGGTTGCTTTCTTGGCCGTAGATGCTGATGTCGCCGAGCTGGCCGCCGTGGGATTCGACGAATTTTTCCGACTGCACGAACATGCCGCCGGAGCCGCAGCACGGATCGTAAATGCGGCCTTTGTACGGGGCGAGCATGCCGACCAACAATTGCACGACGCAGGACGGCGTGTAGAACTGGCCGCCGTTCTTGCCTTCGGCGCTGGCGAACTGGGTGAGGAAATATTCGAAGACGCGGCCGAGCAAATCTTTTGATCGGCTGCCGGCATCGGCGAGCTGGATAGAGCCGATGAGGTCGATGAGTTCGCCAAGGCGGTGCTTGTCGAGATCGGCGCGGCCGTAGTTTTTGTTGAGCGCGCCTTTGAGGCGCGGGTTGTCGCGCTCCAGCGCGACCATGGCATCGTCCACGTCTTTGCCAATGCTGGGCAACTTGGCGCGGGATTGTAACTGCGCCCAACGCGCTTCCTTCGGCACCCAGAAAACATTGGCGGCGAGGTATTCGTCCTTGTCCTCGGAATTGGCGCCTTCGTAGTCGCCCTTGCCTGCGATGAGCTTGGCGTGGTGTTCGTCGAAGGTGTCGGAAATGTACTTGAGGAAGATGAGGCCGAGGACAACGTGCTTGTATTCCGCCGCGTCCATGTTGTTGCGCAGTTTATCGGCGGCGAGCCAGAGCTTGGCTTCAAAGCCGATGTTGGCGTTGGAGGTATTGTTTTTTTTCGTTGTGGCTTTTGCCATCGGGCATCCCTTGGATATTTTTTAAAGGGCGACCATGCGGCAGCGAATTTGCGTATGGGCACCAGTGGGGAATACTAGCGGATTTTGGAAGAATACACACCAAGTCGCGGGTCAAGCCGTTCAGGCAGGATTGCCTTTCCTGAGGCTGGCCCGCTGTAATTCCGGAGAAGCCAGTCTATTTATTCCTTTGGCCTGCACCTTCCTGCGCGCGGTTCCGGGCTCGAACAAGAGCAGGGCGATCTAAAACGTGATCAGCATAGGTCTTGAGCTGTTCGTCACCAAGCTCGATTCGCGCGCTCGTGGCCCAAGAAAGGGTGTGGCCAAGTAGAATATCAGCCGCAGTAAAACTTTCACCGACTGCGTAACGCCGATCTCCGAGTCCTTCGGCAAATACTTTCGCTGCGACAGAGAATTCCCAGAACGCAGTTTGCAAAACCGCAGGAACGCGTTTTTCTTCCGGTAAAACGAATCGATGTTTGGCGATCGTCCAAAGCGGTTGTTCCAACTCGCTAATTGCGAAACAAACCCAGCGATAGCATAGGGCTCGCTTCGGCGTACCTGCAGGAGGTAACAATCCGGATTGTGGATATTTCTCGCCGACGTACAAGCATATCGCCGCGGATTCTGTGATGACCAAATCGCCATCGACAAGCGTGGGTACTTTACCGCCGGGATTGATGGCGAGATAAATTAAATCCTTACTCGCGCCGGCCTTAACGTCAACGTGCACGTAGTCATATTCAGCCTGAGCTTCTTCCAATGCCCACAACGCCCGCGTCGCGCGCGAATTGGGATAGCCGTAAAGTTTCATTTGAGTATTATCGTTTTGATTCGTCATCATTGATTTCTCCTCCTACCGCCCACGCTCAACGTCGAGGTTGCCAATCTGTTTCTGTTGAAGCAGCACATTTTGCCGCAGTTGCGCTTCAGTCCCTTTTTGATAAGCCACATCCAACGCCGCCGTCTTTTCACTCACTCGTTGCAACGCCTCCGGCAGTTTTGCCCGGTCGTTGGTATAAATCTTAGCCTCAAACCTCGCCCGGCTAATTTCAACATAATAAGCCGCATCATTTGTAGAACGGCTCTTGGTATCAATATCCACCATTGAATGGGATGAGCATGAAGGAGTTGCTGTCGCGTGGGTGGTAGGTGACTGACCGCACGCCCTCTGACCACTCCGTCACGGCGCTTGCATCAAACCACGCAAGCCCCGCGCCGTCGCACCACTGCGCAGGCCAGCGATAAAGCTGCCCGCCCTCTTGCGGCTTGCAGACGGCTACCGCGTCTCATCCTGAAGTACGCCGTCACGCGATAAAACTGCGTCACGGCTTTGTCTAACCTGCTATCGCCTTGCTCTGCACTTCCTTTGGTCGTCGCCAGCGCTGACTTTTGTGGGCATCCCCGGCATGGTCACGGGTCGCCCGCCCCCTGCGCCGTCGGCGATGAAACTGCCCACGGCTACGGCGGCTACACCGATGGCGGTGCTCGGCGTTCTGCACTCCGTAGCCCGCCGCCGCTTAACTGCGTTGAAGCGGACGGCCACGTGGCCGGGTCTTGTCCGCTTGAAAAGTCGAACCCGATGAACCCGATCAGTTCGCGCTGCCGTCGCAAACCCCTTCAAACTAACGTCGCACCGCGCAATAGACATTGACCTCGGTCAATCTTTTGCTATTGGATCGGCGGAAGAGTGCCCACAGGCAACAAACCCGTGACTTAATTGATTTGGATCAAAAATTATCTCGCCCATTGATTCATCCTTTAACGCGAGTCCACGAAAAGGGTAATGCAATGAAGTCACTACGTCCCAACACCTCCCACAAAACGCGCCCCAGCCAAGATTTGTCGACGGGCGAGCATGATGCCTATCGCGCCAAGGAAAAACTACCGGACGGCACCAGTTGCCCCGACTGTGGCGGCGTCATCGCGAATGGTCGCTGGCAATGGTTGACTGCACTCGAAGGCGCTGCCCGTGAGCGTTGCCCCGCCTGTCTGCGAATACACGATGACTTCCCGGCAGGCTATGTAAACCTGACGGGATCGTATGTAGACGAGCAACGTGCCGAGATTTTGAGCATCGTGCA
The DNA here is from genome assembly GCA_046598945.1 of Burkholderiales bacterium. Lineage (GTDB taxonomy): Bacteria > Pseudomonadota > Gammaproteobacteria > Burkholderiales > JALYOK01 > JALYOK01. The sequence goes on along the minus strand of JBKJHT010000102.1, from coordinate 26,115 downwards.
TAACTTGGCATCCAAGCAGAAGGCTGAACACCCTATGCAACGCGTGATGAAAATCGTAGAGGAGCGCGGCGCGGTGAAAATCACCACCACGGACATTCATCTGGCTCGCGCGATCGGTGACGCGCTGCACCGCGCCCATGCCGGCGCGCTCGAAATCAAATACGGCCCCGATGACAACATCGTCCGTGTCGCATGGCATCGATGACATTGTCGGCGAAAGATGCGGCCGCGCGGCCGTACCCAGAGCATCTCATCAAACAGGTCACGCTGCGGGACGGCGCCGCGCTGACCATACGCCCGATTCGGCCTACGGATAGGGATCTGGAGAAAGCATTTGTTCGCAAGTTGTCCGACTATTCACGTTATTACCGCTTCATGCAACCCATCCGCGAACTAACACCATCCATGCTGGAGCACTTCACTCATCCTGACTATGACCGGGAAATGGCGCTGATCGCACTTTTTACTCATGAAGGCAAAGAGGACGAGATTGGTGTAGCTCGTTATGTGAAATATCCCGATGGCCGCCAATGCGAATTTGCCCTTGCCATTGCCGACGCGTGGCACGGGAAAGGGGTGGGAACCGCGCTGATGCAGGAACTGATTGCCGTTGCGCGATCGGTTGGATTGGAGTCGATGGAGGGTTTCGTGCTGACCACCAATCAGCCGATGTTGAAGCTGGTCAAATTCCTCGGATTCTCGGCGGAAATAAACAACGATGACCCGACCCAAATGACCGTTCGCAAAGACCTATCCGCCGTAGGCGGCGCCGATTAACTCGATGTTGATTTCGATCAAAAAACGCTTCATTGATCGCGGTAAGCTCTAGCGTCGTGCGGCAAGCGCTGCCGACAGAATCTGCAAAAAAGGAGTTCATACATGACCTACAAGACAATCGCGGTTTACCTGGATGACAGTAAACATTGCCAGGCAAGAATAGACGTGGCGGCCGATCTGGCGCGCCGTTTCGATGCGCACCTTATTGGTATTTATCCCACCGAACCGATTCCACCGGCCCACGCGCTGCAAGATCCCCAGCTTGCAGAACGGCTGGCGGCGCGCTCGAGCGCGGCAACCGCGCGCAAGGCGTTGGCCCAAGAACTATTCCAGAGCAGGGCGGGAGAAATCGATTCTGCCCGACGGGAATTTCGTGAACTGGACATGGACGCGATCGAAGCAGTGAAGCTGACCTACGCCGATTTAATCGTTGTCGGCCAAACCGATCCTGACGAACGACTACTAAACGCGCCACCCAGTTTTCCGGAACTGGTCACGCTTAGCGTGGGTCGGCCGGTGTTGTTTATCCCCCATTTTACGCATACCTATCCGACCCTCGGAACGAAGATACTGGTTGCATGGAACGCGAGCCGTGAAGCCACGCGCGCGGTAAGCGATGCGCTGCCGCTGCTGAAACAAGCGGAACGGGTAACCGCCATGGTGGTAAACGCTAAACGCGACCGCAAAGCGCATGTCGACATCCCGGCTGCGGACATCAGTCTTTTCCTGGCGCGCCACGGCGTAAAAGTCGAAGCCACGCAGAGTTATACCGACGAGTTGAGCGTCGGGGACGATTTACTGGTTCGGGCCGCCGACGGCGAATTCGATTTGCTGGTGATGGGCGCCTATGGACATTCACGTTTACGCGAAATCGTGCTCGGCGGTGTGACGCAAACGTTGCTGCAACACATGACGGTTCCGGTTTTGATGTCGCACTAAACGCGAACGGCGCGGCGTGCGAGCTTTGGCCCGAGCCACCGTAGTCTGGCTGGTAATCATGGTTGCGGAAAGTATCAGTGGCACGATTCGAAGCCTGTGGCTGATTACGGCCGTGAGAGAAGTGCGCGCCGGCCAAATCGGATTTGTCGTTGGTGTGATTATCGTGATCACCACGGCATGGCTGTTCATTCGCTGGATGCGCCCACGCTGGTGTTCGAGATCGCACTGGGGCGGCTGGTTCTCAATTATTCCTGGGAACGAATGGTGTTGGACTATGAAATTGCCCAGGGCGGCCTGATGTTGATTGGGCTTGCCGTATTACTGTTTGCGCCGTTGATTGCCGCGACGTTGCGCGGCGTAAACCATTCAAGTTGAAGTCATTCTAACGCGGTAGCGCGTCCGCTGACCCGGTCGATTGCCCTCGCCGGTGTGCGTCGGCATCGGAGCCATTCCCAAAGGTCGAGTCCGCCATGAGCCGCTCCAAGCTTTGCTCCTGGCGAGGCATGGCCTGGGAGGCAACATACACGCGGCTCTCGGGCCGGCACCAGTTTGGGTGTTGGGCCAGCGTATTCGCCTAAACGGCATTGTCATCGTCCGGTAACGCTCAATCGGCAGCATCCGTCCCCATTGCCTTCATTCAAGTGATGGGGAGTTGCCATGTACGCATTTCGCATAGACCGGGAAACTCATTTTTCATTGGCACGGCAGAATGCGAGCCTGTGCGGCATCGAAGCGCGGCATGGCATTGAACTGACCTATCGCCAGGGCCGCAATTGTCCGCAATGCGATCGCATCGAACACGCCGCGTGGGTAAGCGAATGGCAGCGGCAATACGCTGTGCTCGGCCCAATAAAGCCGCCGGGACTGAAGTCGTAGTCCAAGGTGTCGACCGCCGCGGCATTGCGCGTGTCCTTGGCGGTAGTGACTGCTCATCAGGCAAAAGCTCAACACCCGCGCATTGAAGCGCATGGCGTGGGAGGGCATCGAGGTTCTGCCCAGCGGTGTCGTGTATGCCGGTGACGAATTGCGATCGGGCACGGGTGTGGCGGACGCGGACGGCGGCGCGATTTTCAAGTTTGTGCCGTCGCTGCCATTCAGCGGCGACACGGCCAGTACCAATCTTAATCAGTCGCCGCTCGTGTCGGGTTTTGTTTACGCCATGCAGGTGTCATGTTTAAACAATACACAACAATACGGCCAGGGCTGTGAGATCGGCAATGCGACCTGGATCGGTGTAAATGCCGCGACCGCGCGCGCCGATGCGGCGAGCAAGGGCGCCACCGGCTACTATCGTCCGGAAGATTTGCACGGCGATCCCATGTTTAAAGACTCGGCCCATCCCGCTGCCGTTCGATTCTGTTGGACTAACACCGGCAACGAAGATGCGCAAAACTATGCCGAGGTAGTCTGCGCGGTAGACAGCGAGCCACAATCAGCCGACCCGAGTCGGCGCACGGTTGTGGTTAACCGGTTCGTCGAAGGCGATTGGGACTTTAACTCATTCGACAACTTGGCCTTCCAACCGGGTACGGGCAATCTTTACGTGATCGAAGACCACCCCAATGGCGACATCTTTGCCTGCCTGCGTGACGGCGCCGATCGCGATATCAAGAGTGACGGCTGCGTGAAAATCCTGTCGATGAAAGATTCATCGGCGGAACCAACCGGCTTTGTTTTCTCTGCCGATGGCAAGACGGCCTACGTGTCGATCCAACACTCGGAAGACCCCAACATGTCGAGTTTTGACGACTACGGCACCGACGATGTGTCGGTCATTACCGGGTTCGATACCCGTCGCTGATTGGTGTTTCGCTCGATTCAATTTAAAAGGGCTCTGCGGAGCCCTTTTTTATTTGCGATGCTAGGCGGGCAATGCCCGATGAGGCGCATCCTGATTGGCTTGCAGCGCACAGCGTGCCAGGCGGCAATGGCCCTATAGGCCAACCCGGCAGGGTGCGGTTCGTGGCGATGCTCACTAAGCGGTTTATATCTTGTCTTGGCACACATGGATTTGCATACGCGATTGCGTCACGTCGCTGCGGCCGGTGTAGAAGAAAATGATCAGCCCCATAAGTTGCAGTGCCATCAATGGGCCGGGCGCCCATACCGCGTTGAGCCCGCGCTCAAGATCCGGCGCAGCGGGAAATGTGCCATGGTACCAATACGCGTAAGCAAGGCCGATTAACAAGGTTGCAACGGCCATGAGCCGGTAGGGTGAGATTGCTTTGGCGCCGCGGTAGTCGGCGCGCAGGAACTCCGAGTACAGACGCCATAGTTGCGATACGCCTAAAGTGCCGATCAGTGCGGTGGTGTACCAACCGTACAGGTAAATCCAGAAACCGACCACGGCTGTGACAACGTACAGCGTCGATGTTATCGCCTGAATCGGGATGACGGGAATGCCATCCAACTGGCTCTCGTAGGCAATTTTCTTGGTGTGACCTTCGAATACGAAATGCAAGCGCGTGAAGAGCGAACGCCACATTCCTGTTGTCATCGACACCGGTTTGCCGTAGCAACATCCGAAGCTGATGCAGGCGATACGTCCAATGCCTTCGCCGAATGCATAGCTGATGGCCACCGCGGCGAGCAGTGGCAATGTCGGCATGGGATCGCCGCCGAAGTACTCGAGGCCGTGATTGCAAATCAACACCGCCAGCGGGCAGACCAGCGCATTTTCCGCCGGCAGTTCTTTAAAGGCCCAGGCCAGTAGCCACGCGAATGTGAGCGTCAGTACGCCGACGACGAGTTCGATCATGAATTCTCCGTTTGAAAAAATTGTTTCGCGACCGATACCGCACTGGGTACGTGCGTGACCGATTTCGCGATGGAGCTACGAACCGCCACGTCCGTCTCCACCAAGCACTCACCGAAATAGTGGGAAAAGCGGCTCTGCACATCGCGCCGCCGCGCGTTCTTCACCAAGTCGTAGTCGAATACGACCCGCTCACGCTGAAACAGCAAAATCACGGTACTGCTGCCAGGACGAAACAGACTTTTTACCGCGCCGCGCCGTACGAACTGGCCGATTTCAACCGGTGCAGCGGGGCCGTAGCCGTCGTCGCTGTAACACTGAACAATCTCGCCGATCATCAAAGCCACCACCTCGATCATGGCGACGTATCCGATCTGCGTCCCGCCTTCGACGTCCGTGTCGATGACGCTCACGTAGCGGCGGTTTTTGGATAGCGGGGTGACCATGCGTACCGTCGCCGACGGATTGCAGGAATGGAAATCGCCATCAATTTCGTAGACATCCACAACGGCGCCGCTCACCGGCATATGGTTGTGATGATATTTTTCCAGCGTCAGGCGAAAAATCGCCCAATCGCCGTCGCCAAAGCAGGACTGCCACCCGACTTTGTTTTTGCCCACCAACTCGTTTAGGAAAAAAATTTCTCCTTAACAAATACTTCCCGATGCGCCGAAAAGCGACCGAATAGAACACGCGAATCGGCTGGCGCGGACGCCGCTGTTGACGACTCAGGTAAGGGGCGAACGTCCCAAAATCTTATTTGGCGTTCAAAAATATCGCGCAGTTTGGGCCAGCGTCCGAATGGCACAACGCATTCGGATTCGTCGATGCCAAGTTTGGCAATGGTGGCGTGGAAGTTCGCGTTGCGTGCCACCAGCGGCGCTTCGTAGTTGAGATAGGCGAGAAGCCGAGTCCCGTGTCGCTGGGTAGCGAGTTTAAACAGGTAGGGGTGAGACTCGCGCGCTGCGGAGTAAAGCCAAGCAATGAGCGGGTCGGCAATGAAGTGCTCAGTCTTGACCGTGCCCGATCCGCGCTCGATATACTGGTGCGGGCAATCGCGCGCGGAATTTCGCCTAGTCAGAAACGCTCTTTCTTGATAATTAACCAGGCAAGCATGACATCGGTTGATGACACAATCGTTGCGGTAATATGATTTTTTTGTGGCACGTGTTGATTTTCGTCCGGTAAAAACGCGACAACGGCTTGTACGGGCGTAGCATAAGGCCGGCCAATTGAAAGCGAATGGAGTGGCCCGTATTACTTAGCTTGCTTACCGCACGCTGCCGATTTATCATCTAGCGTGGCGGCTAAGGTCGTGACGTTCCCTATTTCCACCGGGAGGTATGTCGTAGCGAATAACGAACTGGCTTGCCGCTTATCGCCTTAGAGTAAATACCAAGAAAAATCCGATGCAGCAACCCACTGAGCGCCTGCCCAATCACCCTCGCAAGTTGGGATGGCTGTCTACCACCGCCCTCGCCATGGGCGGTAGCAACCAAAGCCTGTTTCTTCTGACTGCACTATTTGCCGGTCAGGGCGCGATCAGCGGCCAGGGCAGCGCGGCGGTTCCGCTTTTAATCCTAGGTTTGTTGCTGAGTTGGGCCGCCGCGCCGGCATGGACCGAACTGGTTTTGATGTATCCGAATCGGGTCGGCGGAATCGCTGCCACCTGTTCCGAAGCGTTTCGTCCATATAATCCCGTCCTCGCGAATCTCACCGGGGTGTGCTACTGGTGGGGGTGGATTCCCACTTGTGGCCTGACGGCCATTTTCGCTGCGTCCGCCATCCACGAATGGTATCTCCCCGGCGTACCGGTGACGGCGATGGCCTGCGGGATTGTGTTGTTGTTCACGGCGGTGAATTTGTGTGGTGTTCACTGGGCCGGACGCTTAGCGGTTCCCATCGCCGCGGCATCCGCCGCACTGGCATTCATTTCGGCGCTCGCGCCGGTCATTACGGGGCAAGTGGATTGGCAGCGCGCCAGCACGTTTCATTTAACCGTTCCGTTCGCAGGCTGGTTCGGCGAATTGACCAGCCTCATGGCCGGGTTGTATCTGATTGGCTTCGCGGCGCCCGCGTTCGAAGCTGCTGCGTGCCACGTCGGCGAAACCATTAATCCCAATAAAAATGTGCCACGCGCTATGTTCGTAAGTGGCCTAATGGCGTCGATCTATTTCATCGTGCTTCCCGTTGTCTGGTTGGGCGCGCTAGGGTCGGAGCAACTTAGCAAGGATCTGATGCTGGTGCTCGGCCCGACGTTCGCGCCGGTGTTCGGCAGCTTTGCTAAAGCGGCGGCTATTTGGTTCATGATGTTCAACATGTTTCACGGCGCGTTGCAGCCGCTCGCCGGTGCATCGCGCACCCTATCGCAGTTGGCGGAAGACGGCTTGCTGCCGCGCGTACTCGAGCGCCGCTCGCGACTGGATGTGCCCTGGGTTGCGACCACCGTCACCGCCGGCATGGCGATTTTCTTTTTGTTGCTCGGCGATCCGATTTGGCTCCTCGCGGCGGCGAACTTCACTTACCTGATTAGTATTTGTCTGCCAAATGTCGCTGTTTGGCTGCTGCGCAAGGATCAGCCGAATAGGTTGCGGCCCTATCGAGCACCGCCCGGCATGATCGTCGCCGGCCTGGTGGCCGCCTCGGTATGGGGCGTTTCCGCTGTTCTGGGCTTTCAGCAGTTTGGCATGCTGACGGTGTTGATCGGTGTGTTGTTCGCCTACTCTGGCGCCGCGTTGTACGCGTGGCGGGTGTTCAGCGACCGCCGCACGCAGGGCTTGCCGGGTATCACGCCCTCGTTGCATATTAAATTGACCGGCGCCATGCTCGCCGTGCTCGCCCTCGATGCGGTGGGATATCTATTGGCTGTGTCCAGCATTCCGCAGCAGTCCAGTCCATTAATCACTGTGCTCGAGGATATTTTCGTTGCCATTGCGCTATTAACCATCAGCGTCGGGCTGGTGTTGCCGGGCATGATTGCTCATGCCGCGATCGAAGTCCGCGATGCCGCCCGCCATTTAGCGCAGACGACGATGGTCGATTTTTCCGATGCGCTTCGGGCGCTCGGGCGTGGCGATCTGGATCGGGCCCACGCGCAGGTCAACATCATTCCCGTCAAAGTGGCGTCGCGTGACGAGCTGGGAGAGATGGCCGCAAGTTTCAATCACCTGCAGAACGAAATCGGTCATGCCTCCGCGAGCTTGGATGAAGCGCGCGAAGAATTGCGGCTCGCGCGCCACGATTCATTGACCGGATTGATCACGCGCCGTGAGTTCGAGCGGCGTCTGGAAAGCGCCCTCGTCCACGTGGCGCGCGATCCGACCTGGTATACCTTGCTCTATATCGATTTGGATCACTTCAAGGCCGTCAACGATACTTGCGGCCATGCCGCCGGCGATGAGTTGTTACGTCAGATCACCGCCGTGCTGCGTGGCGTGATTCGGCAGCGCGATAGCGTCGCGCGACTGGGCGGTGATGAATTCGCGTTGCTTCTGGAAAATTGTCCACGCGAGGCGGCAGAACGGATCGCCAACAAATTGTTAGAGACAGTGCAAGGCATGATTTTCGCGTGGAATGAACGAGTGTTTAAGGTCGGTATTAGCGTGGGCATGGTCAATTTCCGCGACCCGAAATGGAGTTTGATCGAAGTGATGCGAGCGGCCGACGATGCGTGTTATGTCGCCAAGAAAAAGGGCCGCAACCGCATTCACGTGCATCAACTCGGTGATAGCGAAGTGATTGAGCGGCAAGAGGAACTCGACTGGATCGGCCGCATCCGCCGCGCTATCGACGAGAAGCGGTTTTGTATGTACGCGCAAGACGTCGCGCCCATTTCACAACAGACGAACGGCGAACGCCATCGCGAGTTGCTGGTGCGCATGCTCGACGACAACGGCAGTTTGATTCAACCCATGGCCTTCATTCCCGCCGCCGAACGCTACAACCTGATGCCTGCCCTTGACTGTCTTATCATCACGATGGTCTTTGAGCACTGCGCAAAATTATTCAAGGCCGGGGCATCCGGCAAGAAATTGTGCTGGTCGATCAATCTCTCAGGCGCATCGCTAAATGACGAGACATTCTTCGATTTCGTCCGTGAACAATTCGCCAGCTTGCGCATCCCCCACGACTCGATCTGCTTTGAAATCACCGAAACGGCCGCCATTACTAACTTCGCGCGGGCGCAGACATTTATCAACGAATTTAAACGCCTCGGTTGCCGATTTTCCTTAGATGATTTCGGCAGCGGCATGTCGTCTTTCGCGTACCTCAAGCATCTGCCGGTCAACTTTCTCAAGATCGACGGCGCTTTTATCAATGATATTTTGAACGATCCGATCGATCGCGCCATGGTCGAGGCGATCAACAAAGTGGCGCATCTGATGGGCATGCAGACCATCGCGGAATTTGTCGAGAACACCGCGCAACTAGAATTGCTGCGCGAAATCGGTGTTGACTATGGACAAGGATATGCCATTTCACGGCCGGAATTGTTTTTCATGTTCGCGGACGCGGCTTCAGGCGCAGCCCTCCAAGCCGATGAACGCCGGGTCGAATGGGCTGGCCTGAAAGCAAATGACCCGAGGCCAGTGGATACCCAGTAGCCGCGCGCCTCTCAGGCCATGCCGTGCTGCAAGCAAGGCGGGACAGCCCTCGTGGCGCAGCGAGTTATTCGATTTACGCGACGGCTGTTTCGTCTTGGGAACACAAACCCAGTATTCCGCGCAACGCGATCAGCACCGATTGGCGGCGCACTTCAGTGCGATCGCCTTTTAGCAAACGTCTTTCGCTGCGTAATGCAGCATCATTTTTTGCCCACGCAAAACAAACCGTTCCGACCGGCTTATCGGCGCTGCCGCCGCCTGGCCCGGCGACACCGGTGATGGCGACAGAAATTTGTGCGAGGCTTTGCTTCAGCGCGCCGAGCGCCATTTCCCGCGCCGTTTCTTCGCTGACGGCGCCGTGCTGGCTAAGCGTTGCCGCAGCTACGCCGAGCACTTCACGTTTCGCCGCGTTGCTATAAGTGATGAAGCCGCGATCGAACCAAGCGGAACTGCCGGCGATAGCGGTGACCGCTTCGCCGACCCAGCCGCCGGTGCACGATTCCGCTGTGACCAGCCGTAGCCCCGCGCTCTGCAACGCCAAGCCGACATCCGCTGCAAGCCGCTCCAATTCTTCGTCAACCATGCGTCCACCTTTGCAAAATCAATAGAATCGCGATGGCATAAATCGCTGCGAGTAAATCGTCAAACATCACGCCGAAGCCATTTTTGATCTTGCGATCCGCAAGCCGAATCGGAAACGGTTTCCAAATATCCATGACGCGGAATAGCGCGAACGCGAGGCCGTACCAGGCCCAGCCGAAGGGCGTGAACACCAGCACCAGCAGCATCGCCGCGACTTCGTCCCAGACGATTGCGCCGTGATCGACTACGCCGAGATGGCCACCAGTGATTGCGCATGCCCACACACCCAGCGCAAAAAATAGCGCGACAACTGCGAACTGCGCCCACAGCGCAAGCGCGCCGAACAACAAAAAGAAAATCGGGTAGGCGACTAAGGTTCCCGCCGTGCCGGGCGCCACGGGAACCAAGCCGGCGCCGAATCCGAGCGCGATGAAATGGGCCGGATGCCGAGTCAAAAATCCGGCATCGATGGCGGCGCGCTGGTCAGTTGAAATGGTCAAAGCCTTGGCGATCCACATCGATGGCATCGCCGCTGTCATCGCGCACGATCAAGTCGCGTCCAGCGACAGTTTGGCCGATGGCGGTGAGCGGAAGTCGCAATTGAGCGGCGATCTTGGCAATGGCCGCCGCGTGCGTGGGCGGCGCGGTGAAACACAGTTCGTAATCGTCACCTCCGGCGAGCAACGCTTGCCGCCCCGGCGCCCCAGAAAAATATTGGCGCAGCTCGTTGCTGCAAGGAATGTCGCGCAACCGAATCACCGCGCCTACGCCAGAGCGCCGCAAAATGTGTCCTAGGTCGGCGAGCAAGCCGTCGGAAATATCGATTGCGCTGCTGGAAGTGCCTCTAAGAGCCAATCCCAGAGCCACTCTTGGGGCAGGGTTGTGTAGGCGTTGGGCGCATTGAGCAAGTTCGTCGGCGGACAGTGAAAGCTTTCCTTGTAAATGACTGAGCGCACAGGCCGCATCGCCGAGCGCGCCGGATACCCAAATATCGTCACCGATTTTCGCACCGTCGCGGCGCAGCGCTTGATCGGCTTCGACTTCGCCCATGATCTGAACGCAGATGTTCAATGCTCCCTTGGTGGTGTCGCCACCGATCAGTTCAACGCCATATTCGTCAGCGATGGAAAAAAAACCATTCGAAAACGGCAATAGCCACGCCTCGTCTGCGTTCGGCAGTGCCAATGACAATGTCGCCCAACGCGGTTTGGCGCCCATGGCTGCCATGTCCGACAGGTTCACGGCAAGCGCTTTGCGGCCAAGGAAATACGGGTCGGCGTCAGGGAAAAAGTGTCGGCCCGATACCAACATGTCCGTTGATACGGCGAGCGCATTGCCGGGCGTGATTGACAGCAGTGCGGCATCATCGCCGATGCCGAGCGTCGCGCTTGGCGTGTCGCGCGTGAAGAAGCGGCGGATGAGATCGAATTCCCCGAGGGGCATGACAAGAAACTAGCGCGCGTTGATCTCGACGCTACGAACCTTCGCAGCGAGTTTATCGAGCACGCCGTTGACATATTTGTGACCATCGGTGCCACCGAAACTTTTCGCCAACTCCACCGCTTCGTTGATCACGACGCGGTAGGGAATGTCGATTTGATAGGCGAGTTCGTAGCTCGCGAGCAACAGTATCGCGCATTCGACGGGGCTCAATTCAGAGAATTTCCGATCCAAGTAAGGCGTGAGCGCAGCCTGCAGCACCGCCGCTTCCTTCACCGTGCCGGAAAATAACAAGCCAAAATAATTTTGATCGGCCAAGGCGTAATCTTTACCTTCGACGAATTGCTGTTCGATAAACGCCGTGGTCTGGCCCGATAACTGCCATTGATAAAGCGCCTGCAGGGTCATTTCGCGCGCGCGGCGGCGGGCCGACTTCATTGAATTTGTTTCAACAGGTTCGCCATTTCGATTGCGGCTTTGGCGCAATCGGCGCCCTTTTCGGCGATGCGCGCATGGGACTGCTCGTCGTTATCGGTGGTGAGCACGCCGTTGGCGATCGGCACGCCGGTATCGAGTTGCACTTGCGTAATGCCCGCCGCCGATTCATTCGACACGATCTCGAAATGATAGGTCTCGCCGCGGATCACCGCGCCGAGCGCTATCAGCGCGTCGAACTTTCCGGTCTGCGCCATGCGCTGCAAAGTGAGTGGAATTTCCAACGCGCCTGGCACGCTGGCGATAGTGATGTCGTTGTCGTACACGCCGTTCGTGCGCAGCGCTTCGCGGCAGGATTCGAGCAGCCCGGCGCCGACGTCCGCGTTGAAGCGCCCTTGCACGATGCCGATACGCAGGCCGGCGCCGTCTAAATTAGTTTCCAGTCGTTTCATAGTGTGTCAGGCGTTTCGTATCCGGTAATTTCCAAGCCAAAGCCGGCTAAGCTGGGCATCTTTTTCGGTTGCGCCATCAAGCGCATTTTTCCAACGTTGAGTTCGCGCAGGATCTGTGCACCGATGCCGTAACTGCGCGGATCCCAGCGTTCCGACGGTTTGCGCATGCGCGCGTCGGGCTTAATGCGGTTCAGCAGATCGGCGCCGGATTCCGGCTTGTGCAGCAACACCAGCACGCCGCGATCCGTTGCGGCGATCTTTTTTAACGCATCGGTGACGGTGAATGAATGTTGGTTCGCACTGGTGTCGAGAAAATCGAATACCGACAACGGCTCGTGAACCCGCACCAAGGTGTCTTCACCGTGCGCGATTTCGCCGTGCACCAGCGCCAGGTGGGTGTGATTCGCCGTCGTGTCGACAAACACCACCAAACGGAACGCGCCGAATGGCGTGGCGATCGGCTGATCGGCGACCTTGGTCACGACGGTTTCGCTGTGGCTGCGATAGTGAATGAGGTCGGCGATCGTGCCGATTTTGATCTGATGCTGGGCGGCGAACTCGACTAAGTCCGGCAGCCGCGCCATTTCGCCGTCGTCCTTCAGTATTTCGCAGATCACCGCCGCCGCTTCCAGTCCGGCCAATTGCGCAAGATCGCAGCCCGCTTCAGTGTGGCCGGCGCGCACTAACACGCCGCCCTTTTGCGCTTTCAACGGGAAGATGTGGCCCGGCTGAATAATGTCTTCCGGCTTAGCCTGTTTCGCCACGGCGGCTTGAATGGTGCGCGCTCGATCCGTCGCCGAGATGCCGGTCGTCACACCGCTCGCCGCTTCGATCGACAAGGTAAAATTGGTGCCCATAGGCGAGCGGTTCTCCGACACCATCAAGGGCAAGTTGAGCTGTTTGCAGCGGGCTTCGGTCAAGGTTAAACAAATCAATCCGCGGCCATGTTTGGCCATGAAGTTGATGGATTCCGCCGTCGCACACTGGGCGGCGATGACCAGATCGCCTTCATTTTCACGGTCTTCCTCGTCGACGAGAATAACCATGCGGCCGGCGCGAATGTCGGCAATGATCTCGCTGGTGGTATTGAGTTGCATGCTGCGATTTTAACAGCTTAACTCGGAAACTTCCCAAGCTGTGCTAGATAACGGGCGATTAAATCCACTTCGATATTGACCTTTGCGCCAGGCGCCAGGCGCTTGAATGATGTCGCGATCAGCGTGTGGGGAATGATGTTGATGCTGAAAATTTGTTGCTCAATCGTGTTCACGGTCAAACTCACGCCGTCGATGGTGATAGAGCCTTTTGGCGCGACGAATTTTTCAAGCGCCGGCGGCAGACGCACGCACAATTCCCAACTTTCGCCAATGGCGGTGAAGGAAACCACTTCGCCGACGCCATCGATATGTCCGCTGACCAGATGGCCACCGAGGCGATCCGCTAGGCGCAAGGCCTTCTCGAGATTAACTTCGGCGTTGAGTTGATCCAGGCCCGCGGTGCAGCGCAAACTCTCTTGCGAAATATCCACGGAAAATGAATGCGCAGTCTTCACGATCACGGTCAAACAGGCGCCGCTACAGGCCATGCTGTCGCCAATGGCGACGTCGTCCAGTGCAAAATTCTCGCAGCTAATCGTCGCACGTATGCCCTTTTCCCGTTGCGTTATCTCGCTGATGCGGCCAAGGCCGGTGATGATTCCTGTAAACATATTATTTTGGCCTTGCGGTAATTCGAATGTCATGGCCGATTTGGCGCACTTCTTGTAGCGCCAGTTCGCGACGTTCGGATAGCGTCGTCAATTCAGCCACGCCGAACATGCCACGCGCGATATCACCCAGCAGATGGGGCGCTAGGTAGATGAGTAACTCGTCGATCAAATTAGTTCGCAGCAGTGAGCCATTCAGCTTGGTTCCGGCTTCAACCAGAATTTCATTGCATCCGCGTTTGCCCAGTTCTTGCGCCATGGCGGCGAGATCCACTTTGCCGTGCTCATCCGGCAAAGGAAATACGCGGGCGTTCTTGTCTTCTAGTCGCGCGAGTTTTTCAGCGTCGGCGCTGGCGCAAAATATCAAGACTTCGCTGCCGTCAAAAATCTTCGCGTCGAGCGGCACGTCTAAACGGCTGTCGATTAAAATTTTCTTCGGCTGCCTTGTGGTCTCGACGGCGCGCGCCGTCAATTGTGGATCGTCGTCTTTCACCGTGCCGATTCCCGTCAAAATGCCGCAGGATCGCGCGCGCCAGAGATGGCCGTCGCGCCGCGCACCTTCGCCCGTGATCCATTGACTCTCGCCGTTGTTGAGCGCCGTTTTTCCGTCCAGGCTGGCGGCGACTTTCATGCGCAGCCACGGACGGCCGCGTCGCATACGCGAAACAAAGCCGATATTCAGTTCCTGCGCCTGGCTTTCGAGCAAACCGGCGGCAGTCTCAAGACCCGCGTCAGACAAGGCTCTCAGGCCAGCGCCTGCCACGAGCGGGTTGGGATCTACCATTGCAGCCACTACCCTTGCTATGCCGCTCTGGATAAGGGCCGTGGCGCAGGGCGGGGTGCGTCCCGTGTGATTGCAAGGTTCCAATGTGACATAGGCCGTCGCGCCGCGTGCTCGTTCTCCTGCGCCGCGCAAGGCGTGCGCTTCTGCATGGGGCTCGCCGGCGCGTTCGTGCCAACCTTCGCCGACGATTACGCCATCGCGTACGATAACGCAGCCGACTCGCGGGTTCGGTGTGGTCGTGTATAGGCCGCGTTCGGCGAGGCGCAACGCGTGGGCCATGAAGCGGTGATCGGATTCAGAGAACATCGACGTAACTATAGATCGCGCATCACGTCGCGAAAATCCTCAACGTCTTGGAACGAGCGGTACACCGAAGCGAAGCGAATGTAGGCGACTTTGTCCATCTTACGCAACTCATCCATCACTAATTCGCCGATACGCCGACCGTCGATTTCGCGCTCGCCCAGGCCGAGAAGTTTTTGTGTAATGCGCTCGACCGCGGCATCCACTAGATCGGCGGAAACCGGGCGTTTATGCAGCGCGCGGGCGAAACCGACGCGCAATTTTTCCGCCGAGAAATCCTCGCGCTTGCCGTTTTGTTTAATGACCTGCGGCATGCGCAACTCCACGGTTTCATAGGTGGTGAAACGTTTGTTACACGCCGTGCATTTGCGCCGCCGCCGAATGCTCTCGCCGTCGTCATTCAAGCGCGAATCGATGACTTGGGAATCCAGGGTTCCACAGAAGGGGCATTTCATGTCAACTGCGTGAAGGGTGAAAGGTGAAAGATGAAAAGCGAAACGCGAAAAACCCGCGGCGCGTCTTCCTCTTCACTTTTCACTCTTCACCTTTCACCGCCGGTACACCGGAAAGCGCTTACACAAGGCTTTGACGCGTTCCGCCACATGCTGGATGTGCGCGTCTTCTTGCGGCGCATCGAGGGCGTCGGCGATGAGATGGGCGACTTGTTCGGCTTCGAGTTCGCGGAAACCGCGCGTGGTCATGGCCGGTGAACCGATGCGAATGCCGCTGGTGACAAACGGTTTCTCGGGATCATTGGGAATCGCGTTCTTGTTGACCGTAATGTGGGCATGGCCCAACACTGCCTCCGCTTCTTTACCGGTGATGTGTTTGGCGCGCAGGTCGAGCAGGAACATGTGGCAATCGGTGCCGCCGGAGACGATGCGCAGGCCGCGGGCTTGCAAGGTCTTGGCCATCACCCGCGCGTTGTCGATCACTTGCTCTTGGTAGGCGCGAAAATCCTTTGACATCGCTTCTTTGAAGGCGACGGCTTTTGCGGCGATCACATGCATCAGCGGCCCGCCTTGGATGCCGGGAAAGATGATCGACTGCATGGCTTTTTCGTATTCGGCCTTCGCCATGATTAAGCCGCCGCGCGGACCGCGCAGGGTTTTGTGCGTGGTGCTGGTGACGAAATCGGCGATGCCGATGGGGCTTGGATAAAAGCCCGTCGCGATCAGGCCGGCATAATGCGCGATGTCAGCAAAAAGATACGCGCCGACGCTATCGGCGATGTGGCGAAAACGTTTCCAATCAATCACGCGCGAATAAGCCGACGCGCCCGTGACGATCATTTTCGGGCGATGCTCAAGCGCCAGTTTCGCCGCGTGATCGTAATCGATTTCCTCGTTATCTTCGCGCAACCCGTAGCTCACGACTTTATACAAGCGGCCGCTGAAATTCACCGGCGAGCCGTGGGTCAAATGGCCGCCGTGCGCCAGAGAAAGACCCATTATGGTATCGCCCGGTTGCAACATCGCCATGTATACGCCGGCATTTGCTTGCGAACCGGAATGCGGCTGAACGTTGGCGTAGTCCGCTTTGAATAAAGTCTTGACCCGATCGATGGCGAGTTGCTCCGCCATGTCGACGTATTCGCAGCCGCCGTAGTAGCGCTTGCCGGGATAACCTTCGGCGTACTTATTAGTCAGCACCGAACCCTGTGCCTCTAATACCGCCGGGCTGACATGGTTTTCCGAGGCGATCAATTCGATATGATCTTCCTGGCGCTGACGTTCCTTCTCGATAATTTGCGCGAGTTCGGGATCGACTAATGCGAGCGAGTGATTGGCGTTAAACATGTTGGTTTTCTTTGTTGATTCCTATGCGGCAAGTTTGGCGGGTTGAGTAGGCGTTTTGAATGCGGCGAGCAATTCGCTTTCTTTCTTTTTTGCTTCGATCAGATGCCGATCTTTCACATGGCCGAAACCGCGAATCTGCTCAGGGATTTGCGCCAGCGCAACCGCCTGGTGGTAGTTATTCTCGTTCAATCCGCCGAGAATTTTGCCCACCATGGTTTCGTAATCGGCGATCAACTGCCGCTCCATACGGCGTTCTGCGCTATAGCCAAAAATATCCAATACGCCACCGCGTAGCCCTTTGAACTTGGCCAATAGCTTAAACGCACGAAACATCCACGGTCCATAAACGGTTTTGCGTAAATGACCCGTGACCGGATCGCGTTTCGCTAACAACGGCGGCGCCAGATTAAAATTCAAGCGGTAATCACCCTCGAACATATCGGCGATTTTCTTGGTGAATTCGCCGTCGGTATAAAGACGGGCGACTTCGTATTCGTCTTTATAGGCGAGCAATTTCGCGTAATACCGTGCGACAGCTTCGCTCAAGCTTTGCCTGCCCGCCGTCTCGGCAGCGCGGACTCGATCGACCAGCGAGCGATAACGGGCAGCGTAGGCCGCGTCTTGGTACTTGGTGAGCTGGTCTACACGACGCGCAATCAACTCGTCGAGGGTTTGCGATAACTTTTCCGATTGCGGCCGCGTGGTGGCAGGCGTGGCGATTTTTTGCACTGCGTCGAGATCGATTGCCGCACGTCTACCCCAGGCGAGGGCTTGCTTGTTCATCTCGATCGCTGCGCCGTTTAATTCAATGGCGCGCTCGATCGCCGCGGCGGAAACCGGCAGCCAGCCTTTTTGATAGGCGTAGCCCACCAGGAAAAAGTTAGTGGCGATGGAGTCGCCTAGCAAGGCCGTCGCGATTTTTGTGGCGTTGACGAAATCCACGTTGCCCGCGCCGACTTTCGCCGTGATCGTTTCTTTCAGCTCGTTGGCGGGCAAACGGAATTCCGTGTTGCGCGTAAATGCGCCAGTGATTACCTCATTGGTATTGATGATGGCCTTAGTTCCGAGCGTCAGGGTTTCCGAGCCTTCCGAATTGCCCGATACCAACAGATCGCCGCCGATCATCAGATCTGCGCTGGCAGTCGCGATTTTGGTGGTCTTGATGTCTTCGGGCTTCAACCCGATGCGCACATAACTCAACACCGCGCCGCCTTTTTGCGCCAGGCCGGTCATTTCCATCACGCCGCAGCCACGTCCTTCAAGGTGCGCTGCCATGCCGATGATCGAGCCGACCGTGACCGTGCCCTGGCCACCAACACCAGTGACGATTAAGCGATAAGGCCGACCGAGTTTTTCGAGGTCGACCAGCACCGGATCCGTCAGTGGAGGTGGCGCGATTTCCAAATTGCTTCCGGCTTTGCCTTTCTTGAGTTTGCCGCCATGCACGGTGACGAAGCTCGGGCAAAAACCCTTCACGCAGGAGAAATCTTTGTTGCAATTGGATTGGTCAATAGCGCGCTTGCGACCGAATTCCGTTTCGATCGGCGCCACCGCGACGCAGTTCGATTGCACGCCGCAATCGCCGCAACCTTCGCACACCGCCTCGTTGATGACGGTGCGCTTGGGCGGATCGATCATTTTGCCGCGTTTGCGGCGGCGGCGTTTTTCCGTGGCGCACGTTTGATCGTAAACGATGCCGGTCAGACCGGGAATTTCGCGGAATTCGCGCTGCACTTGATCGTAATCGTCGCGATGATGAATCGTCACGCCGGGCGCCCATTCCAAACCCGGCGGATATTTTTCGGGCTCGTCGGTGACCACCGCGACGCGCTTCGCGCCTTCGGCGTGCAACTGTAAGGTGATCTGTGGCACCGTCAATTGGCCGTCGTGGGGTTGGCCGCCGGTCATCGCAACCGCGTCGTTGTACAGCACTTTGAATGTAGTGTTGGCGCCCGATGCGGCGACCGCGCGTACCGCCAACAGCCCGGAATGAAAATACGTGCCGTCGCCGATGTTTTGGAACACGTGTTTTTGATTGGTGAAGGGCGCCATGCCCATCCACGATGCGCCTTCGCCGCCCATCTGGGTGTAGCCCGAAGTGTTGCGATCCATCGATTGCGCCAAGAAGTGGCAGCCGATTCCGGCCAATGCCTTGGAACCTTCCGGAACTTTCGTGCCGGTGCTATGTGGGCAGCCGGGGCAGAAGTAGGGCATGCGCGTCACACCGATTTTCGATTTCTCGTGATGGCTGAGCAAATGATCGATGGCGGCGACGCGGTTTACCAATCGGTCGTCAGCCATGTGGCTCAAAATCCGATGGCCGATCACCTGCGCGATTTGATTCGGATCGAGCGCACCGGACGACAGGAACATCGGCTGTCCTCGCTCGTCGTGCTTGCCGATAATGCGCGGCGCATTCGCTTGGCCGTACAGCATTTCCTTGACTTGACCTTCCATCAAGCCGCGCTTTTCTTCAACGAGAATAATGAGATCTAAACCCTGCGCAAATTTCTGCAGCCCTTGGGGTTCCATCGGCCATGTCATGCCGACCTTATACAGCCGCACACCCAAGCGCGCGCAATCGGCGTCGCTTAAGTTCAACTCGTCCAGCGCGCTGCGCGTATCGAGATAAGATTTGCCGGTGGTGATAATGCCGATTTTTGCGCTCGGCGAATCGATATCGATGCGGTCGAGGTGATTAGCGCGGGCGAATGCTTTGATCGCATCGAGCTTGAAATTATGCAGGCGATATTCTTGCGTGCGCGGCGGATCGTTCTGGCGAATATGCAAGCCATCGGGCGGCGGGGTGAAGTCCGTGGGGATATTCACTTGCACACGGCTGGCATCCAACTCCACCGCCGCGGCGGTGTTGACCGTATCGTGCACGCACTTGATGCCGACCCAGGCGCCGGAAAAACGCGACAGCGCGAATCCGTATAACCCATAATCCAAAATCTCTTGCACGCCCGCCGGATTCAACACCGGGATCATCGCATCGACCAACGCATATTCGCTTTGGTGCGCCGTGGTGGACGATTCGCAGGTGTGATCGTCGCCCATCAACACCAGTACCCCGCCGAGCGGGCTGGAGCCAAACAAATTGCCATGGCGGAACGCATCGCCGGAGCGATCGACGCCGGGGCCCTTGCCGTACCAAATGCTGAACACGCCGTCGTATTTCGCTTGGCCGGTGAATGCGACTTGTTGCGTGCCGGAGCAAGCAGTGGCCGCCAGGTCTTCGTTCAAGCCCGGCTGGAACACGACGTGGTGCTCCTGCAGAAATTTCTGCGCAGCAGTCAGTTGCTGATCGTAGCCGCCCAGCGGCGAGCCGCGATAGCCGGAAATGTAGCCCGCCGTGTTGTGGCCGGCAGCGAGGTCGCGGCGCCGCTGCATCATCGGCAAGCGCACCAGGGCTTGAATGCCGGTCAGATAAATTCTGCCGGACTCTTGCGTGTATTTGTCTTCGAGCTTAACGTCTCTGAGGGTCGCCATCGGCTGAGGATCCTTGTGCGTAGAACGCGGGAACACCGCGCAATTCGCAATTTTAGCATGGCGCCTGGTCTGTTCCCAAGGCTTGTCCCTTCGCGATTTTTGATATAGTTGAATGGTTAGCTTTATTTTTGAATCTGGAGATCGCGATGCAGGTAGGGGACTTCGCCGACGCCGAAATAATGGCCGGCTCGGATGATATGGCCAAGGCGCAGCGCCTCGGTTCCGACGATGAATTTCCTGAAGTGTGGGCGACGTCACGGATGATTTTGCTGATGGAAATCGCTGCGACGCGATTGATGAAACCGATTGTTGGCTTGGGAAATATGTCTGTCGGCGTGGGAATCAATATTCGCCATATCGCGGCGACGCCGGTCGACAGCAAAGTTCGGGCGCGGGCGACCTATACCGGTCGCGAAGGCAAACTGTATACCTTTACGATTGACGCGTTCGATGGCGGCGGCAAAGTGGGCGAGGGCGATCATACCCGGGCAATTATTTCCACGGAACGCTTGCTCGCCGGGGCGGCGGCGCGGACTAAGTGAGGCAGGCATTTTTCTGTGTCATTCCCGCGAAGACGGGAATCCATATTGAGCCACGAGTAGCCACCGCCAAATGGATTCCGCCTTCGCGCGAATGACCATAAACGAGGAATGTTGGAAATGAAAGAGCCAGTGGTAGCGCGCCTCCTGGCGCAGAATCGGCTTGCGAAGCAGCGTTTAAGCGCACTTTCGCCTGAGTATCGCCCAAAGGATGAAGCTGAGGCCTATGGGATTCAAGCGCAGCTTCACAACGAGCTAACGGCGCCGCTTGGCGAAATTGCTGGGCACAAAATCGGCTGTACCACCGCCGTGATGCAGCGTTTTCTGAATATCCCGAATCCCTGCGCCGGTGGTGTATTCGCCGGGACCGTACAGCCGAGCGGTGCGTCGATCAATCACAGTGATTTTGTTCGTCCGGGCGTGGAATGCGAAATCGTGGTGTTTCTAAAAGATGATCTGCCGCCGACCGGCCGGCCATACACGCAAGAAACCGTTCGCGCGGCCGTAGGCGCGATCGCCGCAGGCATCGAGATCGTCGACGATCGTTATGTCGATTACAAATCGCTCGACACCCCAACCTTGATCGCCGACGATTTTTTCGATGCCGGCGGCGTGATCGGCGCACCGATTCACGAGTGGCGGGCGCTCGATATTCCCAAGTTGGTCGGTCGCACTTTCGTTAACGGCGCCGAAGCTGGCAGCGGATCGGCACGAGATGTGATGGGTCATCCGTTTGCCGCGTTGGCGTGGCTGGCGAATTCTCTAATCGATCGCGGTCAATATCTAAGACGTGACGAGTTTGTTTTCACCGGCAGCGTGGTGGAAACGCGCTGGGTCAACGCCGGTGACAGCGTGCGCGTCGAGATCGATCGTCTTGGGACGACGACGGTTAAGTTTCTGCCGCGCTGAATTTATTCTCGGAAATCCGCACTCGCTCCGCGCAAAAATTGCGCGTAAGCTAGGCGCTCCCAAACGGGGTTACTATGTTCATCGGACACTACAGTGCGAGTTTCGTCGCGAAAGCCATTACGCCTCAAGTGCCGCTTTGGTTGTTGTTGGCCGCGGCGCAGTTGGTCGATATCGTCTGGGCGATATTTATTTTAACCGGCGTAGAGCACGCGAGTCTCGATCCGAGCTTGGCGTCCAATCCGCTCGTTCTGCACGACATGCCTTATACCCACAGCCTCGTCGCAACGCTTGCGTGGTCGGTGATTGCATTTTTGATGGCGTGGAAGGCGATCGGCTTGGCCGCGGGCGAGGCGCTTGCGGTGGCGGCCGTGGTCGCGTCCCATTGGTTTCTCGATCTCATCGTCCACCGTCCCGATTTGCCGCTCCTAACCGGTGCGCCGAAATTTGGATTCGGCTTGTGGAATTTTCCACAGCTTGCCTACGGACTGGAAGTATCGCTATTGTTCGTGACGCTGTGGTTATGCTTGAAGGCGATTCCCATCCGAAACGATCGGCGCGGTGTTTGGTACGGTTTTGCCGCCGTTCTCGTTGCCATTCAGACCATGACCTCGTTTGGCCCCATTCCGCCGACGCTACCCGCGATGGTCACCGCCGCGTTGGCGCTTTACCTCATCATTCCGTTCGTTGGCCGCTGGGTGGAACGTCACCAGCGGCGCGCGAACTACTGAGCCCGATTGTTTGCAGTAACCGCAGTAAATCTGGCGAGTTGAGGGCCGGTCTGGGGAGTTGTCCGTACGCCCCGTTAGCATGAGGAAGCGGCGTCGTGGTAACGCGGGGAGGTGAGTTTCCCAACAGCCAGGGAGTTTGCTCAAGACGTTTAAGTTGCCGTTCGATCGCGGTCAAAAAATCGCCGCCAAGGGCCGAGTTCTGCGCGTCGCACCACTCGCGCGCCTCGCCCATTTCATTCAACGCCCGAGTAGAAAACTTTAGCCGGAACGCCACGTGCCGTGTCGCAGGTGCGACTTGACTTGCTCCCGCGGGTAACCGGCTCCAGGATCCGCTTCGAGCGCTTTCAGCCGCACTTCAAGCTCCGCCTTAAGTTGGCGCGTAACCTCAGCGGCCTCTGGAACAGCCGCGATGCTTTCTCCAATCAGCTCGACGCGCCAGATACGCTCGTGCAGGGGGAGGTCAAGGATTTCGGCAACGGCGACTTGCTTCATGGGCAATAACTTAACACCGCGGTGACTTGCGCGCTAACGTAAAGCTAACCGCGCGCGGCCCACGAAAGCTTGAAAATGAGAAACGGCCTCGTGGCCGCACTCCCGTTGAGCGCGATGTTGGGCGGTTCTAGTTCATCGCGTGCGTTTCTCGACATACATCAGCCGATCTGCTTCCTCCCAGGCTCGTTTGAGTCCTAGAGATGGAATTCGCGGCGCGAGGCCTACTGACGCCTCGACTTGGGCATCAGCCAGCGCCTTTCGAGTACGACCTAGAAGCGCTTCTGCACTACCGTTGTCGCACTCAACGCCAATGACGCCGAACTCGTCGCCCCCAAGTCGGGCTACCATATCGACCTCTCGCACGGCTTTGCGTAACGCATCGGCTGCGCGTACGATCAGTGCGTCGCCGACGGCATGCCCCTGCGTGTCGTTTACCCCCTTCAACTGGTCGAGATCAATCGACAGGACGATTGCAGGATGACCGTAACGGCGACAACGATCCTCTTCCGTAGACAACAACCGATCCCAAGCGCGCCGGTTGTACAATCCTGTCAATGAGTCGGTTTCGGATTCAAGCTCCAGCCGTTCGCTGCGCCGCGTTTCACGTGCGGCCTTCAGTTCAGTTTGGAGCACGGTACTCAACAGGGTGGCGAGTAGCTCAATCAACCCCTGTTCTTTGACAATGTCCTCCGATTGAGGCGACGGGTCGATGGCACAAAGCGTGCCGAAAAGCTTGCCATCCGTGTCAACTAGCGGTACTCCGATGTAGGCTTTGATCGAAATTTGGCGTCCTAAGGACGCCGCTGAGTATGCAGATACGAAATCTGAATCAGGAGCTATACGTGGCCCATTGCCCTTGACCATCTCGGAGCAGAACGAGTCGGCCCAACGGAAAACAGTACCTGGCTTCACGCCATAGCCATGGTCTTCACTTTTAAGCACGATCCAATCTTCACCTTCGGTGCGGGTGATCATCCAAAGACCAAAGCCGAATCGTTGGTGTAAGAATGCCAATACGCGCTGTCCAGCAGCCTCAAAGTCGTTAAAAATTAGGTCATTCATCGCGGTGCCTCGTAGTTGCCGAAGGTAGAGCTAAGGGCGGGCCGCTTGCGGCGCGTCCTGCTTGAGCGCCGGATAGGACGAAGCCGCTATGAGGAGGAGGCGGTGGCGACATTTTGGATTCAAAAGATAACCTCACCGCTTTCGCGAGGGATTGTTCCATGCCGAACGAACTATGAGGTTATCTTAAGATGAAGGCATTGTCCGAAGCAAATTTCAAACCGGTTAGCGGTCTTTCGAACCTGAGTCTTTTCAAAGTGTCGATGACGAAGCTCGCTGCGTGGGTGTTACTTCGCTTTCGTCGCGATGCTTACCAGGATTTTCTGCACCTCGCCGAAGTCGGCGGGTTTGACCAAATGGTGATCGAATCCGGCCTCTAGCGAACGCTGCCGGTCTGTCTCCTGTCCATACCCCGTCAAGGCGACCAACACGATGTTCTTGAGCGTGGGTTGCTGACGAATCCGGCGGGCTACCTCGAAACCGTTGAGTCCCGGCAAGCCGATGTCTAGCAGCACCACGTCGGGCCGGTAGTCAAAAGCCGTTTGTAGTGCAGGCGGGCCGTCGTGAGCCAGCCGAACATCATGTCCTGACATTTTCAGCAAATCCGCCAAGCTCCGAGCCGAATCGACGTTGTCATCCACGATCAGCACCCGGCGGCCTTTTTCGGGCGGTTGGGCCGTTTCGGTGGACGGCGATGAAGACGGCGGAGTGGACGTCAGCATGACAGGTAGACGCACGACAAACTCGCTGCCTTGCCCCAAGACGCTGTAAGCCTCGACGCTCCCGCCGTGCAGTTCCACCAGCCGTTGCACCAGGCACAAGCCGATGCCCAAGCCGCCTTGCGAGCGGTCCAGTGACCGTTCCGCCTGCGTGAACAGGTCGAAGATGCGGGGCAGGAGTTCGGGGGCGATGCCGACGCCCGTATCGCGCACCCGCAGCACCGCGGTATCGCCCTCCTGTTGGACACTCAGCCAGATATGACCGCCTTCGTCGGTGTACTTAGCAGCGTTGTTGAGCAGGTTCACCACCACCTGCTCCAGCCGGGCGGCGTCTGCATGCAACCAGATGAGTTGCGGCGGCAGCGACGTCGTGAGTTCATGTCTGCGTCGATCCAGCAGCGGGCGGGCCGTCTCCAGCGCCCGTTCCACGATACCGCTCACGGCGATCCGCTCCAGGCGAAGCAGAACCCTGCCGGTGGTGATGCGCGAGACTTCCAGCAGGTCGTCGATGAGATGTTTCAGTTGCCCCACCTGACGCTCGATGATATTGCGGGCTTGCTGCTGGAGTGGGTCTACGTTCTTTTGGAGACGCAGAAGGTGCACGGCGTTGGAGATGGGGGCGAGTGGGTTGCGCAGTTCATGACTGAGCATCGCCAGGAACTCGTCCTTGCGCCGATCCAGGTCGATCAACGCTTCGGCTTGTTCCTGTAGCCTCCGCTCCAAGAGGCTGCGTTCGGTAATGTCGTAAAAGCAAGTGATTGCGCCAGTAACTTCTCCCCGGCTATCTTTGAGCGGAACGACATTGACGACGAGGGTGATGCGCGAGCCGTCCAGCCGCTCGACAATGACTTCCATGTCGTGCACCGCGGCGGCTTCATTCTTCAACATTCTTGTCATCGCGGTTTGCGCGTAAGGCACGAAAGTGCCATCGGGCAGATAAGTTTTAAACGAGCCGCGAAACTGCTCATCGGTATCCCCGGGCTTGGGTTCCCGTTTCCATAAATTTACAGCACCGCGGTTGTATTCCTGAATAATTCCCGCGCTGTCGCAGGAATACATCGCGATCGGTCCCCAATCGAACAAAGCGCGGAAGCGCTCTTCGCTTCGGCGTAACGCTTCTTCGGCTTTTATTCGGTCAGTGATGTTGGTGAAAAGGACGGCTACTTTTCGGCTTTCCGCCTCCCCGAATCGAAAAGCATAGCAGTCGAACCAGCGGTTCAACGGGATCGCCTCGTTGAAAAAACGAACAGCCTCGCCCGTCAGCGCAACCTTGCCATAGGTTTCAAACCAATATTCCTCAAGATTGGGAACCAATTCGCGTATCCGTTTCCCCAAAGGGTCTTGCATGCCGCTCAGTTTCTCGAAAGACGGATTCACTTCCAGATAGCGCCAATCGACCGGCTTGCTGTGCTCGTCGAAAATCATCTCGATGATGCAATAGCCTTCGTCCATCGAATTGAACAAATTGCGATAGCGTTCCTCGCTCTCGCGCAACTCTGTTTCGCTGCGGAGGCGTTCCAATCGCGTCCAGATGCGCGCGGTGAGTTCGCGCGTCAGCTCGATTTCGTCCTCCCGCCAGTCGTAGGCCGTGGAATGATACAG
>JBKJHT010000071.1:0-8810 GCA_046598945.1 Burkholderiales bacterium | reverse complement strand
GTTGAATTTCGCGCATTTACTTGGGCACTTGTTTGGACGGCGGTGGTCTTATTTATGAGTTAACAACGGACAAAAACATGCGTGGCCCAGACGTAATGCAAGAAGGATTGTTCAGTTTCAAACGGCTCGAAGAATTTGTTCCGCCGGATCATCCGTTGCGAGGTATCCGCACTATCCTCAACGCTGCACTGGCTAGGCTTGATGCCAAGTTTGATGAAATGTACTCGCCCATTGGGCGCGACTCCATTGCACCTGACTGGGTGGCCTAGGGCCAGAAACTGCTGCGCGCCCTAACGCTGCAAGCGCTCTACGGCATTCGCTCGGAGCGCGCACTATGCGAGCACCTGGGCTACAACATGCTGTACCGTTGGTTTGTCGGTCTTGCCATCGACAGCGAGGTCTGGGATCATTCCAGCTTTACGCACAATGGCCCTAGGCCACCCCGTCGTGATCGCTTTATTGGACACGATGCCGTCAAGTGTCTGTTTGGCGAGATTCTGGTCGCGGCTGACGGTGCAGGCTTGCTTTCTGATGAGCACTTCACCGTTGACGGCACCTTGATTCGTGCCTGGGCCTCGCACAAGTCACTGGTCCCGCGCGACGGCAGTGACGGGCCGCCCAAGAGCGGTTCCAAGTCCAACCCGGATGTAGATTTCAGAGGCACCCAACGCCGAAATGACACCCACGTCAGCACCTCTGATCCCGACGCCATGCTTGCCACCAAAGGTAATCGTGAAGGGTCTAAGCTTTCCTACCTCGGGCATGTGTTAATGGAGAACCGCTCCGGTCTGGCCGTTGACTGCATCGTCACCCCCGCCACCGGTACCGCCGAACGCGAAGCCGCGCTCAAGATGTTGGCTGAGGCGCCACGGGCCAAGACCGTCGGCGCTGATAAAGGTTACGACGTCGCTGACTTTGTGACAGCCTGCCGTGAACAAGGCGTTACGCCGGTGGCTGGCCTAAGGCCACATGGGGCGCAGAACCTCAAGCACTCGGGTGGCCGTGCCACGGGGTGGCCTAGGGCCATCGATGGCCGTACTACCCGACATGCAGGCTACGCACTCAGTCAGACGATTCGCAAACGTATCGAGAACCTATTTGGTGATGGCAAGCAACATCGGGGGCTAATACGCCAACTGAAAGTGCGCCGCTTGCCGAAAGCGAGCTTCGTCTTTGTCTTATCGATGTCGGCGACGAACCTGGTGCGTATGGCGAAATTGATGTGGGCGCCCAGTTCGCCATTGGCCGCGACAGGATAGGTACGTCTGCAGTGGATAGCGCCCCCGGAAAACCAGGGAATACAGCAAAAATAAGTGGCTAACGTGTCCATTTGCGTGCCGCGACGTACGCAAAACGGATGAAAATTCATACGTTCAAAAATACGAAGCAGCGTGCTATCAAAATCATGCGAAATTCAACGAACTGCTAGGGCCAGGGCCATCAGTTTGTTGATCCATGATGAAGTGGCCCGGCGCGACAACGAGAAGCTCGATCAACGTCTGCGCCGGGCGAACTTCCGCAGCCAGAAGACTTTGGAAGGATTTGACTTTGACCGATTGCCCGGTTTGAACCGGGCGGCGGTTCACGATCTGGCCACCTGTCGCTTCATCGAGGAGAAAGTTGCAGTCCTGATTGCCGGCCGGTGTGGCACCGGCAAGAGCCATTTGGCACAAGCGTTGGGCCATGCGGCGGCACGACAGGGCTATGACGTGTTGTTCACGACGCAGTCGCAACTCCTCGCCAGTTTGCGCAGTGCCGCGGCGGTGGGTAATTATGATCGGCGTTTCCGTTATTTGGCGAAGCTACCGCTGTTGATCATCGATGACTTTGGACTCAAACCGTTGCGTTCGCCGGACGACGAGGATTTCATGATTTGATTGCGGAGCGTTATGAGCGTGTGGCAACGCTGTTGACATCTAACCTCGACTTCCCTGAATGGGGTGAGGCATTCCTGGGCAACAAAATGATCGGGGCGGCGACGCTGGATCGTTTGCGCCACGGTGCCTACAAAATCATTCTCGATGGCGAAAGCTATCGTGCGCCAATGGCCCTAGGCCAGCCACAGCCCGGCGCTAAAAAATCAATCAGCAAAGCCATTCCAACCGCCAGTTGCGGCACCGAGTTCGTTATGCGAACATATGTTTTCATAGAAAACCATAAGCGATGAAAACGACCGCCGCCATTACCAAGGACAAGGCCGCGCCCCCACCCAGGCACCGCAAAGCACCCGATTTGCCGCCACCGAACGATCAGTTCGTGCAATCGTTCGCGCGCGGCCTTTCGGTAATTCGCGCCTTCGGCCCGAAATCGAGGGAAATGACCTTGACGGAAATGGCGGAACGCGCCGGCCTAACCCGCGCCGGCGCACGGCGTATTTTGCTCACGCTGCAACATCTGGGCTACGTTGGCGCCAACGAACGCAAATTCTTTCTTACGCCGCGCATCTTGGATTTAGGCTATTCCTATTTGTCGTCCATGAAACTATGGGATTTCGCCGAACCCGCGATGGAAGAACTGGTCGACAAGGTACATGAATCCTGTTCCGTGTCGGTACTCGACGGGGCTGAAATCGTCTATGTCTTGCGCGTGCCGACGCGCAAGATCATGACCATCAACCTCTCCATCGGCAGCCGCCTACCAGCGTTCTGCACGTCCATGGGCCGCGTGTTGTTGGGCGATTTGGACGAAGCGGCGTTGGACGCGGTATTAAACCAATCGGAACTCAAACCCTACACCAAATGCACGGTCACCCACCCCGCTCGCCTGAAAAAGATCATCGCTGAGGATCACAAAAAAGGCTGGTCGCTGATCGATCAGGAATTGGAGGAAGGCCTGTGCTCGATCGCCGTGCCGCTGATCGATTTTAGCGGACGCAGCATCGCGGCCATGAATATCGGCGGCAACGTCACGCGCACCTCGGGCGTCGATCTTGTTAAAAAAGTATTGCCCGAATTACAAGCAGCGGCCACTAAGATCAATACGGCATTGAGACTACGGCGGAGTTAGCTCAGTTCCCAAACCTTTCAAGTGGCATCGGCGTGGGACAAGTAAGCCACTGTTGCCACGCCCTAACGGCACAAAGCGTTACAATGTGGACTTATGATAACTGCGACATCCGCCTCGAGCTTCGGGCCCGTCAATCATCCGTACGCGCCATTGGAACGACTCACGTCAATCCTTCGCGGACTCGGCCGTGCCGCCGTCGCCGTCAGCGGTGGCGTCGATAGCCTCACCCTCGCGCGCGTTGCCCACGATGTACTCGGTAGCAACGTCACCATGTATCACGCCGTCTCCCCTGCCGTTCCGACGGAGGCAACCGAACGGGTTCGTGCTCTTGCCCAGCAATACGCTTGGAAACTGGAAGTCATCAACGCCGGCGAATTCAATAGCGAAGACTACATGCGTAACCCAGTCAATCGCTGCTTCTTCTGCAAAACCAGTTTGTACGACGCGATTCAAGCGATCGCCAAGCAAACCCACGCGCAAATTCTGTCCGGCGCCAACACCGACGACCTCGGCGAATATCGTCCCGGCCTGGAAGCGGCGAAGCAACATGGCGTGCGCCATCCGTTAGTCGAAGCGGGCATCAGCAAAGCCGACGTGCGCGCGTTGGCGCGGCAACTGGGCATGGATGACGTCGCGAAATTGCCTGCTGCGCCGTGTCTTTCAAGTCGCGTTGAAACCGGCATCGCCATTGATGCAGAAACCTTAAGGGCAATTCACGCGACGGAGAAACTGGTCGGCGCCGCATTGAAACCAAACACCGTGCGCTGCCGTGTGCGCGCGACCGGTGTGGTGATCGAGTTGGACGAGGCATCGCTACGTGCGCTCGGTGGCAGCGCGCGTGATGACCTAACTTCGAAAATCCGCAACGTGTTCGCACTTGACAGTGCGGTAACGTCGATCAGCTTCGCGCCCTACCGCACCGGTAGTGCGTTCTTAGTCAACCGCAATTCATTGCCAACAACGAACACATAACCCTCTGTCATTCCCGCGAAGGCGGGAATCCATTTGGCCTTCACCGTACGAGGACTCAACATGGATTCCCCCTTTCGCGGGGATGACAAACAATAAAACGTTGAGTACGCCAAGCCCACCTACTTCCACCCGACTAAACAATCTGCATGTCGGCCAACCCCTCGAACGCGTCGAGGACAATGCCCTATTGCGTGGCCGCGGCCAATTCATCGATGACATCGGCGTCAAACCCGGCACGCTGTATGCCGCAATTTTGCGTTCGCCCCACGCCCACGCCAAGCTAATCGCGATCGACAGCGAAAAGGCCAGCGTGCTTCCCGGCGTTCGCGCAATCTTGACGCGCGACGATATCAAGCACTGGTCCGCCCCCTTCGTCGTCGGTGTGAAATCGCCAATGAAATGTTGGACGCTCGCAATCGACAAGATGCGCTACGTCGGCGAACCGGTCGCTGTCGTGGTTGCGGAAAGCCGCTACATCGCGGAAGACGCACTGGATCTGATCGACATGACCTATGAAGCGCTGCCCGCCGTAGTCGACGTAGTTCGCGCCAGCGAAACAAATACGATCGTGTTGCACGATGCCGTCGGCGGCAACGTCGTCAGCGATCGCAGTTTTCGTTACGGCGATCCCGAGAGCGCGTTCGCCCGCGCCGCCCATCGAGTCGAGTTAATCGTCGACTACCCACGCAACTCCTGCACGCCGATCGAATGCTTCGGCTGTGTCGTTGAATATTTGGGCGACGACGCTTACGACGTATTGTCGAATTTCATGGGGCCGTTTTCGCTGCACACGGTCATGGCGCTCGCGCTGAAAGTTCCCGGCACAAAACTACGCCATCGTACACCGCCGGATTCCGGCGGCAGTTTCGGCGTAAAGCAATCGGGGCTGCCGTACATCGTGCTGATGTGCCTGGCCGCGCGCAAAGCGGGCGCGCCGGTGAAATGGACCGAAGACCGCTTGGAGCATTTGACCGCGGCGACTTCAGCAACCGCACGACATACAACAATTGAAGCAGCGGTTCAGCCCGACGGAAAAATCACCGCACTACGTTACGATCAAATGGACGAATGCGGCGCCTACCTGCGCGCGCCGGAACCGGCGACGTTTTATCGCATGCACGGCGCGCTGACTGGCGCCTACGATATTCCGCATCTTGCCGTGCGCAATCGCGTGGTACTCACCAACAAAACGCCGACGGGTTTGGTGCGCGGCTTCGGTGGTCCGCAAGTCTATTTCGCGTTGGAACGCTTGATGCAACGCATCGCCGTGGAATTGAAGCTCGACCCTATCGACGTCTATCGCCGCAATTTCGTGCAGAAAAATCAATTCCCGTATCGCGCCACCGCAGGTGCCTTGCTTGATTCCGGAGACTATCATGCCGCATTGGCAATAGGGGCGGGCGATTCCAGACTGGCGCGGCTGCGAGCCAAGCAGGACGCTGCTCGTGGCGAAGGTCGATTGTACGGAATCGGCTTCGCTGCTATCGTCGAACCGTCGATTTCCAACATGGGTTACATCAGCACAGTGTTGACGCCGGAAGCGCGCGCCAAGGCCGGGCCGAAGAACGGCGCTATCAGCAGTGCAACCGTCACCATCGATCCACTCGGCGGTGTCACCGTCGTCGTCGCCTCGGCGCCGGCGGGCCAGGGCCATCGCACCGTGCTGGCGCAAGTGGTCGCCGACGTATTTGGATTGAAGCCACAGGATATTCAAGTCAACGTCGAATTCGATACCCAAAAAGATGCGTGGTCCGTCGCGGCGGGAAATTATTCCAGCCGCTTCGCTGGCGCCGTCGCAGGCACCGCATATCTCGCTGCGATCAAACTGCGCGACAAGTTGGCCCGCGCCGCCGCGCAAAATTTTGGCGTCGATACGAGTTCCATCAGCTTCGAAAACGGCAAAATATTTTCCCGCATGCAGCCCGACAAAGCGCAACCTTTCGCAAGATTGGCGGCGGGTCTTCATTGGTCGCCCGCGCTGGGTCCAGCGGATGAATCGCCGGGTTTACGCGAGACCGTATTTTGGTCACCAGAGCAACTAGCCGCGCCCGATGCCGACGATCGCGTCAATACCTCCGCCGCCTACGGTTTCGTGTTCGACATCTGCGGCGTTGAAATCGATCGCGACACCGGGCGTGTGCGCATCGACGACTACATCACCACCCACGATGCCGGCACCTTGCTCAACCCGGCGCTCGCCGATGGCCAGATCCGCGGCGGCTTCGCGCAAGCGGTCGGCGCGGCGCTGCTGGAAGAATTTCGCTATAGTGACGACGGCGCGTTTCTGTCCGGCACGTTCGCCGATTATTTGGTGCCGACGAGTTGCGAAGTGCCCGAGCCGACGATTTTGCATTTGGAAACGCCGTCGCCGTTTACCCCCCTTGGGGCAAAAGGCTTGGGCGAAGGCAACAACATGAGCACGCCGGTATGTATCGCCAACGCAGTCGCCGATGCGCTCAATGTGAAAGCGGTCACGCTGCCGCTAACGCCAAGCAAAGTGATGGAGATGATCGGCATCAATGCGCCCGCGCGCCAAGCCCAGAGCCCCACTCAGACTAACCCTCGGCAGGAAGGGCGCGGGTTATCGGCCTCCGGCACGATCGATATCAGCGCTACGCCCGACGGCGTGTTTCAGGTATTGAACGATCCGAACAAACTCGCCCAAGTAATTCCCGGCTGTGAAAATTTAACTACCATCGGAGAAAATCACTACCGCGCCGACGTCACGATCAAAATCGGCATCGTCAAGGCGCGCTATCAAGTGGAAGTGAAATTATCGAACCTCGATCCGCCGCGCTCCTTCGTGTTGAGTGGCAAGGGACTCTCGACCATAGGCGTGTCGGAAGGCAGTGGGCGCGTTACGCTGACGCCGCGTGTTGGCGGTGCAACGCTTTATTATGACTACAGCGCCAACGTCAGCGGCAAAGTCGCGGCGATCGGCGGACGCATGCTCGATAGCGCGGCGAAATTTATGTTGAAGCAATTGTTCGAAAAGTTAGGACAGGTCGCCGCCGCAGATCGGGTGTCGTCGGCGCCTAAGCGCAGGTGGTGGAAGAAGCTTGCCGGCGATGGGGGCGAGGGCTCATGAACTTCGAACAGGTTAGGAATGATTGACGCACTGGTCATTTGCTTACGCCGTGCCCTCACCCCTACCGCTGTCCCAGAGGGCGACGGGAATTTTCTTCCTTCTCCCTCTGGGAGAAGTGTGGGGACGGGGCGGCCTAAGAGGTGGCCTAGGGCCAGGGCCCGAGCCATGAGGGCAAGCGTCACACCGCGCGGCAAGCATCCGAACACCCACCCATGAAACCCGCAAAATTCGACTACGTCCGCGCCGAAAGCACCGACGAAGCGGTAGCGTTACTAGCCGAATATGGCGACGATGCCCGCATTCTCGCAGGTGGCCAATCGCTGATGCCCATGCTTAACATGCGCTTGACCCAACCACAAATATTGATCGACATCTCTCAAGCCAGCGACCTTAATTTCATTCACAGTGATAGTAACGCGCTAGATGTTGGGGCCGCGACAACTCAAGCAACATTGGAATGGCGTGATGGTCTCGCGGACGACGTGCCGCTGGTCGGCCAGGCGTTCCCGCATATCTCCCATTTTCAGATTCGTAATCGCGGCACCGTGTGCGGCTCCATCGCTCACGCCGATCCGAGCGCCGAGCTGCCGCTATGTTTGCTTGCTCTCGACGGCGAGGTAATGCTGCGTTCCAAGCGCGGCACGCGCATCGTCCCAGCCAAGGAATTTTTTCTCGGCACATTACTCACTGCTCGTGAACCGGACGAGCTGATCGAAGCGGTACGCTATCCGCTCGCCAAGCCAGGCCAGCATTTCGCGTTCGACGAATTTTCCATGCGTCATGGCGATTACGCCATCGTTGCGGTCGCGGCAGTGGCGGATGCCGACGGCGTAACATTGGCCGTCGGCGGCGTCGAAGACCGGCCTGTGAGCCAATTCTGGCGCGGTGTTTCAGGCAACGATATGGGCAGTATCTTGAATGATTTCTGCATGTCACTCGAGGCGCAAACCGATCAACACGCGAGCGCACAATATCGAAGGCATCTGGTTCGCGTCTTGGGCAAAAAAGTCATTGCTAACGTTAGGTCATGAAACAAATCAAATCGACGCAGCTCGTACCGATCTCCTTGAGCTTGAACGGCATCGAGCGAAGCGGATACGCCGAATCACGCACCCTGCTCAGCGATTTCCTGCGCCACGAACTGGGCGCGACCGGAACCCACGTCGGTTGTGAACACGGCGTGTGCGGCGCGTGCACCGTTCGGGTCGACGGCGTTGCCGCGCGCTCGTGTTTGATGCTGGCGGTACAAGCGGATGGAAGACGCATTGACACGGTCGAAGGACTCGCCGACCGCGATGGACTGCTCAACGATCTGCAACTTGCATTCAAACGTCATCACGCCTTGCAATGCGGCTTTTGTACGGCGGGAATTTTGATGTCGTGCATGGATTATCTTGAACGCGTGCCGAATCCCTCGGAGCAGCAGGTTCGCGAAATGTTGTCCGGCCATCTGTGCCGCTGCACCGGCTATACCAACATCGTCAACGCCGTACTCGAAACCGCCAGGAGCCGCACCAGTGCTTGATCTTTGGCGTACTTTCTTGCACAGCGTCGAGCCGCAGCCGCATTCACTTGCATTGGTCGACGGCGAAACGCGCTTAACCTATGCCGCGGAGTTGTAGAGTACATTCCAATTGAGGTATGAGTCCAATACTGTTTAGTTAGAAAGAATTCTTGGTTTGGGGTTGCATGGCTGATTGATAGGGTCCCCCCTTTTCCTCGCCCCATAGTTGCTGGTTCTCTT
>JBKJHT010000095.1:0-12281 GCA_046598945.1 Burkholderiales bacterium | reverse complement strand
AAAGAAACACGAATGCAAAGCGGCCAATCGCTGCGACAAATTTACTCATAAAACCTCTCCTATTATCTTTTCTGTTCAAACCCATGGTGTTTAGTCTCTTTACGGCATCGGATTACTCGGTAGTCGACAACGCAGCGTCAAGTTGCTGTAGGCAAAGGCGCGTTGTGCCTAGCGATGCTGCAAATCGTCCTGCGACTTTCCGCTGCGCCAAATATGGCGGGTGAACCGTAGGCCAACTGAAAATCGAGGCGTCGTCCGACCGTGATTACAAGGTCGGCCTTGCCCATCACCGTGCCGCGCATGGCGGCAACCATACAGGGATGATCGTCAGACACCAAGCCCTTGCTTTCACCCGTATCCAAATAGGCGGCGCCGAGACTGTCGAGAAATGCGCATAGTTCGGCACCCGCGCCGCGCGCGCCACGGCCGCTGATCACCAGCGGGCGCTTTGTCGACCACATCAGATCGACTGCCGCCGCCACCTCGTTCGCGGCAGGCCACAGTAACGGGCGCGGCTTGGGTCGGAAATGCTCTTCCAATTGCTGCACGCGTGGCACGTCAGCGCGAAGCCGAGGTGTACAGCCATGCCGCTTCGGTCGTGCCGTCGATTGTTCCGCGTTGGGCCGTCACTCGCGCCGAGGGTCGGACGTGAGGAAAATTCTCAAAAGAAACGACGGCCACTGGTTCCGGCAATTCGCGTGCGATCCCATTTAAATCGAACAAGCGCGATTCGACCCCAACGATTAGACACGTCTCGGAATGCTCGACAACGTATTGAATTTCGTCGTTGCGGTAATCCGGATTGATCGTGACGACACTGCAGCCAAGTGCGTTCAATGCATAATAGTGATATACGAATTCCGGACGTTGCTCGAATAAAATCGCGACGCGGTGGCCTAAACCGTAACCGGCATCGCGATAGATTTTCCGCAATGATTCCACTGCTGTCGCGGTTTCATTCCAGGTGTATTCCTTGCCCTTTGGATGGTAAGCGCGCCCCACCATCGCCGGCACCGAGTAGGCGGGGCGCTCGCCCCAGCGCGCGACGGTGCGTAGCAACGAGTCATACAAAGTGCCGTAACTTAGCGCGTCCATGTTTTCCCCTTTCCCTTTAGTTTTTTGGGTGCCTGCGAATCATATCGTCTGGCGTTTCGCCACGCTGCAACACTTCACCTCAACTTGCAATATTAGTGGATTCAATATCTGCATTGGCTGTGCGGCAAAAAGAATGTTTCTAGTAAAACCAAGATTTTAGCACTGTGAATTCGGAATCCAAAATATCGCCTGACTGTAGCCTCGGCGCAATTGCTGGCGGTGAACGGGCTGGCCACGGGCGCCGCTTTCAAATTTTGTGCTGCGTAGGCTGCAAGGCATCGCGCGATGTAAATAGAACTTAGCCGATTTATTGCGGCTGAATGTGATACCCAATTTTAAACTAGCGACATGCCAGGACCCGCATGGATAGTGCGTCGCCAATGAGGTGGCGCCAGGAGGCGCATGGAATATGGCTTGTGGCGTAGTGCCGCGCGCGCTGCCGTGCGTCAAAGTGAACCGACTTTACCGTTCGACGGGCCGACGAGTGATGAGATGGTTCGACCGCTACGCACCGCGCGTTTGCAACTCATAAATCTGCACATCGCCTTTACCCTTTAATGCTACACGGCGCGGTTCAGAAAACGTAAAGCGGGTGTAGAGCCGCTTGTATGTGGTGGTGTCGACCAGCGTGGTATTGACTGCCGCTTCGCCGTGGATGCGGCTGGCGATGTTCACCGTATCGCCCCACAAATCGTAGATAAATTTCTTCGTGCCGATGACGCCCGCGACGGCGGGGCCGGTGGCGATGCCGACGCGCAACGCGAGTGGCTCGCGGCCGCTGGGCGTTAGTTTTGCGATCGCTGCGTGCATGTCGTTTGCCATCTCCACGGTGGCGATGACGTAGTCCTGGTCGCCGCGATGGTTGAGGCCGCCGGCGACCATATAGGCGTCGCCGATAGTTTTGATTTTTTCCAGGCCGTGATTTTCGGCGAGTTCGTCAAACGCGGAAAAAATCTGATTGAGCAGCGCCACGATTTGATTCGGCGACATTTCTTCCGACAGTTTGGTGAAGTTCACCAGGTCGGCGAATAGCACACATACGTCTGCGTAGCCGTCAGCGATAGTGCGCTCGTCGCGCTTTAAACGCTCTGCGATGGGGGCAGGCAAAATGTTTAAGAGTAATTTTTCCGAGCGTCCTTGTTCCGCTTCCAGGGCGAGTCGGCTGGTGGCTTTTTCGCGGATGAAATGGCGCACCAGATAGTAGATGATGGTCGAGATCGCCGCGAAGTTGAGCACGAAGAATACCGCGACGATTTGTAGCGGTAACTTCAGATGTCGATCCACTAGCAAGTAATAGTCCAAGGCGCCGGATACGGCGGTGAAAATTAAATAAGCCACGATCCACGGTAACGATTCTTTTTCGCCGTGGAAAATGAGTGCGCCGATGGGGGCGAGCACGGCCCACAACATCACACCGCTGGACGAGACGAAATCACCGATCGCCCATTGCATGACGAAGGGCACGAACAAAAACAAAGACAACTGAAACACCCGAAGGAATGCGAGGTTACCGGTTTTCCAGTAGATTGCGACGCTGATGGCAGACAATAACTGACACAGCAGCGGCAATGTGCTGTCGAGGCGGATGCCCATCCACCAATAAATCGCCAGCCAAAAAATCGTCGCGAAGGTCATCAATCCGGCTGCGAAAATGAGCAAGTCGCGCGACAGCTTGTCATCGGCGGCGTTGCCAAGTAGGTTCGCCGCGGCTGTTTTTTCGGCCATCGCGAGGCTTTCCAAAGGGGATTGCACGGCTTGCAACATAATATTTTTTGCGCTTAACTGTTAAGGGATAACGAGCATTACAGAATTGTAATTGAAGGTATCCTAACTTACATATTGCAGTTCGTCAGCAACATCTTGGAGCGTAGAAACGATGCGATACGGCGCTGCGCCAAGCGCTTCCGGCGGCTGATTATTACGGTTGATCCAGAAAGTGCGAAAGCCGAAATGGGCTGCACCAGCAATATCCCAGCCATTTGACGACACAAAGCCTATTTCTTGCACCGCGACATCGAAGGTATCGGGCGCTAATTGATAAACGCTGCAATGTGGTTTGAATATTTTTACGCTATCGACGCTCAACAGGTGCGTAAAATCCGCGCCGAGATTCGCGTTTGCCACGACGTCGGACAGCATGCGCGGTGCACCGTTGGAAAGAATAGCCAGCGGCAAGTGTTGAAGCCGTTTCAGCGCCGGCGCCACATCCGGGTAGGGCGAGAGATGCAGATACGCATCCATTAATCGTGCGCGTTTATCGCCGGTCAGTTGCAGGCCTAGCGATTCGCATGCAAACACCAGGCCGCCCTCGGTGATATGCCAGAAGTCTTCGTAGGCGCCCATTAAGCTGCGTAGCCAGGTGTATTCGAGTTGTTTGCTGCGCCAGAGCTGACTCAGCGCGGGCCCGCGACCGGGAAAAAATGCTTCGCACATCGCGATTACCGAATGGACATCGAATATCGTTCCATAGGCATCGAAGGCGAGTGCTTTGATCGTCATAGATTTTTATCCTCAGGATCGCAATGAGTGCAGCTAACGAAGGTACCATGAAAATCGGCTATAATTTTCCTTTTTATGCTGGAGTTTTACGATGTCGATGGCAGACCGTGATGGCCTGATTTGGTACGATGGCAAGATGGTGCCGTGGCGCGATGCGACCACCCACGTTCTCACCCATTCGTTGCACTATGGCCTGTCGGTATTTGAGGGATTGCGCGCCTACAAAACGGCACGTGGCACGGCGATTTTCCGCCTCAAGGAACACACGGATCGGCTGTTCAATTCCGCCCACATCTATATGATGAAACTACCCTGGGATCGAGCAACATTGGTGGATGCGCAGCGCCAAGTCGTGCGCGAGAACCAATTGGAATCGTGCTATGTACGGCCAATCGCGTTTTACGGCTCGGAGAAAATGGGTGTCTCGCCCAAAGGGGCATCGGTACACGTTGCCATCGCCGCTTGGCCATGGGGCGCCTATCTGGGCGCCGATGGCTTGGAAAAAGGCATCCGCGTAAAGACTTCGTCGTTCGCACGCCATCACGTGAATGTCACCATGGCACGGGCGAAGATTGCATCGACTTACGCCAATTCCATTCTCGCCAATATGGAAGCGACCGATCACGGCTACGATGAAGGTTTGTTGCTTGACGTGGACGGATTCGTTGCCGAAGGCGCCGGCGAGAATTTGTTCATCGTCAAAGACGGCGTGATTTACGAGCCGGAAATCGCATCGGCGCTGACTGGGATCACCCGCAACACGATTCATCGCCTCGCCAAGGATTTAGATCTAGCGCTTGTCACCCGACGTTTAACGCGGGACGACGTTTATATTGCCGACGAAGCGTTTTTCACCGGCACCGCCGCGGAAGTTACGCCGATTCGCGAACTGGATGGCCGTGTGATCGGCGCCGGCAAACGCGGTCCGATCACGGAAAAATTGCAGACGGCATTTTTTGATATCGTCAACGGCCGCTCGGAAAAATACAACGATTGGCTCGCCTACGTCTGATGACGCAAGCAAACCCCACTGAACTCAATCAACGTTTCGTCGACGTGGTGGCGGCGGATCTGCCGTTGCATTGTCCGCTGCCGTCGATGAAGTTATGGAATACCCATCCACGGGTGTTTTTGTCCATTGAAACGACCGGTGAGGCGCTTTGCCCTTATTGTGGGACACGGTACAAGCTCGAACGTCGGATCTAAGTCTTGCAAGGGTTGTTGCCTTAACCGCTCATTCCGAGGGACGGTACCCGCCCTATCGAGTGACATTCGTTCAACCCGAGGACTGTTACCTCCTTCCGGATGACAAATAAACCGATCACTCGCATCCTAATCGTCGCGCCGTCCTGGATCGGCGATACGGTTTTTGCCCAACCGCTATTTCACCTTTTGCATCGGTCTCGCCAAGGCTTAACGCTCGATGTACTCGCGTCGCCCTATTTGCGGCCGGTGCTCGAACACATGCCGCAGGTACATTCTATTATTGACAATCCGTTTGCTCATAGTGAATTGCGCTTCGGCGACCGGCGTCGACTTGGCATAACATTGCGCAATCAGAAATATGACCAAGCGATTGTGTTGCCTAACTCGCTAAAATCCGCCTTGGTCCCTTTCCTGGCGAAGATTCCGCTGCGCACAGGCTACGTCGGCGAGATGCGTTTTGGGCTATTGAATGATGCGCGCCGCCTTGATGAAAGCACCCTGAGAACCATGGTCGATCGTTATGCTTTTTTAGCGGAACCTCCTGGCAAGACACTAACCCGGTCGGCACCTCGGCCCACACTTCAGGTAGCGCCGGAAGAATTGGATGCCGTTCTAAAAAAATTTAGACTCGACAATCATCGACCCGTCACGATATTCTGCCCCGGCGCTGAATATGGCCCCGCCCGGCGCTGGCCGACCGAACACTACGGCGTGCTCGCAAAATCGATTGTGGGTGAAGGTAAACAGGTCTGGTTGCTCGGTTCCTCGAAGGATCGCGAGATCGCCGATGCAGTGCAATTAGCCAGCGGCGGCCTATGTCGCAATTTAGCCGGTGAGACTAATTTGTCGGAAGCGATTCGCTTGCTTGCCGCGGCGAGCTTGGTGGTGAGTAACGATACCGGGTTGTTGCACGTGGCTTCCGCATTAAACCGCCCAGTGGTCGCGCTGTATGGTTCCACCGCGCCAGGCTTAGCGCCGCCTTATTCCGACCGGTCGGTGAGCGTTAGTTTGAAGTTGTCCTGCAGCCCGTGTCGCGAGCGGGTTTGCCCGCTCGGCCACTTCAATTGCATGAATCAAATGACGCCCGAGCACGTCGCCGGCGCAATCACCTCAATGTGACAACACGCGTCCAGCCGTAGGGATCCGGCGCGTGTCCATATTGAATATCCGTTAAGCCTTTGTATAGCGCTTTCGAGACCGGCGCCGTCGCGCAATTCGCCACCTCGTAGTCGCGATCTTTGTAGGCGAGCGCGCCAATCGGAACGACAACCGCTGCCGTACCCATGGCAAATACCTCGGTAATCTTACCGCTGGCGACGTCGTGCAATACTTCGTCGACGTCCAATCGCTCCTCACTGACGCTGTAACCCAGGTCAGGCGCCAGCCGCAGGATGGAATCACGGGTGATGCCCGGCAGGATGCTGCCGGACAGCGTCGGCGTACGAATGTGTTGGCCCTCATATACAAAGCCGATATTCATCGCGCCGACTTCTTCGACGTAGCGGCGCTCCAGCGCGTCGAGCCACAGTACCTGCTGGTAGCCCTGGGCGCGCGCCTGCTCGATGGCATGCAGGCTGATGGCGTAGTTGGCGGTGGTCTTCGCTTCGCCCGTCCCGCCACGTACCGCGCGAACGTATTCGTGGGAGATCAGCACGCGCACCGGCTTGGCGCCGCTCGGAAAATATAGGCCGGCCGGACTTAAGATAATGTAATGCAGGAAATTCTTGCTCGCTCGAACCTCAAGGGTAGGATCGGTCGCAATCATCACCGGCCGGATATACAGCGCCGATCCGGGCTGGCGGGGCATCCACGATTGTTCCAGTTTGACGAGTTCGCTGATGGCGTGAACATGAAATTCCGGATCGATCGTCGGCATCGATAGGCGCGCCGCGGAACGATTGAAACGCGCCGCGTTTTGCTCAACACGAAAAAGATTGAATTGCCCATCGGGGCGCGGGTACGCCTTCGTCCCCTCGAAAATCGCTTGACCACAATGGAATACCTGGCCCGCGGGATCGATGGCAATCGGCTGGTAGGAACCGATTACGGCATCATGCCAACCCTGCTCCGGTGAATAGTGCTGCGTGAACATGCGGTGGGTGAAATGGCGGCCAAATCCCAAGGTTTCGGGAAGGGGCGCGGGTGCGCTTACCGACAGGGCATGGATGGAAATGAGCGGTGCGTTCATGAGTGGTGTTTTCTGGATCTAAAGCGAAAGCGTACTTGAAAACCGCAGCGTTGTCATTTAGACGGATGCGTTGCAAGAATGCCAACACCTGAGCTACCGTGGCACTGCGCGAAATGTTATTTCTGACTAACTTCGCGTTTACCGACGACTTCGAACTCGATTCTATGCCAGCCGTCGCCCGAACGCAGAACAGCATTGAGTTGCACGATGTAGCGCACATTGCGCGCACTCATCAGAATACGTTTTTTGCTTGCGTACAATGCCCCGTCGATGACCAGGCTATCACGGCGTCCGGCTTGCTTATCGCCCGGAATGAATAAGCCCCAGGAGGAGCGGCTTGTTTCGGCGCTCGACGCCGCAACATCCTCGTTGACGATGACGATCACCGGTGCATGAGCAAAAATTTCCACGCCGGCAATGCTTTCGTCCGGGGACTTTTTATTCTGCAAACGCGCCACGACACCGACAACCCAACGTTCGCTACGTCGACGTTTCAAGCCAACCAGAGCGCCTAGCTTGAGGTTACGATACTCAGTGCTCGGGAACGATACGCCATAGCCATTAACGCTTTCGTCGGTTAGTTGCCATTGCTCCACTGCGGGAATCGGCTGGGTCGCGTCCAGCGGGCGCGATCGCAATTTGGCGCGAGTACGTTCAGTAATGAAGCCGTATACCTGCAGATCCATTTCCTCATCGCGTGACAGCCCGCGATTCAGATCGATTGGCCCATGCGCTTTTTCGTAATCCTGGCGCGCGCATTCGCATAGCCCGTTCAGGCCACGAACGGCCTGAACCGTTTCGTGGTCGAGCGGAACACGCTTGTCACTGCGTTGTTCGCGGGCAACGGCTTCCGGCGACCAGAGCAATGACAAGCGATCGAGCAACAAGAGATACTCGGCGATCGGTTGTTTGGCGATGAAACCCAGGCCAAACTGGATTTCGCCCTCCCGCAGTCGGTCTTTCGTACGGCCGATTTCAATCGCCAAAAAATCGGTTTGCAGATAACGATTGTCTTCGTTGGTTTTCGCGGCGTGAGCGCGCCGCGCGCCCGTGGCGACATTGAGATTGGTTGCGTAGAAGTGTTTTTCCGGAACGTAGCGGTGCTCAGGCGATCCGTGCACACTCCACGACGTGAGCCAGTGATCGGATGTCTCGATTTGGGTCGGCGAGAAATTGCCGCCGCTTAAGGTGTCCAGCATCACGGCGCGGATATAAAGCGCGCCAGGCGAGCTGGATATTTCGTAGGGCCGCGCGTAGAGCGCCAGCTTGGTGGCGAGCAATCCATCCAACTCGGCAAACTGATAGACACGATGGGCGGTAATCCATACGTCTTCGTCCACAACGTGCTGACGAAAGAAATGCCATTTGGCGCGATTGCCTAGACTGTAAAGCGCACGGCCCATGACCAGTGCCATGAAATTTGCAATCTGCTTCGTGCTGGTGCGGGTTTCGTGATAGGTGCGAACAAAGCGCGCATACGCACCGGCGAGCTCGCCGTAGATCGTTTCCATTTCGCGGCACAACGCGCTAGTCATCGCGCCATCGGTACTGGGATTTTTCAGGAAGTGACGCAAGATATCGACCAACACCGGTTGGCAGCCTTCGTCCAAGTGCAGCAGGGTATTGACGCCATCCACCGTCAGCAGCTCGGGCGAGTGGGCGAACGTGCCCATTACGTGCAAGATGTGGGCGCGCGCAGCATCCAGGTTATCGCGTGGCAGCGTTTCAAGCCAAGCGTTGGCTCGATCTAGATTTTCCAGCGGTGGGCTGGTGTACTGACCCACCTGATTAATCGGAGCAACCATATTCGTTCCCAGGGCGTCGATTAGTTAAGTGTTACAAAATGGCGCACGCGTAATGGTCTTGTTGTCGCCAACTCGTCAAGCTACTTACATTCTTTCGTGATCCGTTGTTCCAATTTTTCTTTCGAAGCCGCGCGTTCCCTATCGTCTAGAAATACGCGCTCACCTTTTTCGTTGTAGCGTACCAGTCGAACACCGTTGCTGTGCGCACTCAAGTCGCCGCGCAAATTATTGCAGTATTCTTTATTTTTCTCGGCGGTTTCTGTCTCGGCCTGTTGCTTTTTATCGGCCTCTTCCTTCTCGGTTTTTCGTTTCCGGTACTCGAGTTCCTGATCCGCCGTTGACGCGGGCGGGTTGACCGTCGTACCGCCAGATTGGGCCGGCGGCGACTCAACCGTGTCTTTGCTTTTGTGTTTCAGTTTTTCTCCGTCTCCCGATGGGGGCGGTTGATCCGAGTACTGGATCTTGCCGTTCTTATCGACCCATTTATAGATATCCGCGTTGACCGTGGCCCCGAACAACATTAGCAGCGCGCCGCAGAGGGCGATTTTGATAGAGTTTAAAGATGGCATGATTAGCATTCGCAA
Source organism: Burkholderiales bacterium (assembly GCA_046598945.1). GTDB lineage: Bacteria > Pseudomonadota > Gammaproteobacteria > Burkholderiales > JALYOK01 > JALYOK01. The sequence goes on along the minus strand of JBKJHT010000095.1, from coordinate 2,904 downwards.
AATAACGGGTATTCGGTCTGCGCGATGCCTAGTTCAGCCAGTTCCCGCGCGAGATTAGCTTGTGCCGCCGCCCCTTGCAGCTTGCCCTCGGCGAGAAGTTTTTTCGCCAGGACTAACGTTTCGCTCGCGCTGGTCCATAGGGCGTGGCGTTCGGCTGCACGGGTAACCGCTGCCTCCGCGCTCGCGACGTCAGCGTGCGCCCGTTCAACATCGATCTCGACGCCTTGAACACTTTGACTATTCAATTGCGCGAAAAGCGCTATTGCCGGCAGAAAAAATTTAAACGATGCGCTTTTCATTTAGGCTTTCGCTCGAATGGCGGATTTCGGTCGGAAGGATTTGATCAACGCTTCACGGGTTTCGATGTACGGCCCGCCGATCAGATCCACGCAATAGGGCACCGCCGCGAAAATACCATCCAGCGTTTCCTTAATCGCCTTTGGCTGCCCCGGCATGTTAATGATCAGCGTCTGCTTGCGAATGACAGCAACCTGGCGCGACAGGATCGCAGTGGGAACGTATTTGAGGTTATTCATGCGCATCGCTTCCCCGAAGCCCTCCATCACTCGATCCGCTACTGCCAAGGTCGCGTCCGGCGTGACATCGCGCGGCGCCGGGCCGGTTCCGCCGGTGGTTAAAACCAAGGCACAGGCCTGGTCATCGACAAAATTTTTCAATGTCGCTTCGATCAACGGTTGCTCATCAGGAATCACCTTGGTGACGAAAACAATTGGGTTCAACAATACTTGCTCGGCCCATGCTTTAAGCGCGGGGATGCCTTCGTCCTGATAAATGCCTTTAGAGGCGCGGTCACTGATGGTCAAAAGACCGATCTTCAGCGCATCGTATTCGTCTGTCATCCGACCCTAGTCCTTGGTTTTCTCATCGAGCCACCCTGATAGCACCCGGAACAACTCGCGGAATGCTTTTGGCGGGCGTTTTTTTGCCGCTTCGTCGCGCGCATCGTGAACCAGTTGCTGGATCTGCGTCAGATCCGCTCCGGGCCGTAACGCTTCTAACTCAGTAAATGCCTGCGGGTCTTTCATCAGCCGGTCACGCCAGCGTTCCGCGTGATGTAACCGCGCGACTTCGCGTTTTGCGGGCTGTTTTATCTGGTCGAGTTTGGCCCCGATTGCCGCGCTGTCTACCTGACGCATGATTCGTCCGATATACTGCATCTGTCGGCGTTTACCTTCATGTCCCCTGGTTCGCCTCATTTCCCGAATCGCCGCAGCTAATTCCTCCGGCAGTTCGAGTCCTTTGAGTTGAATGTCGTTGAGTTCAACCAAGGTGGCGCCGATCGCTTGCATGCCCAGCATTGCTTTCTTTTTCGCGGTCTTGCTGGGTGGGTCTAAAGGTGCCTGATCCATAGTGTGACAAATCAAAATACTATGATACCTCAAATGTTTATAGCAAAGAATTAATTCATGTCCGCAAATACAAAACGCAGCGCCGCATTCACTTATTCCAGCGCCGAATTAACGCAATACACCGCTGATTTACTCAAACTTGCGCGAGAATTCGGGGCCAGCGCCGCTGAGGCCGAAGTTTCCGAGGGCGTTGGCCACAGCGTCAACGTGCGCATGGGCGAAGTCGAAACCATCGAATACCACCGCGACAAGGGTTTGTCCGTAACCGTCTATTTTAGCAAGCAAAAAGGTCATGCCGGCTCGTCCGACCTGAGCCTGAAAGCGCTGCGCGATACGGTCGAAAAAGCCTGTAGCATCGCCAAACACACGGCGATCGATGAATTTTCCGGCCTGGCGGACGCCGCGCTCTTGGCGCAAGGTCCATTTCCCGACCTTGATCTGTACCATTCCTGGGGAATCTCCGTCGAGGAATCGATTGAGCTGGGCAAACGCGCCGAGGCAGCGGCTTTTGCCGTGGACAAGCGCATCGACAACTCCGACGGCGCCTCGGCCTCAACCCAGGATTCGCACTTTTGCTATGGCAACAGCACGGGTTTTCTCGGCGGCTATCCGTCGTCGCGTCATGGGGTAAGCTGTTCGGTTATCGCCTCTGACGGCGAAATCATGCAGCGCGACGATTGGTACACCACGGCGCGGGATTTTAACGATCTGGATCCAATCGAGCGTGTTGGTCAAATCGCCGGGGAGCGCGCCATCAAAAGGCTTAACGGCAGAAAACTCAAGACTTTAGACTGTCCGGTATTATTCGAAGGGCCGATTGCCCAGGGCCTGATCGGCCATTTCGTCGGCGCGGTAAGCGGCGGCAGTTTGTATCGAAAATCGTCGTTCTTGCTCGATAGCCTGGGCCAGCAGCTTTTCCCCAAGTTTCTGCAAATTCGGGAAGTCCCCGATTTAAAGAAAGGCTTTTCGTCCAGCCCGTTCGACGCCGAAGGCGTTGCAACAAAGGCGCGTGAGGTCATCAAAGACGGCGTACTACAGGGTTATTTCCTCGGCAGTTATTCCGCGCGCAAGCTCGGCATGCAATCAACAGGCAATGCCGGTGGCAACCACAACCTCATCGTGCCCGACACCGGTCAAGATTTCGCCGCGCTGATCAAACAAATGGGACGCGGCCTGCTGGTCACGGAACTTCTCGGCCACGGCATCAACATGGTCACCGGCGATTATTCTCGCGGCGCATCGGGGTATTGGGTGGAAGGTGGCGAGATTCAATATCCCGTCGAAGAAATCACCATCGCGGGTAATCTCAAGGATATGTTCAAAGGTATCGTAGCCGTCGGCAACGACGTTATTGTGCGCAGCTCGAAATTGTGCGGCTCTATATTGATCGAGAAGATGACGGTCGCGGGGGATTAGCCTGAAGTTCCTGTCGTTTTGTAGTCACTGCAGATCACCTAAGTGTCCGTCATTGCTGTGAAATATCGCGGCGAAGCGGCCATTTTTTGCTTTGTTTTGTAGTCACTAAATAGTGTTG
>JBKJHT010000019.1:0-47683 GCA_046598945.1 Burkholderiales bacterium | reverse complement strand
TCGCCTTCCAGATAAGGGATGATCGGCTGATCCGGGACCGTAAGGGTGTAGTTTGCATTGACCGTAATCTTCTGGCCTACGCTCGGGATTTTGACCTGTTGGGTCATGGGTAACTCCTTCGTGAGGGATAAGTTGGCAGGTAAGTCTTATGTCTTATATAATACATGAAACTCGTTTATACTGATCCTTCAACAAATGAAACGCAACATGACAACTTTCGCCACCGCCGATCTTTGCGACGAGCACAGCGACCAACTTAGCATTGTAGCGCCAATGTTCATGGCCTATGGTGGTCGGGCTGCGTTTTGCGGGCAAATTCGTACACTTAAGGTGTTTGAGGACAACGCCTTAGTTCGCCAAACCCTATCCACACCCGGCAACGGCAACGTGCTCGTTGTCGACGGTGGCGGCAGCATGCGCTGCGCCCTGGTGGGCGACCAATTGGCCTTGTTGGCGCAGCAAAACAATTGGAGCGGCGTAGTCGTTTACGGTTGCGTGCGCGATAGCGTGGCGATGCAAACCATGGATGTTGGGATACGCGCGCTTAACACCCACCCACTACGCAGTCAACGCACAGGCAGTGGCGAAGGCGACATTGCCGTGGCATTCGGCGGCGTAAAATTCACGCCCGGCCATTGGCTGTACGCCGACGCGGACGGCATCGTCATCAGCGCAACCGCGCTCCTGTAGTCACCTCAAAAAGTAAAAGCGAAAATTGTTGCACTGCACTATAAGATGACTATATTCTTAACAACAGCAAAAGCGCTCGCTTAACCCACCGGCGAATGAGCGCGAAAAAAATGAGTTGCCGACCACCCACGGCATTCTCAACGGTTGTCGGACGTGATCTCCGGCCACCCGCTTAACAGATCGATCTGCGCGCGTTTGTTACTCAACCTCAATGGCGGCGGATCAATGGACTTAAACATCGCGGAGTGGTTGCCTCGAGGCTGTACACCGCACGATTGAATCACTGAATTGGAGAATACAATGAGTCGCGAAATCGAAGCAGCGAAACTGAAGCAAGAATGGTCCACCAACCCGCGTTGGAAAAATCTGAAGCGCGGTTATTCGGCGGAAGATGTCGTGCGCCTGCGTGGCAGCTTGCAGATCGAACACACCCTCGCCCGCCGCGGCGCGGAAAAATTGTGGACCTTGGTCAACAACGAGCCGTTCATCAATGCGCTCGGCGCTTTGACCGGCAATCAGGCGATGCAGCAAGTCAAAGCCGGTTTGAAAGCGATCTACTTGTCCGGCTGGCAGGTAGCCGCCGACGCCAATATCGCCGGCGAAATGTATCCCGACCAATCGCTGTATCCCGCCAACTCCGTGCCCCACGTCGTGCGCCGCATCAACAACGTATTTCAACGCGCCGACCAAATTCAGCATATGGAAGGCAAAGGTGATCTCGACTATTTCGCGCCGATCGTGGCGGATGCCGAAGCCGGTTTCGGTGGCGTGTTGAACGCGTTTGAATTAATGAAATCCATGATCGACGCAGGCGCTGCCGGTGTCCACTTTGAAGACCAATTGGCCAGCGCGAAGAAATGCGGCCATATGGGCGGCAAGGTGCTCGTCACCACCCAAGAAGCCGTACAAAAACTCGTCGCCGCACGCTTAGCTGCCGACGTGATGGCGGTGCCGACACTGCTATTTGCGCGCACCGATGCCGAAGCGGCCAACCTCATCACCTCCGATGTCGACGAAAACGACAAGCCCTTCGTCACCGGTGAACGTACCGCGGAAGGTTTCTATCGCGTCAAAAACGGTATCGATCAAGCCATCTCGCGCGGCCTAGCGTACGCGCCCTACGCCGATTTGATTTGGTGCGAAACCGGCACGCCGGATCTGGAATTCGCGAAGAAATTCGCCGATGCGATTCACGCCAAATTCCCCGGAAAATTGCTCTCCTACAACTGTTCGCCGAGCTTCAACTGGAAACGCAATTTGGACGACGCAACCATCGCCAAATTCCAACGCGAACTCGGCGCCATGGGCTACAAGTTCCAGTTCATCACTCTGGCTGGTTTCCACGCGCTGAACTACGGCATGTTCGAACTCGCTTACGGTTACGCGCGCCACAACATGACGGCCTTCGTCGAGCTACAGCAAAAAGAATTCGCTGCCGCCGATAAAGGCTTCACCGCCGTCAAACATCAACGCGAAGTCGGCACCGGTTATTTCGACGACGTCACCACAGTGATCCAAGGGGGCGAATCGTCCGTTACCGCCCTCACCGGCTCGACGGAAGAAGAACAGTTCCACGACGCGCCGAAACTCAAAGCCGCGCATTAGCTCGCCGAGATCGAAAAAAAGGGTGCTTCTTAGCGCCTTTTTTTATTTCTGATTTTTTACAACGCGCCGCGCCAGACAGCCCATGCATACGGCCTCGCAGCGTAGACATGGCTGTCAGGCAAGTAGGACGCGCCGTTCAGGGCACCGCCCGATGCCTCTAAGCGCGTTCCCCTTAACGCTCGGGAAAGCTAGGCGCGGAAGTGTGACTGGAACCAATCACTGGCCGCAAAGCGGGGCCAGTATTGGTAGGCGGAATTGGATTCGAACCAACGACCCCCACCATGTCAAGGTGGTGCTCTAACCAACTGAGCTATCCGCCTAATTCGGAGCGAATTGTAGCCTATCTTGGCGAATCCGACAAATTTCATGTTGCGATTTGCTGCAAGAACCTTTCGTATGGCAATCGAATGTTTACAGTGACCGCCCTGAAAGCCAATACCAGAGCGGGTCTCCAGGCATACACGGCTGCAAGTTAAAGTCGTATTCAACGTTAGTCTACGGAACGGGGCGCTTAATCGAGATCGCACCACGAATTTGGCCGGGTACGTATCCGACCGCGCGATCGTGCGGGTAGTACGCTTTCAACGTCGCCTTAATCGGTTCCGAGATTTGATCCGTGCCGCCGTGACACGCCAGACAAAGTGGCTGAACCGGGATCGCCTTGACATAGCGAAAATAACGCCCGCCGGGCTCGGTCACGGTTTCCGAAAAGTCCAGCTTATCCGGCGCATCGCCGGCTGCGGCGCGCGCGTCAAAATCTTTCAGTGCTTGCTGTTCCCAAATGTCGGGCGTGCCGAGTAGCGGGTTGCGCGTCTTGAGTGACACGCGCGTGACGCGCCAGCCGTTTTCAAGCGAGAATTTCGTCGCGAGTTCGGGCGCGATCCGGGCGCAGACTTTGACTGCGGCATCGGCGCCACCGGCCGCCATTTCTTTTTTCAGCGCGGCGCCGAGTTGCTGCATGAGCGCATTAGCGACAGCGCGACTTTCTTCCAATGAATTTTCTTGCGCCATGGCGATGGGCGCAAACAGCGCGCATAAAATCACCGCCAGCCTAGTCGAAAATAGTTTCATCTGCGTTGCTCCTCGTTTAAAAATTATCGGCCTTATGCCTGTAGAGGCAATACCAGTGCGGCTCCTGGCCAGGCTATCTCAATCCTGGTGAGCATGCCACGCAATGACCAGCCCAGGCTCATCGGCGCGCGCCGTGAATTCTAGGTCAATCCCGATGCCGGGCACCCACACCAACGTCTCATCGCAAAACAATAACGGCATCGTTTCGCGGCGCCAAGGTGGCAGCTTCGCTTCTTGCAGCAGATTTTTCAGCGCGCGCCGCGGTCGCGAGGACGCAAGGTGAATTTTTTCTCCGCCGCGGCGTGATCGAATGGTAACGTTCTTACCCGCCAACCGCGTTTGCGCGATGCCCGTTCCCACGCGGGGCTCAAAACGCAACGTACCGCATGGCCGGGGCAATATCAATTCCGCTTCGCCGTGCCAGGCAATCTGCCAATCCCCGTCGGGCTGAAGCGTTGCCGGCGCTAGATAAACCTCATCGAGAAAGCACCGCAGTGTCCAGTTCGCCCAAGTTATTTCCGTTCGGTGGTCCGCGTTGCGCGCGCCGAGTTGCCGCAAGATCTCGTTCAACTGGACGGCGTTGGGAACGGGGATCGACGCGCTGGCGAAAAAATAACGCAGCAGATTTTTCGCGCGGGGCATAGACAGAGCCAACAAACGTGGCGATTGCAAGCGATCGCCGACGACCACGTTTGCGCGATCGATTTTAGCCAAATCATCCAACAACAACTGCGCTTGCGCCGCGTGTTGCCCTAAGCGCACCAGGCTCGCCGCGCCTTGCGGGAGGCAGTCGCCCAGCCGTGGCATGATCTCGTGGCGAATGTAATTTCGCGTGAAGCGAGTATCGTCATTCGACTCATCGTGAATCCAGCTCACCCCGTTGACTGCGGCATAATCCGCGAAAATTTCCGGCTCGACATCAAGCAGCGGGCGAATAATTTGCTTGGCGTCGCCCAACGCTTTAAGCAATGGCATGGCGCTGATCCCTTTCAAGCCGCCACCGCGCAACGCCTGCAGCAATACCGTCTCGGCTTGATCGCCGCGATGGTGAGCGAGCGCGATCATATCGGCTGGTACGCGAGAATAGGCTGCGTAGCGCGCCGCCCGTGCACTGGCCTCCAAACCTTGACCGCTGTCGCGCGCAACAACGACCCGCTCGACTTGCAACGGCACGCCCAGTTGGGCGCAAAGCGCTACGCAAAAATCCGCCCAACTCGCGGCATGCGGACTGATTTGATGATTGATGTGGATGGCCGAGACGGTGATCGCCAATGCCTCGCGCGCCTGGACAAGCAAATGCAAAAGCAGCACGGAATCGCGGCCACCGGATAGGCCGACACACAGTTGCGAATGCGGTCGAACGTGAGCGCGCAAGCGCGACAAGACGTGTGGCAGCAGCGTGAGTGCGCTAAGCTTCCTTGAACTTGCCATAGCTGCGCAAACGCTCGTGGCGTAGCGCCACGAGGTCGCCGATGTCATGTTCGTCGGCGTGTTTGAGCGCCTCGCGCAAGGCCTTCTTAAGGTTGGTCGCCGCGGCTTGCGGATCGCGATGGGCGCCGCCGAGGGGCTCGATGACGACTTTATCGACCAGTCCCAAACTCTTCAAACGCGTCGCGGTAATGCCTAACGTCTCCGCCGCTTCCGGCGCCTTCTCGGGACTCTTCCACAAAATCGCCGCACAGCCTTCCGGAGAAATAACTGAATAAGTGGAATACTGCATCATCACCGTCACATCGCCCACGCCAATCGCCAGCGCGCCGCCCGAGCCGCCCTCCCCTACCACCGTGCAGATAACGGGCACGCGCAGTTGCGACAGGGTAAACAAGTTTCGAGCGATGGCTTCCGATTGGCCGCGCTCTTCCGCGCCGATGCCGGGATAGGCGCCCGGCGTATCGATGAAGGTGAACAGCGGCATGGAAAATTTTTCCGCCAAGCGTATCAGGCGCAGCGCTTTGCGGTAGCCCTCCGGACGCGGCATGCCGAAATTGCGTAGAATTTTTTCCTTGGTATCGCGGCCTTTTTGATGGCCGATGACGACGATCGGCCGACCATCGAAACGCGCCATGCCGCCGACGATGGCGCGATCGTCGGAATAGGCGCGATCACCATGCAATTCAACGAAATCGGTAAACATCATTTCGATATAATCCAACGGGTAAGGCCGTTGCGGATGACGCGCTACTTGGGCGATTTGCCAGGCATTCAGACTGGCATAAATATCTTTCGCCAGGCTCTGGCTTTTCTTTTCCAGGCGGCCGATCTCTTGCGAAATATCAACGGCGGAATCGTCTTGCACGAACCGCAATTCTTCAATCTTGGATTCCAGTTCGGCAATCGGTTGTTCGAACTCTAGAAACGAAGTTTTCATACACAGCCTACATCAAAAAACATTAAGGTTTACCGTACTGCGCAGTTAGATAATCAACGATCGCACCGATCTCTTCTTGGGGAATTTGCGCGCCGAAAGCCTTGATCATTTTATTCACCTCCGCCTCCCACAACTTGCGATCCGGAAACGGAGAATTCATTTGGATGTAATCCAAGCTGTGGCAGCCGCTGCAATAGGATATTACTTTTTCTTGCCCAACGCCGGGCATAAGTTGAATCGCGCTTTCGTCGGCGCAAACCACCGCGGCGGTCAGCAAAGCGATGCTGGCGAAAATCGTCTTGATTGAAAACCTACAACACCACATCGACCGCAATCCGCTGCACGACATTGTGATGATAGCCGGAAGGATTGGCGATCAACTCAAATGTTTGCGTTGCGCCAACGCGATTGGCCGCGCGCGCCATTACAACGTGCTTGCCAGGCTTGTCGAACCGCATGGGGAAACGCCATTGGCGCCAGGAATATTTGCCGAGGTCGGGGCCCAGTTCAGCGCGTCGCCAACTCTGACCATCGTCCAACGAGACTTCAACCAATGCGATGCCGTAACCGCCATCCCAGGCGACACCGCGCGCGTCGCTTACGCTGCCAACCGCAACGGTCACACTGTCGTTCAGGTTGGTGAACAGCGAATTCACAACCATTTCCGTGATCGGCGTGTTGGCCTCGGTGTCCTGCGAAACAAAGCGATCCACCACGGGAAATTTGCCTTTGGGAATTCGATAGCCGGGCTTCATCCAGAAACCCTCGACCGGCTTGCTGGAAATGTTCAGCGCCGTGAGATGCTTCATCCAATAGGTTGCCGTCCAACCGGGAACCACCAGGCGTGCCGGGAACCCATTCCAATGGGGTAGCGGCTCGCCGTTCATTTCATAGGCAATCAGCGTGTTGTCATCGAGCGCTTTCCACGCCGGAATGCTTTTAACATAATCGGGTCCCGCGTCGATCGCCGGCCCGTCGGCGCCGTTCATGCCGATTTCCAGTGCAGTTTTTCGCGCTTCGGCACGCGCTAAAACATCTTTCAGCCGAACGCCCTTCCAACGGGCGTTGCCCATGGCGCCATGGCCCCACTCGACGCCCACGACATGGGGATTAAACAGCCCACGGCGATTGCCGGAACACATGCATAAGGCGTTGAGTTCCACTTGTTCGAATTGGGTTTTGAGCTCATTCAAAGATAATTCCAAGGTCTTGCCGGCGGCGTCGCCGCTCACGGTTAAACGCCAACGCTCGGCGTCGACTTGCGGAATATCCGCAACGTGATAGCGCACAAAAAAGGCGTCGTTCGGCGTGAACGCTTGCTGAAAATAAGCCACGGGCGTTTCGAAATTCGGCGGGCGAAACGATTTGCGGATCAACGGCACTTTGCCGGGCAACGTTTCCAATGTCGCGGTGTCGAGAAATCCTTGCGGCAATTCGCTCGAACCGAACCGGGCGTCGTCGGCGAGTAAGTGCTGCGGCAATAGTAAGCCCGCGCCTCCGGCAGCGGCGGACTTCAAGAATATGCGTCGTGATCCCCTCATTGTGACGCCTATGTTACCTGAAATGGAAAGCCTAGTACCATGCCAGCCCACCGATGCCGCGCGGGTCATTTCCAACTTGCGTCAGCCCGGTTTTCTTGTCGAAAAATACCGCTTGCATATTCCCCCAGCGGCGTTTGGCAGGATCGACTTTATGGCCGAGGCTACGCAGTTGTGCAATTAACTCAGCATCGAATCCTTCCGGCTCGACTTCGATGCGATCAGGCAAATATTGATGGTGAAAGCGCGGTACGGCAACCATTTTTTGCACATCGAAAGCGCTGCTATTGGCGTAGTTCAAGATGCCGAGCAACACCATGCTGATAATACGCGAGCCACCTGGGGTACCGAGAATCAAAATGCCGCGTTCGTCTTCGACAAAAGTGGGCGCCATACTGGACAAAGGCCGTTTGCCGGGCTTGATCGCGTTCGCCTCGCTGCCGACCAAACCGTATGCGTTGGGCACGCCGGGGCTGAGGGCGAAATCGTCCATGGTGTTGTTCAACAGCACGCCGGTTTTCCCCGCTATCACGCCGGAACCGAATGGCGTGTTGATCGACAACGTTCCGGCGACGCGATTACCGGCGCGGTCGATAACGGAAAAATGCGTCGTGCTCGAACCTTCGGATTTTTTCACCGGCGCGTCGTCCAACGTGGAACTCGGCGTTGCTTCGTTCGGGTCAATGCCCAGGGCCCGGCGCGCCGCGTAATTTTTATCTTGCAATTCGTCAAGCGGCGGCGTGGTGAACGCCGGATCGCCCAAGTAACGCGCGCGATCATGAAATGCCCGGCGCATCGCCTCGGAAATGTAATGGGCGCGGGTTTTTTCGTCACTGTTGCCAAACGGCGTGTACTCAAGAATGTTCAAGCTCTGCGCCAACGTCAAACCGCCGGACGAGGGCAATGGGGCGCTAGTGATGTTCAAGTTCTGAAAAGTAAATTTCACCGGTTTGCGTTCGATCACCCGATAGGCTTTCAAATCGGACATTTGCCACACGCCGCCGGCCGCGTTGGCGCCATCCACCAAGGCGCGCGCCAGTGGCCCCTTATAAAATCCATCTGCGCCTGATTTGCCCAGTTGCTCCAGTGTCGCGGCAAGATCCGGCTGACGCAGCGAAAAATTTTCGTCGGCAATGGCGCCGCCATCCATAAACAATTTCGTTAGCGCCGGTTCACCCTGCAACATTTCTAGCCGTGATTCGCTCATTTGGCGATAGCGCTGATCAATACGAAATCCCTCGCGTGCATAACGAATAGCCGGTGCGAGGGATTTTTTCAGCGGCAGCTTGCCGTATTTTTGTGCCAGATGCACCAACCCAGCAGCCAAGCCGGGGATCGCCGCCGCCAGGCCGCCTTCCAGCGAGGCGCGCGGCAAAGGCTGTCCATCCGTGCCGAGGAACATCGCCGCGGAAATCTTGCCGGGCGCGGTTTCGCGCGCATCGATCAGGGTCTCGAAGCGATCTTTAGCCCGATGCAGCAACCAAAATCCGCCGCCGCCGATGCCGGATGCGTACGGCTCGACCACCGCGAGTGCGGCGCTCACCGCTACCGCCGCGTCGAACGCGTTACCGCCTTGCGCCAAGATGTCGTATCCAGCCTTCGCCGCAAGCGGATGCGCTGCCGCAACCGCCGCTGTTGTCGGCGTAACCCCGGTGGTTGGCGCGCGTGAAAAAGCGGGTGCGCTGGCAACCAGCATCGCGCCAGCAAGAACCAAGAGTCTGATAAAATTATGCATAATTGAGTTATCTTAAGGTTGGGCGCCGAAACAAGCGTCGCCACGGAGCAATAGCGGCGCGGCTGTTCAAACATAGTGTGCCAGAAGCCAACATCCTTGCGCCTTCTGGCTCGGTCATCGCACCAACGCGACATAGGGCAATGAAACAACGATGGCAAATCGACTGACGCGAATATACACGCGAACCGGTGATGACGGAACCACCGGCCTCGCCGACGGCTCACGCCTGGCCAAGGATCACGCTCGAATTGCGGCCATGGGCGATACCGATGAACTCAACAGCACGTTGGGTTTGTTGCTGACCGAAACCCTGCCGCCGCGCACGAGAGCGCAATTGACGCTGATCCAGCATCGATTGTTCGACCTGGGTGGCGAACTGGCCATTCCCGGCCACACCAGCCTGAGTGCGCAGCACGTCAGCGAACTGGAACAATGGCTGGACGTGGAAAACGACGCGCTGCCGCCACTGAAGGAATTCATCTTACCCGGTGGCTGCCGTGCTGCCAGTATCTGCCACCTGGCGCGAACCGTGTGTCGGCGCGCCGAGCGGCGCTTGGTCACGCTGGCGCAGAGCGAAAGCGTATCGCTTCACAGTCGCCATTTCCTCAACCGGCTGTCGGATCTGTTGTTTGTGCTGTGCCGTATATTAAACCGCCACCACGGCGTCGACGATGTGTACTGGAACAAACATACATCCATTTAGCGAGTTGGTGCGTATAGAGAGCTAAACGACCTTGCAAACCATGACCAGCGCCGACCCCATTGCCGATTTGCTTGCCGCCGCGGGACGCCGCGACCAACGCGCGTTTGCGCGGCTGTATGAGCTGAGTTCGGCGCGTTTGTTCGGCGTCGCGCTGAAGTTGCTGCGGCGGCGCGATTGGGCGGAAGAAGTGTTGCAAGAAGCGTTTGTCAGCATTTGGCAGCATGCCGGCGATTACAACGCCGGCCTCGCCGCGCCACTCACCTGGATGACGGCAATTGTGCGCAATCGCTGCCTGGATTGGCTACGGCGGCCAAAACACGAAACGACCAGTGACGACGAAACTTTATTTGAATCGATTCCGGATGATGCGCTCGGCCCCTTGGAACAGTTGGTGCAAAGCGCGGTCAGCAGAAGTCTCTTTTCTTGCTTGCAGCGCTTGGCCGCTCGTGAGCGCCAGACCGTCGCCCTGGCCTTTTTGCATGGCCTGACCCATGCGGAGTTGGCGGATCATTTGAAAGAGCCGCTCGGCACGGTCAAGACCTATGTTCGGCGCGGCTTGGCGCAGTTGAAGGATTGTCTGCAAGCATGAATTATCGCGACCCACAATTACGCGACCGGCTGGCGAGCGAGTATGCCCTCGGCACCTTGCACGGCCCGGCGCGCAAGCGTTTCGAGCGACTCTTGCGTGACGACGCCGACTTACGTCGCAGCGTAATGCAATGGCAAGAGCATCTGACGCCGATGGCACAGGCGGTCGCGCCGGTCAATCCGCCGCAACGCGTGTGGCGCAACATCGAAAAGCGCGTTCAAACATCGACGACCCGAAGCCGGCTATTCGAATCGCTCAATTTTTGGCGTGGCTTAGCCATGGTCGCGAGCAGCTTCGCCTTTGGGCTGTTGCTATTTTTCGGCATGGCGCCGCAACGAGAAGCCGCGCCGACTTACGTTGCGATTCTCGCGGATACGACAAACCAGCCAGCCATGACGGTGCGCTACACACTAGGCAACAGCGAACTCGAAGTCAGGGTCATCCAGACCGCGGATCTCGCGAGCGACCGCAAGTTGGAACTCTGGGCCTTGCCGAAGAATGCTGCACCGCAGTCACTGGGCCTGGTTCCCGCGTCAGGCAGCATAAAGTGGAAGCTTGCCGCGCAACGCGCCGATGCCCTGCCCAATATTCCCTCCTTAGCCGTCAGCCTGGAACCCATAGGCGGCTCGCCCACCGGGGCGCCGACCGGGCCAGTGCTGTATTCGGGCGCACTGGTGAAAATATAGCGCCGTATTCGCCGAGGTTGTAAGACGTTTGTCTCACTTTATGCTCATTAATAACATGTCGGTTTGTCGTTTCGCGCGGCCGTGGGAGATAATTTCTTGGGTCTAGGCGGATTTAGGGTGACGGCGCCCGTATTTACACTTTACAAACTTGCGACAAGCAGCTATTCTCGGCGTCAAGTTGAATGCGCCACCAGTCCCATCGTGGCGCAGGCAGCCAAACCCAAAGATTTAAAATAATGCAACAGTGTGTGACCACGGAACTGTCAATCGGCTGTTGGCAAATTCTTAGGTTGAAAGTCAACACAGATAATTTGTCCGTTTCAGCCAAAATCAAATTAGGAGGCATTGCAATGAAAAAAGCAACTATCGTCGCGGCAGCAGTCGGTTTGGCGAGCCTGTTCGGCGCGTCAGCTCAAGCAGCCGATGGCACCAAAGTTTATTGGACCACCAGCGGTAAATTCGGTCCGTTCCCCATCACCGGTTTGATCCCCACCGTTCCGAAAGAAAAGCAACGCGATATCACGATTCCCGTCAGCATGTGGGTGATCGATCATCCGAAAGGCCTGGTCGTATTTGACACGGGTAACAACGTTGCGATTTCCGATAGCGCGGATAATTGCAAGAAGTACTGGGCGCCGGGCAACTGCGATTTCTTGAAGCCGAGCCAAACCCGCGCCGATGTCATCGATGCACAACTGAAAACCCTAGGATACGACGCCAGCAAGGTTAAAGTGGTTGTATCGTCCCACTCGCACTTGGATCATATCGGCAATATTGAAATGTTCCCGAATGCGGTCCATGTGATGCAAAAGAAAGAACTGTATCAAGCCTGGTTCCCGGAGAAATTCCAAGGCCGTTCTTCCCCCGGCACATTCGTCATGGCCGACATCGACAACGCTCGTGAGTTTAACTACCTCGAACTCGAAGGCGACTATGACCTGTTCGGCGACGGTTCCGTCATGATTCTGAGCACCCCGGGCCACACCCTGGGCCACCAGTCCATGAAGGTTAAGCTCGGCAGCGGCCAGACCATCATCATGTCGCAAGACGCGATTTGGATGCAGGAAAACGTCGACGGCTACCCCGCCGGCTTGAACTACAGCGTGTTGGACTACACCAAGTCCCTCAATCGTCTGAAGTTCATGCGCGACCTGGAAGGCGCGTCGCTGTTCTATGCGCACGACCAAGACCAGTTCGCCAAGATGGGCAACAAGTGGTATAAATAAGTCGCACTGTAAGCGGTTCGAAAAGGCTCCCCCTCGCGGGGAGCCTTTTTTTATATTTTAGGTAAATGCAGCAACGCTATGTCAGCCATCTCACTCGAAGCAGTTTCCAAGCGGTACGGTCCGAAAACCATTGTTCACGATCTTTCTTTTCACGTCGATAAAGGCGAGATTGTCGGATTTCTGGGCCCGAACGGCGCAGGTAAGACAACGACCATGCGTATGATTGCCGGGGTCAGCACCGCCACATCCGGACGAGTCAGCGTGGCCGGATACGACATGGCAACACAGAATCAAGATGCAGCGGAAAAGATCGGCTATCTGCCGGAACATCCGCCGCTGTACGATACGCTTGAAATCGGGCAATACCTGCGCTTCATCGCCAAAGTCAAAGGCGTGCCTCGTGCGCAAATCAATTCTGAAATCGAACGGGTCAGCGTTGCGTGCAGGCTGGAAGACGTGCGTCGCCGCGAAATTTACAAGTTGTCCAAAGGTTATCGACAACGGGTTGGACTCGCCCAAGCGTTGCTTGGCAAGCCTGAAGTATTGTTGCTGGACGAACCGACAGCAGGCCTCGATCCCGGCCAAATTCAAGAAACCCGCGAAGTGATTCGTAATTTCGGCGCGCAGCATACCGTCCTGTTGAGCACGCATATCCTGCCGGAAGTAACGATGATTTGCCAACGCGTGGCGATTATCAATAACGGTCGCTTACTGGCAATCGATTCCCCGGCCAATTTGCAACGAGCCGCGGAACAATCCAATCAAGTCGCGCTCACTGCGCGCGCGCCCGCGGCAGCGCTGGAGACAGAACTCCGTGCAATAGACGGCGTGTTAGGCGTCATCATCCACCCACACCCCAGCGCGGAGCGCGTGGTCACAGTTAACTGCCAAGTGGAATCGCGTGATGGCATCGAGGCTGCCATCGCGCGCGCCGTCGCAAACCGCTGGGATCTATATCGTCTTGAGCGGCAGCAGCCCACCCTGGAGAATATTTTCTTGCGCTACATCCAATCCGCGCCACAGCAAGCGAGCGAATAAATGAGAGGTCTACTCGCTGTATTGCAAAAAGAATTATTGGTCTATTTTCGCTCGCCGATTGCCTATTTCGTCGTCGCGGTGTTCTTGCTCGGCACCGGTTACTTTTTTCTCTACGATGTTTTCTCCACCGGCAGCGCGATCATGAACGAGACTTTCCGCAACATGGGAATTTTGTTGATCACCTTGATTCCATTGGTATCGATGCGGCTGTTCTCCAGCGAATACAGCGGCCGCACCATGGAACTGCTCACCACGTTGCCGCTCAAGTCCTGGCAAGTCGTGCTGGGTAAATATTTTGGCGCGGTTGCGATCCTGTTGCTGATGACCTCGGGCACAGCGATTAATCTGGTGCCGATGTACCTCTATGGCAACCCGGAAACCAGCACGATCTTCTCCGGCTATCTTGGGTTCATTCTGCTTGGCATGGCGTGCTTGGCGATCGGTCAAATGTTCTCGGCATTAACGCAAAACCAAATCATCGCGGCATTGGTTACGGTCTCCGTGCTGCTGGCGTTTTGGTTCATCGGCCACCTGAAGGAATTCCAGAGTTCCGATACCTTGCGCGATTTGTTTGGCTATCTATCGTTCGCCAATCATTTTGGCGATTTCATTCGCGGACTCATGCGTAGCGAAGGGGTGCTTTTTTACTTGATCGTTAGCGCCATCGCGTTGACGCTCAACGCCGGCTACCTGCAATGGAGGCGATAATATGAAATCTTCGTTCCGCTCAGTATTGCTATTACTCACCGGGATCACCCTATTGGCGGCGGCGGCGGCAATCCACTCGATCGTTTTGCAAAATCGTTCGCTCACCACGATTCTCGCGCTGCTTGGCGCGGCCCTCAGCGTATGGGGTACATTTGCGTTACGCCGCGAATTGGGTTCGATGTTCAAAGCGCGTAAGGGCGAAATCGCGCTTTTCACAATGGGTGCGGTCGGCGTACTCGTGGCAATCGGTTATTTGTCGACGCGTTTTCCCATGCGCTTCGATTTAAGCGAGCAGAAAGAACACTCGTTGTCGAAACAGACTGTCAACATGCTGCAACATTTGGACAAACCGGTGCACGTGGCGTTCTTCCACGATCCGGCGATGCGCGAAACCGTTGAGCTGTACGAGTTGATGCAAAAAGTAACCAGCAAGCTCACCGTAGAATTCCACGACCCGATGTTGAATCCCGCCCAGGCGCGGCTGATGGGCGTACAGTTCGCCGGCACCGCGCTGATGCAAAGCGAAGGCCGCAAGCTCACAGTCAACGGGCCGACGGAAGTCGACATCGCTAACGGCATTATGCGAATTTCCCAAGGCGTAACGCAACGACTGTGCTTTCTCGACGGCCACAACGAAGCCGACCCCTACAGCATCGAATCCCACGACCACATGGAAGGCAGCAGCGGTCATTCCCACGGCATCGGCGATAAGGCCATCATTCATGAGCAACACGGCATGGCCAAGGCGCGCGCGGCACTGGAAGCCATGAATTACAGCGTGGAAAAAATATCGCTGCTCAAAGGCGGCGTTACTTTGAACGATTGTGCATTACTCGTGGTTGCCGGTCCCAAGAGCGCGCTGCTGGCGCCGGAAGTCGAGGCGATCGGCCAGTATCTCGATGACGGTCACAATGGAATTTTTATGCTCGACCCGTTCGTCGATACGGGTCTGGCGCCGGTTCTGGAAAAATTTGGCGTGGTTGCTGGTAACAATATCGTTATCGACCCCGCGAGTCATTTCTGGGCCGACCCGTCGGCCCCTGCCGTCACGGACTACAACCGCCATCAAATCACCGACCAATTGCCGCTGACTTTTTTCCCGGGCGCCGGTTCGCTCTCGCCGACCCGCGTCCAACCACCCGGCGTATCGGTGCAGCCGTTAATAAATTCGTCTAAATCGAGTTACGGCGAAACCACCCGGGATCGCGCGGAATTCAATGAGGGACAAGATCTAGCGGGTCCCCTGCCAATGATGGTGATGGTGAATCGGCGTCCGGAAACAGCACGTACCGCCGCCGCGATCATTGCCGAATTGCGCGGTGAAAAGTCAGCGGAATCGCTAGCTGCGGCGCCGCCACCCACATTCAAACGCTCGCGCGTTGTCGTGATTGGCGATTCCGATTTCGCCACCAATTCTTTCTTCCACATCATGGGCAACGGCAAATTGTTCTTGAATACGGTGAACTATCTCGCCTCGAAGGAAAACTTGATCGGCGTCGAGCCGCGCACCTTCGATCGGCCGCGCGTGAACCTGACCAATCGCCAGATGAAGGGTACATTCTTCCTGTCGGTGATCCTTATTCCGCTGCTGCTCGCCGTAATCGGGACCGCGGTATGGTGGCGCCAACGATGAGTGTGACAAGGGGTATTCGCCCGCGCGTAGTTATTATTTGGCTTGTGCTGCTCGCGCTACTCGGCGCAATTGCCTTCGATCAGTACAAGGAACGAACCGCTACGGACGATAGCGTCGCCGCCACCCAGGCCAACGCGCGTATGCTGCTACCGATGTCCATTGATGAGCTGGGTGCATTCGAGATTTTCTACGCCGGCACGTTGCATCGCTTCGAGCGCGACGCGGCGCGCGCTTGGTTCTACCACGCCCATGGCGCGGCCAAAACGAATGATGCCACCCATGCCCATCAAACCGATTCGGCGCAAGCCAAAACCATCGATACGGCGTTGCGTGGCTTGAGCCGCACCCATATGGAACGAGAGTTTCCGCCCGCTAATGAAGGCGAGTACGGCCTGACCGCGCCGCAGATGTTCGTATTGCTGTATGCAAAGAATACTGCTCGGTTGCTCGACAAATTTACCGTCGGCAGCCTCGCGCCGGACGGCCTAAGTCGTTACGTCGCGTCAAACAATTATCCTAAAGTCATCACCATCGCGAACTACCAAATCGATAATCTGTTGAATCTCCTCGAAGCCGTCGGCGCGACACCCGCCACAAAATAATCTAAGAGGCATCGGCAGTAGGCATACGGGACGCGGCTCACAGAGCATGCATGCTGAAGAGGCAAGCTAGAAGCGCCTCCTGGCACGATGCCTAATCTATCGAAGTTGGTTCTTGTTCGATGAATTCGCCCTTTCCAAGGCTTGATCCACACATTTTTTGATCGCTACCATTCCGCGGTGACCGAACTCAGCGTCACAGACGGTAATCAACCCGGCTCTGTCCTTTGGATATTCCGCTAACGCCGACCCCGCGTCGATATCGTTATCTAGGCAGGTCTTCACCCACGCCCAACCGTTCTCGTTTCCGCGTCGACAGCGGTCGAGGTAGCGTTTGTATTTCTCGGGATACCCTAATACCACCGCGCGCGTCGCTTGATTTACTTTGATACAGAGATCGATCATATCCGTCCCCCACTCCGCATTGGAAAAATGGCAGCCGGTCACGATCTCATCCTCCTCACCGGCAGAGGCGCCAAAGGCAAGCAACAACAAGAGTGCAATAGGAACCAGGCGCATCACGGCGCGTGAATAGTGGAACATTGTCTTCTCCTTCCGAGAGAACGCGTTTCAGTAGTCGTTGCAAAAGTAAGAAACCATGGATCGATCATACCCTTTTGACTCGCCGCTTCACAAACGTTTGACCGCTTACAAGTGACGCGTTAAAGTCTTTCTTAGCTTACCAAACGTCATCGTATCGCTACGGCAACGCACAGAAAATTACCACGCGGCAACCTATGAAACATCGCATCGATCCTTACGGCGCAAGACTCCCGATCAAACTGGACACGACATCCAACGGCGAATTTCTGCCGGTGCCGTTGTCGGATGTGAATCGCGCGGCAAACCGTCTGGCCCATGATGAAGCGGATCGTAACGCCAAGCGCTTGGCATTGCCGCGGCGGGATTTTCTGATTTCCGCCTGTGGCGCTGCGAGCACGTTGCTGGCATTCAATCAGGCCAACGCAGCAGCGGGTAAACGCGGTGGCTGGTTTGCGCTGGATCGAGAAGCGGCGCTGGATCAACAACTGGCTGCAGCGAGTGTCGAGGGCAAAGAATTTATTTTCGACGCGCAAGGTCATTTCGTGAATCCGCAAGGCGCATGGATAAAAACCCTGGCGCCCGAAGCGCAGCCGCTGAAGTTCGCAACCAAAACGTCATGCGAAAAAGCAAGCGAGTCCGGCGCTCGGAGTTATTTGAACTGCCTCAATCACGAAGAATTTATCAAAGATGTATTTTTGGATAGCGATACCGACATGATGGTGTTGTCCTTCGTGCCGTCGCGCCGGAACGCTGAACCGCTTACGATCGAAGAGGCGGACGCCACACGCCGCATCGTCGATCGCATGGAAGGTTCGCACCGCCTGCTATTGCACGGACGCGTCAACCCGAATCAACCCGGTGATATCGAAGCGATGGACGAACTCAAGGAACGCTGGGGCGTCAGCGCATGGAAAACCTATACCCAATGGGGACCGGACAAGAAAGGATTTTTTCTTTCGGACCAGCCCGGCACGCGCTTGATCGAAAAAGCGCGCAAGCTCGGCGTCAACGTGATCTGTGTTCACAAAGGCATTCCGTTCGGCAAGCAATCCTACGAACACAGCCAGTGCAGCGACATCGGCATCGTCGCCAAGCGCTACCCCGATATGAAATTCATCGTCTATCACTCGGGCTTCGTCGCGACCAACCCCGAGCGGCCTTACGATGAAAGCGGCGCAGCCGATGGCATCGACACGCTGGTGCATTCGTTGCTCAAGAACGGAGTCGCGCCGAACAGCAATGTCTATGCCGAGCTAGGCAGCACGTGGCGATTCGCCATGCGCGATCCCGACACCGCGACGCATACCCTCGGCAAGCTGTTGAAATACGTCGGCGAAAACAATGTGCTATACGGCTCCGACTCGATTTGGTACGGTTCGCCACAAGATCAAATTCAAGGCTTACGCACGTTTCAAATCTCGCCGGAATTCCAGGAACGTTACGGCTACCCGGCGCTCACGCCGCAACTTCGCGCGCAGATTTTCGGCCTGAACGCGACCAAGCCCTATGGCATAAGTGCCGAAGAGGTGCAAAAGTACGCGCGCAAGGATCGCATTGCCCAAGAAAAACTGGCATACAGCGAACGGCCTGAGCCGCATTATCTGACCCATGGCCCGAAGAGTCGGCGCGAGTTTTTGAATCTATTAAGCTGGAACGGCGGCGAACGCGCCTAAGCTAACTTTAAAGGCCCGATACGGCGCGCGCGTCGTCGCTTAACTCCGCGCCCAAATGATCGGTATTGTTAATGACGCTAACTTGATGCGGCGGCTCAGCCGAAAATATCGTCAGGGAGGTATTCGCGATCCGCTGCGGCGCCGTCATGCCTACTGGCAACACCAGATGTCGCTCGACCAAAGTACGAATCAGCAAGCCATGCGTGACCACCGCTAAAACGCCACCGCACGCAGCATGCCATTCGCGCAGCAAAGCCACGGCTTGCATCACTCTTGCGTTGAACACGGCCATTGATTCACCAGCGGGTGGCGCGCCCTGCATGGCGATCGGATCAAAACCGAGCCCATCGTAAGCGCAACCACGCAGGTCACCGAAATTTCTTTCTTGCAGCAACGCACTGCTGCGGACAGTCAATCGACTTGCCGCAGCGATTGCCCGCGAAGTCTCAACCGCCCGCGCTAAATCACTACTGACGACGCCATCAATTTTCATCGCGGCAAGCCGTATCGCAACCGCATCAGCCTGCCTGCGACCTCGCTCACTCAGCGGTGTATCCGGGGGTTGTAACACCCGCGCCGCGTTCAGCGCAGTTTCGCCGTGGCGAATAAGGATAATCTTCATAATTGGTCACATTGTTCACGCAAACCGAATGGCCTGCAAACGCGTCACCTGGCTGCTTGGGTGACGCCGCCGCTATTACTGCATCATAGGCCCAAACGATTTCGGCAACGGCTCCTCGGTACATTCCTTCTTCTCCATGAAACCGAAGACATCAATGCGATTCGCGTTGGTCGCCAGGTAAACTTTTCCGTTTGCGATGGTCGGCGCTACAAAATCGGCGCCCAAATCAAGCCGGTCTTCGACGCAAATATCACTGTCCCAAATTTTGCTAAGCTGGTTAGGCGCGCTGGTATCAGGCTCGGCTTTAAACGCCATGAGCTTACCCGGCCCGTTGATGGTTCGGGTGGTCGCGGCCCAGACGATGGCTGTTTCGCCTTCAGCGCCGTTGGCTGACACCGCCAAGATGCCGCCAGGATGGTGGTCGATGAACTCTTCGCTTTGCGCGATACTCGGACAATTGTGGGATGCGGTTGCGGCGGGGTTTACCGTATTGCAATCTAGGAACTGATCGTCGATCCGATAGGCGCGTAGATGATCGTTCTCGCGCCACACGTAGGCCATCGCACCGCCTTTCTCAGGTGAGCGCGACCAGATGACTGGGCCACCGAGAATGTGGCGGTAATATTGGTTGGGACGTGGCGGCGCGGGCGCGACTTGAAAGCTTTGCAGAGCATCGGTGGCGATACAGGTTTTCGTCGAAGATGGTACGCAAGTGTCGGTTGCGCGCTGGGTATCGAGGACATACAGCAAACCTTGTTTACCGCCGCCGATTAACCGATGGGTGCCGGGAATCAGCAGCGGACCGGAGCCGCCCAAATCGAGATCATTAATTTCCAGTCCCTCGGAGCCGAGGATGTTCCAGTTGGCGGGGCGGAACCACCCCTTGAGCTTGAGTCCGTTGCCTGGATCCAACTGGATCAGGGCTTCGTTGGTGTCAAAAATTTCGCGACTCTCCGATACGTTCGTGTGGCATATATCCGGGCCGCGGCACACGCCTGAGTTACCGATGCCCTTGCAGAGGCATCCGCCGTCGGTTTTACATTGCGAGCAGGCATTGTCGCTGGGCGGGATTACACAACCTTTTTTTATGACGTGTTGCTTATTGCCGGTGAAGAAATAGACCAACCCATGTTCGTCGACCACGGGACCGCGTCCCGATTGCCAAATGCCACCGCCGGGGCCGAGCAAGATACAACTAGAATCAAGGAAATCGACTTTCGATAGCCCTTTGACGCGGCTGGCGCAAGTGGTGCAAAAAACCCCAGGCGGGCGCTTTAAATCGACTGAATCAAAAGCAAACACCCATCCTTCGAAAAAGTCGCCGCCGAAGGCAACAATGACTTTTCCCTTGGCGATGGCGAGCGCAGCCCGTTGCACGGCAATGCGTGTCGCGGTCGGCTCGAATGCGATCACCTCGTCGCCAATTCGCTGCGCGCCCTCGATCAACACGGAACCGAGTACACGACCGTCGCTTAGATTCAGGGCATGGAGAACGTATTTGGCGACATCGCCCTGGCGAAAGCCGGCGACCACATAAACGATATTACGGGCGCGGTCGATCACCGGTGTGCTAAATATTCCGTTTGGCTCGGCCGCTGTGCCGTCGGGCAATTCAACCAGGGTATTGCGCCAGATCGGCCCATCGCCGCCAGTCGCGGCATTAAAGGCGTAGACGCTATTGCTCGCCGTCGTGACCACGACCAAATCGCGCCGCGAACCGTCCGCTAACCCGACCCCCGTCGCCACCAGCGGCTGGCTTAGGGACGGTCCATCCACGGCGTAGCTGAACATCAGGCCGAAGGATTGCAATGTGACGTTCGCGACATTCAGCGTCGATTCACCCAGGTTTGCGCCGGTTCTAAAGTTGTCGTAGTTATTAGTCAAGACATCGGTGGCGGATCCGAGTGTTGAGCAAAGCAATGCGAACAGGCCGAGCGAGTACCTTATCGGCCGCATTGTCGACTACGCGAGTGAACCATAGAAACCTCTTTGAATTTTTGATCGATGAAAAGCATCGGCAGGTAACTTGTCGGAAAATCTTAACACGGAGAGTCGATCGCCTTTGCCAGAAATTTGCCGATTTCCAAACTGATACGCCCTGACGAATATTGCTGCGCCGCGTCAAAGCGTAAATCCCTGAGTTTTGTCGAATTATTTCCGGAAAACCTATTGACCGCATTTTTCCTGTTCTTTATAGTGCGAGTGGTAGCGGATTTACCTCGTAATAACGCTATACACCAAGCAGCTTAAGGTAATTTTTTACGTTAGGTTGTCAAAGTAAGTCATTGATCGTCGCGAAGAACTAATGAATCACAACAGGAGGTAGTTAAATGCGTAAATCGCTGAAGTACCTAAAGGTTGCGGCTATTGCTGCGGCCGTGGTAGGTGGACAGGCACTGGCACAAGGTCTCGATGAGGCCGGTGCTTTTCTGTACACCAACTACGTAACAGACGACATGTTGTTGAACGCCGATAAAGACGCCAACAACTGGTTGCATTATGGCCGTGACTATAGCGCGACCCGCTACAGCCCACTGGCTCAAATTAACGTTCACAACATCAATCGCATGGTTCCGAAGTGGAACCTGTCGTTCGGCGTGTTGGACGGCCAGGACAGCCAAGCTATCGCTGTGAACGGCACCCTGTACGTCACGTCGTCCTACAACAAAGTATGGTCGGTCGAAGGCACAACGGGTAAAGTGAATTGGAAGCATGAGCGCGAGCTGCCCGGCGATGTGTTCCCGAAACTGTGCTGTGACGTGGTTAACCGCGGCGTAGCGCCGTATCACAACAAAGTTTACCTCGCCACCCTGGATGCACACGTTGTTGCACTTGACAACCAAACCGGTAAAGTCGTTTGGGACAAGAAAGTCGGCGACTACACCTATGCTGAAACCTTTACGATCATGCCGATGGCTCTTCGCGGCAAAATCATTATCGGTACAGCGGGTGCGGAATACGGCGTTCGTGGTTGGATCGCCGCACTGGACGCCGAAAAGGGCGACCAAGTGTGGAAAACCTTCACGATCCCTGGTCCGGGCGAACCCGGCAATGACACCTGGGCAGGCGACTCCTGGAAATATGGCGGTGGCTCGGCTTGGATTACCGGTTCGTATGATCCGGAAACCAATCTGTTGTACTGGCCGGTTGGCAACCCTGGCCCGGACTTCGACCGTCACGTGCGCGCGGGAGATAACCTCTTCTCCAACTCAACGCTCGTGCTGGATCCTGATTCCGGCAAGATCAAGAGCTACTTCAATTACACCCCGAATGATCCGTACGATTATGACGGCGTGAACGAAGTCATCTTGGCCGACGTGAACGGCAAGAAAATGTGGTTCCATGGTTCACGCAATGGCCACATTTATGGCATCGATGCTCGCGCAACTTCCAACAGCAAGGCTGGCCAAGAGCACAAGTGCGTTTGGGCAACGGCGCTGGGACGTGTGAACTTCACCAAGCCCATCACCACGGCGAACAATTGTAAGCCGATCTATAACTGGCCGGAAAAAGACGTAGTGTATGACAAGGTCACCCTCGATATCGCCCCGACTCTGGACGGCGGTAAAGAATGGCATCCGATGTCCTACAGCAAGCGCACCAACATGTTGTATGTGCCTGGCTACGACTTCGCGATGGATCTCCAAGCCAAGAAAATGGAATGGAAACGGGGCGAATGGTACCTCGGCGCCAAAGTGTTGAACTTCCGCGCTGGGGCTGGCTACACCAAGGCGTTTGACGCCAACACCGGCAAGTTGGTTTGGGCCCGTAGCCAGTCCACTCCGGGCACGGGCGGCACCACCAGCACCGGTGGCGGCCTGGTATTCTTCGGCGACCCAGAAGGCATGTTCAATGCTGTTAAGGACGACACCGGTGAATTGCTCTGGAGCTTCAACGTTGGTACCGGCATCTACGGTAACTCCACAACTTACACCGCCGGCGGCAAGCAGTTTGTGTCCGTTGTATACGGTGCGGGCGGTGGCGGTATCTGGCCGTTGCACTTCGGTGAGTGGTACAAGAAACACTCCAAAGGCGGCGGTTTAATGGTCTTTGGTTTGATGGATTAAGTAGTCCCATTAGCTGTAATTGCGTTATAAAGGGGGAGGGTCTTGTACCCTCCCCTTTTTAATGGTGTTGAAATAAAGGAATCTCGTGTTCATTCAAACAAAATCAGCTATCGCCCTCGCCTTGGTGCTCGCCTTCACTGCAGCGCCCCTAACGACCCACGCACAAGATCGCAACGACCCGCTGTTTCAGAGCGGCGCGCGCGAACTGGGCGCGTCAGGCGAAGACCAGGAATTGAAGAAACAAGGCCTCGATGCTCTGGCCCGCGCCAAACAAACGGGCAAGCTTACGGCCTGTACCGACGGCGCCACCTATCCGTATGCAACCTCCGACGGCGAACCACCCGGATTTGATATTGAGATTTTCCGCGCGATCGCAGCAAAAGCGGGGCTCAGGCCCCATATATTCTGGGCCGACACGGGATCCCGCGGCGGTTTGGGCAAAGCGCTGCGCAATTCAATTGACAAAGGCGTTTGCGACTTTTTCATGGGCCTTGCCTACGGCGATGACGAAGAAATCAAAGACCATAAGCTCGCGCTAACCAAACCCTATCTGGGTATGGGCTATGTATTAATCGTGCAAGGCAAAGCCGCCGGCGTGAAAACGTTAGAAGAGGCGAAGAAGAATAAAATCAAAATCGGCGTCTCGATGTCAACCCCGCTGGACGATTACCTGTTTACCAACGGCTACGATCGTTCCGTCTATTTACAGAATCGCCGCATCATGGAAGCGATGAACAAAGGCGAAATCGATGCGGGCATGGTGTGGTCGACGGCAATGGGCGAAGCGAAGAAAGAATTCCCCAACGCCAAGTTTAAGCTTGCCGATGGTTTCGTCCCGAAAGAAGGGCTACGGTTTAACGCCGGATGGGCGGTAAAGGCGAAAGATGCCTCGATGAAACAATTTGTGGAAGAATCATTCGAAGCGTTGCTGAAGTCTGGCGAGATAAAGAAAATCGTCGAAAGCTATGGCATACCTTTTTATCAACCATTCCCATAAAAAAGGACTCTGGGCATGAATTTCGCTATTCGCAAATTTTCTTTGCAACAATTGGTAACGGCGCTGCTGCTTTGCTTGGCCTTGCTGACCCTAGCCAGTGCGCCACAAGCGCGCGCCGAAGGCGATGACGACCGACACGGCATGATTAACGATCTTGACCTTCCGACCGGTGCGGAGCAACTGCAAAACGGGAAGGATCGCTACCAAGCGCGCTGTTCCTATTGCCACCGGCCCGACGGCCGCGGCGGTAGCAGCGGCGTCAGCTTGGCGTCGCAAAAATATAAATGGGGCAGCAAAGCGTCCGACATTTATTCGACCATTTCCGCCGGTCGCCGTGGCACAAAAATGGGCGCCTTCGGAAACCCGGAAACTGGATTAACGACCGATGAAATCTTCAACATCATCGCCTATATCCGCACCCTGCAAGAATGGAAAATAGCGGACGATAAAGCAACGCCCAAACAATAAGCGACGCGTAAGTTATTCTTTAAACTTTCTAAGTCTGTCAAAATGGGCGAGTGTACTACTCGCCCATTTTTTTGGAGAACCCATGGCCTTCATTTTTTACATTACCCAAGTGCAATTCGACTTCGGCGCGGTCAAGATGCTCGAACAAGAATGTAAACGCGTCGGCATTAAACGTCCGTTAATCGTCACCGACAAAGGCATTGTCGCCGCCGGAATCGCCGAGCGCGTCAGCGCCCAAATCAAAGGCAAACTCGATTTCGCGCTCTTCGACGAAACACCGGGCAACCCAACAGAAGCGATGACCCTCAAGGCCTTAGGCATGTATCGCGATCATAAAGCCGATGGCATCATCGCGTTAGGCGGCGGCTCGTCGATCGATCTCGCCAAGGGCGTCGCGATCCTTGCCGGCCATGCGGAACCGCTCACCCAATACGCCACTATCGAAGGCGGCAGCCTCAAGATCACCGATAAATGCGCGCCGCTGATCGCCATCCCCACCACGGCAGGCACCGGCAGCGAAGTGGCACGCGGCGCCATCATCATTTTGAACGATGGTCGCAAAGTCGGATTTCACTCCTGGCACATCGTGCCGAAAACCGCGATCTGCGATCCGGAATTGACCATGGGCCTACCGACCTGGCTCACCGCGGCGACGGGCATGGATGCCATCGCCCATTGCATTGAAACGTTCCTCACGCCCGTGTTTAATCCACCCGCCGAAGGCATTGCATTGGACGGCCTCGAACGCGCCATTGAGCACATCGAACGCGCCACCCAAAACGGCCAGGATCGCGAAGCGCGCAAGCACATGATGTCGGCCTCCATGCAAGGCGCCATGGCGTTCCAAAAGGGCTTGGGTTGCGTGCATTCGCTGTCCCACGCGCTTGGTAGCTACAAAGAAAAAACGTTACACCACGGCACCCTAAACGCCGTCGTATTGCCCGCCGTACTACGCTTCAACGAAAATCATGTCGGCGATAAATACGTCAAACTGCGCCGCGCCACGCATCTTGCACCGGGCGAAAAAGTGGATGAATTCATTGCGCAATTGAATCAACGCCTCGGCATCGTCAACGGCCTTGGCGCCATGGGTGTGCCGAAATCCGTCTTCGGGGAAATGGCCGACAAGGCGCTGAAGGATCATTGCCACGGCGCCAATCCGCGCATTGCGACGCGCGATGAATATTTGGCCATGTTGGAAGAGGCTTTCTAAGCGCCATTGCCCTGAACGCCTTTATTGAAGCGCGTTACCAGCCATGCATCGCCCGGAACCAGGCTGGATGCGGCCTCTGTCGATGCATCGTCGCTGGGATCAGGCACGAATCCTACCTGATTACAGCTCCATCGGTAACGTTGGATCCGGCGCCCATTCCGACAAGGAAGCATCATAAAGCTGCACGTTCTTATGCCCTAACATGGTCAACAACATCGTTGTACTCGATGCCGCAATGCCGCCGCCGCAATAAGTGATGACGCGCGGCTTTGCCAACGCATCGGCAAATTGCACACGCAATTCATCCACTGATTTAAATTCGTTGTGGCCATTGACCACATTCACCGCCGCAACGTTGATGCTGCCGGTGATATGGCCTAATCGACCGTAGACCGCGCCGCCGGTACCGGCGTGTTGATCGGGCCGCAACGCATTCAGCGTGCAAACATCGCCGGCGCCGATTGCCGCCAACACGTCTTCTTTGTCCGCCACCTGGCCGTCGCGCATTCTTGCCGTGAATGATGCCTGTCTCGCGAGCCGCTCTGGGCCTTGTTCTACAGCACGACCTTCGCGCGTCCACTTGTGGAATCCACCGTTCAATACCGCCGCATGGTCGTGACCAAACACCCGTAGCATCCACCACAGACGCGTTGCCCACCAATGATTCGCGGTGGAATAGAGAATCACTTTTGTATCGTCGCCGACACCGAGCTTGCCGATCGCCGCAGCGAAAAATTCCGGCGACGGCAGCATGAAATGCAAGCGCTGATTTTTGTCGGAAAGATCGTTGTCGATGTCCGCAAACCCCGCACCGGGAATATGCCCTTTCTCGAAATCAACGCGACCTGAAACAACATCGTACGCACCACCTTTAGTCGGCGGCATTAGATGGGTCGTGCAATCAAGTACGCGTACATCGGGATCATTCAAGTGATCGGCGAGCCAGTGGATCTCAACGATGAATTCAGGATGAGCAAAATTATTCGCCATTTAATTCTCCTCATGTCATCCTGAACGAAGTGAAGGATCTGCTTTTGTTTTTCCGCCGCCGTAAAAAACAGATCCTTCACTATGTTCAGGATGACAAACATTAGGGTTATTTAGTCAAACAGTAGGGTAACAGGCCGTGGCGCCAATCGGCAAAAATCATACTAACCATGCTAACATCGCGCGAAATTTAATTCCGAGAAAACCCACCCGTGATCCGCCCCACTCAAGCCACGATTCAAGCATTTCGCGATGTGGCGAAATGTTTCAGCGCGTCCTGCGTTTTTGCCGATGTGCAAAGCCGCAGCAACGTGATGCATAGCGCGATCAAGCCGATTTTTCCCGGCAAGCTGGTCGGCGTCGCGCTACCCGTGCGTTTATCCGCCGGTGATTTACAAGACCCACTCGCGGCACTGGAAATTGCGCAACCGGGGGACGTCATCGTCGTCGACGCCTTCGGCGAAACCGAAACCTCCGTGTGGGGTGGCCTGATGGGCGCGCTGTGCATGCAGCGTGGCGTGGTCGGCGCAATCATCGACGGTGCGGGACGCGACATCGACGAATTGCGCGAACTCAAGTTTCAACTCTATACCCGCTCCATTACCGCGCGCGGAACCCACACGATGTTCTCCGGCCGTAAGAGCGACGTGGCCGTCAACGTACCGATCACTTGCGGCGGCGTGATTGTTGAGCCCGGCGACATGATCATCGCCGATGAAATCGGCGTGACGGTGGTGCCGAACGCCATGCTCGACGACGTGCTCAAACTGGCGCGCGAGCAAGCCGAGCGCGAGGAATTTACGCGGCGTGAAATTGCAAAAGGAAAAACCGTTGCGCAATTGCTCGCGGAGTTTGGACGTATCTAACCCGGACGCCTTCCCCTTCAAGGGGAGGAAACGCGCGATTGCAACGTATCAACTCATCGCTTATGAGCCACATCGACAAGACGGCTCCGGCGCTCATTGCTCTCGACTGGGGCACGACTTCACTACGCGATTACGTACTAAACAGCACCGGCAACGTTCTGGAAAAAAATCCACCCCTCTTGGTATCTTGAAAATTCTCGATAACAATTTCGACGCCGCGTTCGAGCAAATCTGCGGTTCGTGGCTAAACAATGGCCTGGCTGGGTGGCCTAGGGCCAGAGCCGCTCCAGTATTGGCTTGTGGCATGATCGGCCGCCGCCAGGGATGGCTCGAAGCGCCCTATGTGCCCTGCCCCGCAAGCCTCGATCACCTGGCACAGAAATTCGTTTCGCTGACCACAAAAAAAGGGCGCCGCGTTGCTATTGTCCCCGGCGTTAGCACAGAGAATTCCGCGGGCGTGCCCGATGTGATCCGGGGCGAAGAAACGCAAATCATCGGCGCGCTGACGCCCGCGCGAATGCAATCGCTATTTGTTCTGCAGGGCACCCCAGCAAATGGGTAAGAGTCGAAAAAAATCGAATCACTCAATTTGCGACCTTCATGACCGGCGAAATATTTGCCGTGCTGTGCGAACACAGCATACTTGGCCGCACCATGAAAGGAGACGCAGACTATGTCGAGTGCTTCAAACAAGGCTATGACTACGCAATGAACAAGAACGTAAATCACGCGGGACTATTGCAACAATTGTTCAGCGTGCGCACCCTTGCGCTATTTAATCGCCTCCCTGCGGAAGGGCTCCACGCTTACCTCTCCGGCCTGTTGATCGGATACGAAATACGCGGCGCGCTAGAAGCATTTGACCATGCGAGTGGCGTTACCATTATCGCCGAACCCGTTTTGGCGAGCCGTTATCAACGCGCGCTGGGTTACTCGGGCATGGGCGCCACGATTGCCGACGAGAATGTCACGGCAATCGGGTTGTTTCGGCTGGCGCAGGCTGCGAATCTATTACAGTAAAAACCGACATCAAACATCATGTCATCCTGAACGCAGTGAAGGATGACAATTGGAAAATTAATGACGATGCTAAATCAATACCTTAGCCCGCTCCCCTTCATCGCCATCCTGCGCGGCATTACGCCCGAGGAATCGATCCCGGTCGCGGAAATTCTGTTCTAACTTGGCTTTCGCATTATTGAAGTTCCGCTGAATTCACCCAAGCCGTTGGACACCATTGCCGCGATTGCAAAGCGCTTTGGCGGTGAGTCGCTAATCGGCGCGGGCGCCGTACTGAGTGTTGACGATGTCACACGCGTTCACAACGCGGGCGGTCAGCTCATCGTCATGCCCCACAGCGATGGCGCGGTAATTGGTGCGGCAAAGCGGCTGAACAGGATCTGCACACCCAGCATCGCAACGCCGACGGAAGGGTTCGCGGCGCTGGCAGGCATCTGGAAGGCCGGTGCGACGGCATTCGGTTTGGGCTCGGCGCTGTATCGCCCCGGCATGACACTCGCCGATGTGCGTAACAATGCGACGACTTTTGTACGCAGTATGGGATCATTGCCACAACGGTAACCTTAAATAGGCATTGCCAGAAGGCCCATGGCCTTAGGCCAGCCCCTGGATACTGGCTTTCCAAGGCATGCAGTTGGAACGGCAAGCTGGTATTGCGTTCCAGGCCAATACCGTTCGGCGTGGATTGCCCTTACAAAACTGCCGGATTTGTTCACCAGCGCGCGTGATAGAGCATAATGCCCGGAGTGTCCACTTAACCTGCCGTTCAGATTGGCGCAGCCACATCTCAGTTGAAATGACAAACAACGACTCCATGAAAATCGAGGCCATGCAGCGCGCCGAGCCGACCACGAATACCAACATCGCCTTTGCGGTGGCGCGCGCCTTGTTGGATGGTTTCAACAAACACTATCGAATTTTTCAGGAAACGAGCAAGGCGGCTAAACCCCGTTTTGACGACGGCGATTGGGCCGTTGGTCAGAAAGCCAACCGCGATCGAATCTTGTTTTACGATCAGCGGGTGAAGGAATCCGTCGAACATTTGGAAACAGAGTTCCACGCCGAGTCGTTGGGCGCCGAATGGCAACGCATCAAGTTGGATTACATCGGATTGCTGACCAATCACAAGCAACCGGAACTCGCCGAAAGTTTTTTCAATTCCGTTTGCTGCAGCATTTTGCACCGCACTTATTTTCACAACGACTATATCTTCGTGCGACCGGCCATATCGACGGAGTACATGGATTCCGATCCGCCCGCTTACCGCTGTTACTACCCGCGTAAAGTTGGATTGCGTCGCGCCCTCGAGCAGATCTTCGCGGATCTCGCATTGCGGCGACCGTTCATCGATCTGAAGCGCGATCTGCGCCACGTATTGCATGCGTGGCGGCGGCAGTTACCGCGGCCATTTAATCTAGATGCGAACAATCAGATTCAAGTGTTGAGCTCGCTGTTCTATCGCAACAAGGGCGCCTATCTGGTCGGAAAAATCATCAACGGCAATCACGAATCGCCGTTCGCCATACCGATTTTACACAATCAAAACGGTGCGCTGTATCTCGATACGGTGCTGCTTAGCCGTTACCATTTGGATATTTTGTTCAGTTCCTACCGCGCGTATTTCATGGTCGATATGGAAGTACCCTCGGCCTACGTGGAATTTTTACAGAGTATGTTGCCGAACCGACCGAAGTGGGAGTTATACACCATTCTCGGCTTGCAAAAACACGGCAAGACACTTTTCTACCGCGATTTCTTGCATCACCTGAAACATTCCAGCGATGACTTCATTATCGCGCCCGGCATCAAGGGCTTGGTCATGCTGGTGTTTACCTTGCCGTCATACCCATATGTGTTCAAAGTGATTCGCGACGTCGTCGCGCCACCAAAGGATACCAACCGCGATCTGGTCAAGGCCAAATACTTGATGGTGAAATTGCATGACCGCGTCGGACGCATGGCGGATACGTTGGAATACTCCGACGTCGCATTTCCGCAAGACCGCTTTACCGCCGAACTGTTGGATGAGTTACACAAACTCGTCCCTTCACAACTCGAGGAGGACGGCGGCAATTTGATTCTTAAACATCTTTATATCGAACGGCGCATGATGCCGTTGAACATTCACCTGGACCAGGCAAACGATAAAGAGCGCGATCACGCCATGCTCGAATACGGCCGCGCGCTCAAGCAACTCGCCGCGGCAAATATTTTCGCCGGCGATTTGTTATACAAAAATTTCGGCGTCACACGCTACGGCCGCGTCGTGTTTTATGACTATGACGAGATCGACTATCTGACCAATTGCAATTTCCGCCGCATTCCGGCTGCGCGTAACGACGAAGACGAAATGGCCGCCGAACCGTGGTACCCGGTCGCACCAAATGATATATTTCCGGAAGAATTCGCACGGTTTTTGCTGACCGATCCCAAAGTTCGCGAACGGTTCATGGCTCACCATGCGGATCTGCTCGATTCAGACTATTGGAGAGCCACACAGGATCGTATTTCCGCCGGACATGTGGAGGATATTTTTCCCTATCCCGAGTCGATTCGATTTTCCAATGCACGACTGGCGCCACCGAATGCAAGTGACTAACCGTCACCGCAGAATTTTAAGCCTCAAATCTCTGTGAAAACGACCGTTCATGTGGTATGGTTCTATTTCCAAACATGAACATTCACGGAGGATAATCATGAACCGTAGTTTTTTCCGCCTCGTTGCACGCTTCTTAATTGTTTCGTTGTTCGCACTGCACTTGCCAATGAGCAGTTCCAATGCCGCTATGATCGGAACTGAAAATGCCATAGACCAAACACTAACCGCGCAAAACCGTGACAAGGTTGAAGCGTTTATGACCCGCACCGACGTGCGGGAACAAATGCAAAAGATGGGCGTGAACGCCGATGATGCAACATCGCGTGTTGCCTCCATGACTGATCAGGAAATAAGTAAAGTCGCCGGCAAGATCGATGAACTTCCCGCCGCTGGCGGCGGCGCCGCTACGGTGCTTATCGTGTTACTGATAGTCTTCATCGTGTTGGTGATCACAGATGTTTTGGGATGGACAAAAATCTTCCCGTGGTCGATTGGTCCGCGCGAGTAACCGTTTGATTCGCTCGAAACTACAACACGCCCGCAACCTAGCGGGCGTGTTGCTTTTTGGGATGATCGTTTGCGGGTGCGCGACGCTCGAAAGCCGGGCTCTGTTAAAAAATCCGCCGACCGATCTTCCGGCGCAAACGGAACTTCGCGACGTTCCATTTTTTCCACAAGAAGAATATCAGTGCGGTCCGGCCGCGCTGGCGACCGCGCTAAAAGCCAAAGGCGTAGAGATCCGGCCGGAAGACTTGGTGAAGCAAGTTTTTCTACCGGGTCGTCAAGGCTCGCTACAAGTTGAAATGCGCAGCGCGACACGTCGGCAAGGTATGCTCGCGGTGACCATGTCGGGGCGAATCAAAGATCTACTCACCGAAGTCGCTAACGGGAACCCGGTTATCGTGCTGCAAAACCTGGCACTTAAGTGGTCTCCGGTTTGGCATTATGCCGTGGTGGTCGGTTACGATTTACCACGACAAACGCTCATCTTGCGCTCCGGAAAAGAACAGCGTCAGATCCTACCATTGACAACATTCGAACACACGTGGAAGCGCAGCAATTATTGGGCAATTGTCGTCGTGCCGCCCAACCAAGTACCAAAGACAGCCACGCGCGAAAGTTTTTTTGCCAGCGCCCTGGAAATGGAAAAAATAGGTCGGCCCGCTCTCGCAGAAACCGCGTATGCGGCGGCGTTGCAGCGCTGGCCAGGGGACTTGGCGGCGTTGGTGGGACTCGGTAACTCGCGCTATGCGTTACGCAATCTGCCCGGTTCTGAACAAGCGTTTCGTCAGGCCACGGAGCAGCATCCGCAGTCCATTATCGGCTGGAACAATCTCGCCGAAGTGCTGGCGGGATTAGGTCGTTTGCCGGAGGCGCTCGCGGCCGCCGAACGCGGCGCAAACTTAGAAGGATCGAATCAGGCTACCGCGCAAGAAACGCTGGCCGGAATCCGCAGGAAAATTGAAGCGCAGGGAAAGTGAGATTATTTGAGACGTTGGTAGAGGCGGAACAGTTCAACCTTATCGCCCGGTCTGGCGCCCTCCCACATCATTCGCCACTCGGTCGGATCTTCCACGGTCGGTGTGCTCTGCACGCTCTGGGTCAACATGTAACCACAATCATTCGTGACCACGCGCTCCAATCTACGAGTGCGTAGGCCAGCGAAATAATCCAACACCGCGCGCTGCGATTCACCGAGCCCTCGACTGGCAACGCAGTCGGCTGGATTCGGTAGCGCACGTTTTAGCGAGGCGACCATCGTACGATAACTTTTGCCCTCGTCGATAAACGGTAGCCACAAGGTCATGACCAACATCCAAAACATGGTGATGCCCGCGGTCCAATTGACAATCGCACGGCGGTTCGATTGCCGTGCGCGGGTGATCGAAATCAACCACAGTAGGCTCAACACCAGCGCGAGACCAAAAGAGATAACGCGAAACTCTAGCTGGTAACCCGGCAAATAGGTCTGCAAGTAACGCACGATCGATTGCGGAAAACCGAATAGCAACGCGAACCATCCGAGCCAAAGCCCCCCGGCCAGCAAGCCAAACGTCATCATGCCGAACCAATCCAAGGCACTCGCGGTGCCACGCCTGAGTTGATCAATGCGGCTGGCGCAGATCAAACTCAACGGTAGCAAAATAGGCAGGGCATTCACCTCGCGCGCATTGCCGGTCAAACAAATGACGATAAACGCCCCGAGTAAAGCGCCGACAAGAAGCTGTATTTTCGGATCACCCAGAAGTTGCCGCCGACCAAACCAGAACGCAACGGCCACCAGAGGTAAAGCCGGCCAGCCGTACCACGGCAAGAGACCCACGTAATAACTGATTCGGCCCAACGTCAACGCGGAAAAAACATCGCCAAAGTCCGCAAAATCATGCAGCCAGAGCCATTCCATCGCGATCTGCGGCGAGTAAACGAAAAAGCTAATCGGCCACCAGAGTATCCAAGGCAACGCCGCCAGCAACGCGACACCTATCGCGAAGGCGAAGGCGCGCGTGCGCCAGATGCGAAACATCCAGTACGGACCGAACATCATTGCCATGGCCAATGCACCGGCTGCCGACCCTTTGGCGAGAAAAGCAATGCCGATTCCCGTTCCCATCAGCAATCCGGCGATGATGGGCTTGCTGCCGATCCACGCCAGGCCGTAGACCACCAGCGCGGTTGCGGCAACGACCGCCGTTTCAGCGGACATCATGTGCGCGGTAACCAAAAGCCCGAACGAACCGATGAAAATGAGCGCCGTCACCCGCCCGAACCGTGGCCCAAACAGTTTTGCGCCCGTCACGATGGCGAGCAGTATGGCCAGCGCCATGTAGAACCCACTGGCCAGGCGCGCGCCGTCATGCAACGGCACTAAAGGAGAAAAAGCCTTGGCGAAGAAAGCCGCAGTCCAGTAATACAGCGGCGGTTTATCGAGATATGGCTCTCCCGCCAGCATGGGGATGAGCCAGTCGCCACTTTGCAGCATGCCATAGACCACGCCCAGGGTCTGTGCCTCCTGCGGTTTCCACGGATCGTGTCCAACCAGCCCAGGCAGCAACCAACACAGCACGACCAACAAAAACAGCGCTGTTTTGGCGGGCGTTGCCGTCCCGTCAAATTCCAACGCGAATGGAAGGGATTTAGGCTTGTTAGCCGCCAAGTCGGTCAAATGCTAGTCCCGCCGATATGCCGCCGGAAGCGGTCTCGATTACCTTGATGGGTTCGCCGCTTGGATACTTGCCGCTCATCAAACGCAGTTGCGGCGAGCGCTATAACGCCTAGGCGATTTGAAACTGATGTATTGATTTTCATTGAGCGCTCGTCCATCTCCGCATAGCAAAAAGGGCAGCCGAAGCTGCCCTTTTAGTGTATCAAGAACCGCTCACTTGAGCGCGTATTTCTGGCGGAATTTCTCGACCCGGCCGGCGGTATCGACAATCTTCTGCTTACCCGTATAAAACGGGTGACACATGGAACAAACCTCCACGGTCAAATCCTTGGTCATGGTGGAACTGGTCTTGAACGAGTTGCCGCAACTGCAGGCCACGTTAATCTCTTTATAGTCGGGATGGATGCCGGTTTTCATATTTAGTCCTTTAATAATCGAATGTTACGGCGGATGTGGTCGTAACGAAGCCTGGCATTATCGCTCAAAACGGTCATTCCCTCAAGCGCGTGTATTGGGCCAAATTTCAGTCGCGGACAACACGGTCAGGCTCGCGGGGAACGAATCCGCGCAGTGGCCGCGTTCACACACGCTAGCAACGTATCCTGATTGCCGATCTGATTGGCGAGCAGCAATACCAGCCGCGCGTTCAGGGCGGCGCTATCCAGCTCGCTCAAACCCTCGTGCGCATTCACCAAAGCCTCGTAGAAGCCGTCAGGATCGGGAATATTCGGTTCGATCTTCATTGCTGATTTCCATTTTTTCCCAAGGCTTGGTTTAGCGCGTGGCGAATACGTGGTAGCGTCGGTGAGTCCACTTTAGCGGCAAGATGCATATCGGGACGAATCAAACACACACAATCAACGCCAACGCCAAGCGCTCGCTGCAGTTTACCGCCGCGATCACCCAGCGTCGGCAGGCCGACGCCAAATTCAGAATACACGACGAGCCGCAGTAACGGTTCCTTGCGTTGCAGTTGTTGCAGCATCCGCACCTCGCTTGCTGATAATCCACGGGCGCTGAACCAAATTCCGAGAAAGCAATTTTTATTATTAAACAGCTCGAGCAGCGTCGCCGTTGCGCCGTTAGCCAGGATCAACGGGACATTCGGAACGCTTGCGCCGCCGTTAGTGGTCAGCGGCGAGGCAGCGTAACTGTAGGCAACGGACATGCGTCCCGTATTCACCAGCGGGCGAGCAAACGCGTAGTCGCGCGCAAGACTGATGACTGCCTCACGCAATATACGCTCGGCCTTGGATTGCGGCGAAAGAAATCGCGTGGTGCGCGACGTCGTCTTGATGTTGTGTGCCGCGGCAGGATGGCGCTCCGCTTGATAGGAGTCCAGCAGACCTTCGGGCGCATCGCCATTAAGCACCAACGCGAGCTTCCACGCCAGATTCTCTGCATCTTGAATGCCGCTGTTACCGCCGCGCCCGCCGAACGGGCTCATCACATGAGCCGCATCGCCGAGAAAGAAAACTCGCCCGTAACGCATGTTTTCAAGCATCTGGGTGCGGTAGGCGTAAGGCCCCACCCAAACCAATTCGAATTCGCGATCTTCGCCCAATTGTTGGCGCAAGCGCGAACGCACCACGCCTTCATTACTCACTGCGTCCGGGTCGGCGTTGGCGTCCATTTGGTAGTCGAGCCGCCACACCCCGTCACCCATGGGTAACTGCCACACGGCGCGATTCTCATTGAACGGCGCCTCAATCCAGGTCCAGCGCTCAAGCGGCGCGTCGAGCTTGAAGCGAATATCGGAAATACACCAACGATCCTGGCCACGGGCGGAATGGATCGGCAGCTTGAGCCCTTCGCGGATCGGACTGTTTACCCCGCTAGCGTCGAGCACCCAATCAGCCTCGATCGAATAATTCCCAGCGGGCGTCTCAACCTCGAGCCGGACGAAACCATCGCACTGTTCAACGCCGATCACCTTGTTGTTCCAGCGCAGATCCGTTAGCCCAAGTTCGCCGATACGATCGACGCAAAACCATTCGATGTAAAACTGTTGAATATTGATAAAGGGCGGCTGCATGGACAGGCTGGCGGAGGCCAGATCGAATGAATAGACCACATCCCTATCGGCGAGGGTTTTGCCGTGGGACCACTCGACGCCTTTGGCTTTAACTCGATCATAAATGCCGAGCCGCTGAAAAATTTCAAGACTCTTTTGAGCATACGTAATGCCACGGGATGCCAGGCCGCGCACACCGACGGTATTGTCGTCGTCGAGCAATACCGAGCGGATCCCACGCACCGCAAGATCACACGCAACCGCCAGACCCGCAAGACCCCCACCCACGATCACCACGGGATAACGCGGTTGTGTTCCGTTGGATATCTCCGGCGGAATACGAAATGCATACTCGGGCAATCGATAGCCCGAACCTTGATCATTTTCTGCCATGATGAACGATTAAAATTTATGCTTTAAATCGAGTTGCGGCGAATTGTATCACTGCCACCCCGTGGCTTTTCGGAGCAATTTTTCGGCTCCTGATGTTATCGAATTTCCACGCCAAGCGATGTGCTGATCGGGCCGTATCAATACCAGATCGTAGCCGTACGCATCGCGAACTTCGGTGTGTTCGATGTCGACAATATCGAGCGGCACGCCATGCCGATCGGCAGCATTGCGAAGGGGTGCGACTTTCGTTGCGGCGCCACCTAACCTAAACAAAGTGAATTTTCCGTGTACGCGGTCCAATGTGGAAATCTGTCGATCAAGCCACAAATGCGGCATGCGTGAGCCGGGCGCAGCCGATGGCAAATAGCGATTCGGATCATCCGCCGGTGGCGCGATGTCATGGGAAATAATGTCGGACTCGCCATAATGCACACCGAGTTGCAGTCCGGGACAATCGAACTCCAGCCGCGCATGATCCAGACACAGCTTGCCCAGGGCTTGGCGTGCGGCGATGCCATCCAAGGACGCGTCTTCGATGCAATCCGCAATCGTGATCTTGCCGATGTTATCGGACAAGCGTGCCGCAAATTCAGTATTGCGAATGGCAACCGGCAGGCGCTCTTGTTCGTAGCTGGGCAACAATGCCGGCCCGCCCCAACCTTTCACGCAGGCGGCGAGTTTCCAAGCGAGATTCGCAACATCGTCAATCGCCGTGTTGTAGCCAAAGCCGCCCGTTGGCGTGAATAGATGAGCCGCATCGCCGGCGATATAGGTCCGGCCCAACCCGTAGCGCTCCGCCACCAGGCTATAGCCGGCGGTCCACGGCTTGCTCGCGATAATCTCGATCGGCGTATCGACACCCACTGCGGCGCGAACAAAACCACGCACCGCGTCATCGGTCAGTTCGGCGCCCGGCGCGACTTGTGAAAACATGAAGAATTCATCGCGCCCATTGGCGCTGATGAGCACCGCGCGGCGCGTCCGATTGAAGGTCCAATACATGGTGGCCGGTGATCCTTTTGCCGTTGCATAAAGTTGCCGCGCTCGGAAATGGGTCGAGACCATTTGTCCTCCCATGAATTCGCGCGCTACCCCGCCTTCTTCACCACGGTAGCGGATTCCCAGGCTACGTCGCACGAGTCCGCGCGGGCCGTCGCAACCGACGACATATTTTGAATACAGGACTTTGGTTGCGCCCGTGTTGACATCTTCGGTCGTGGTTCGGACGGCATCGCCGAGATCTTGAACAGCGCTCACGCACCAACCGTAGCGCAGCGAAATCCCGGGAATGGCCGCTGCATGATCGTAGAGAAATTTCTCGACGCGAATTTGTTGCATGCGCTGCGGCAGTTCGGGCGTGAACCAGGCGCCAGGCGCGGCATCGTCGCGCGTTAGGCTATCCATGCCCGACAAGCGTAAACGCGCCAACTCATCCTGCGCAAGGCGGGTGAAATAAGCGGTTTCGTGGGGGAAGCCGATGCGCCTCATTCCCTGAACAAGGCCAAGCCTGCGATAGTGTTCCAGCGTGCGTGCGCCATTGGCGCTGGCTTTTGGAAATGTCGCGGTCGTTGCATTTTGCTCGAATACAGCGCAGGCCACGCCTTTTGTTCCGAGCTCTATCGCCAGCGCCAAACCGGTGGGCCCGCCACCAATTATTACAACGGGAAAATCGATTGCTGTTTCGGGATGTGAAGCCATGGCAAACCGTTGTTGTTACTGACTCCCATGGTACCAAAAAAGAAAAAGCCGCACTGGATTGTGTGCGGCTTTTTTTGATCATCTTGCCAGGAGGCTTAACCAGCTTGCCTCGCAGCATGGCATGGCCTGCAAGCCAATACCCTCGCGCCTTCTGGCGCAGGCTCTTAGAAACCGCTATGCCACTTCGCGCTGATTGGCGAGCGCCAGATCTTCCAGCTTGGCGAAGTGCCGCTCGACAAATTGCTGAAACCCCGCCAGCAGCGCCGGCGTGAGAAGCTGGTTAATTTCTTGCGACAAATTCAGAAACTGGATGTGTGGCCGATGATCGCTTCCCATGGGCGCGTCGCCGATCATCGGCGTGTGATCCAACATGTAGACGGACATTTCGTAGTAGTCCGTTTCCCGCTCCGGTTGTGGGCCTTCGTAAAATACGCAGAGCAATGGCGTTTCACGATGAGCATGGCGACGATAGTCGCGCAAAATGAAGTACAGTTTCGCGCCTCCATCGAGTTCGACGTGCGTCACATGCTCATCGGATTGAACGTGAAATTTCATTTTTCTTGGCCTCATGGTAGGTGTAGTCCTCCTTGCGCATTAGAAATTTCGATGATTTCAAACTGCAACAGCAGGATACCTGAGTCGCAGCCCAACAATGCAGCCACGATTGTTAACATTTGTAAACTAGCAAAAAGCCGAGAACTTACCAGGAGGGGGTTGAAGGGTGGGAGAGAGAAACCGTGCTATGTTCGGTTGAATACCGCGCGCAATTCGCCGACGATCCCGCGCCGGAAGGCTAGCACGCAAAGGACGAAAATCACACCCATGATGATCGTGACCCAGGAGCCATAACTTGCGAGATAATTTTGCAGCGTGACGACGACAATCGCCCCAACGACCGGCCCGAGAATGGTGCCCAGCCCGCCAAGAAGCGTCATCAGCACCACTTCGCCCGACGCTTGCCATGTGACATCGGTGAGCGAGGCCAGGTGAAGCGCCAATGTTTTCGTCGAGCCGGCCATGCCGGACAGGCCCGCGGAAATCACGAATGCGAGTAATTTATACTTATCGACATCGTAGCCCAAGGAAATCGCGCGCGGCTCGTTTTCCCGAATCGATTTGAGGATCTGGCCGAAGGGCGAATGAATGGTGCGATACACCAGCCAAAAACCGAACAGAAAAATGCTCAGCACCACATAGTAAAAAACCAGGTCGTTTTCCAGATCGATCAAACCCAGCAATTTGCCGCGCGGAATGCCCTGAATGCCATCTTCACCACCGGTAAACGGCGCCTGCAAATAGATGAAGAAAATAAGCTGGGATAGCGCCAAGGTAATCATGGAAAAATAGATTCCCTGACGACGAATCGCGAGGCTGCCAACCAGGTACCCCACAGCGGCCGCTGCGAGCGTGCCAGCGAGGATGGAGAGTTCAAAGGGCAGGCCGATCGACTTGATCGCATAGCCGGCGATGTAACCGCCGGTACCGAGGAAAGCAGCGTGGCCAAACGACAGCAAGCCGGTAAAACCAATGAGTAAATTAAAAGCACAGGCAAATAGCGCGAAGCACAGGGCCTTCATCAAAAACACTGGGTAGGCGCCGACCCAGGGAGCGATAATCGCCAACCCAAGCAATACCAAATACAGGATTTTTACGTTCGTTTTCATCGCCGTTATTTCTCTCGCCCGAACAGGCCGGCGGGTCGCAGGACAAGCACGATGGCCATAATCAAGAAGACAACAATGGCCGAAGCTTCCGGCCACACGACTTTGGTCAATCCCTCGATGACGCCTAAGCCCAGCCCGGTCAAAATCGAACCCAGGATCGAGCCCATGCCACCGATCACCACTACAGCGAAGACGACGATGATAATGTTCGATCCCATCAACGGGCTGACTTGATAAATCGGCGCCGCGAGCACGCCGGCGAATCCGGCCAGCGCCACGCCGAAGCCATAGGTTAACGTCACCATGCGCGGCACGTTGATGCCGAAGGCCTGCGTCAATTGCGGGTTCTCCGT
Organism: Burkholderiales bacterium; assembly: GCA_046598945.1. GTDB lineage: Bacteria > Pseudomonadota > Gammaproteobacteria > Burkholderiales > JALYOK01 > JALYOK01. The sequence continues at coordinate 7,154 of JBKJHT010000019.1, read as the reverse complement.
GCCTGCGCGTAGATACGCGCCCAAGCGTGTGCGCTCAATCACGTACCACGTGGCGAAGCAAACCGTGAGTGAGGCCACGATCACCCAAGCACGATACTTCGGCAAAATCATGAAGCCCAGATCAAACGCACCGGAAAAGGCTTCCGGCCCGCTGTACGGCAACCCGGATGCGCCGTAAAAGTTTCGGAACAGGCCTTCTATAATCAATGCCAGGCCGAACGTTAACAACAGGCCGTACAAATGATCGAGCTTATACAGCCAACGCAGCATGGTCTTCTCGACAAGGATGCCGAATAGTCCCACCGCGAGCGGCGCCAGAAGCAGCGCTGCCCAATAGTTAATGCCGAAATAATTCAACCCCATCCACGCAGCGAACGCGCCCATCATATAGACCGCGCCGTGGCTGAAGTTGATGATATTCAGCATGCCGAAAATCACCGCGAGGCCCAGGCTCAAGATGGCGTAGAAGGACCCGTTGACGAGTCCGATCATGACTTGGCTGAGGATGGCTTGCACGTTGAAAATCGATTAAAGGTTAGGTTGCAAAGCACGCCCACCCTCACCCTGACCCTCTCCCCACTTGTGGGGAGAGGGTCAGGGCGGGGTAGCCTAGGGCTGTGAGGGGAACGGCACTCTTAAGCATAACGATTACTTCTTAACCAGCGCACACTCACTATCTTTGAGCGACCGGTAGGCTTGCTCACCGGGAATCGTTTGCACAATTTTCAAATTGTCCCAACGTCCCTTTGACTCACTCGGCTTCTTCACTTGCGCCAGATACATGTCATGCACCATGCGGCCGTCTTCGCGCAGCTTGCCGTTCTTGGCGAAAAAATCGTTGATCGGCGTGTCGCGCATTTTTTTCATGACCGTATCGGGATCGTCTGTTCCCGCTGCGGCGATGGCCTTCAAATAGTGACTGACTTGCGAATACACGCCGGCTTGCACCATCGTTGGCATTTTGCCTTTGTGGCGCTCGCCAAAACGTTTAGCCCATTTGCGCGAATCTGCATTCATGTCCCAGTAGAAACCGGTGGTCAAATACATCCCTTGCGCGATCGGCAGACCGATGCTGTCGATGTCGGTGTCAAAAACCAATAGCCCGGCAAGTTGCTGACCGCCTTTGGTGATGCCAAATTCATTTGCTTGTTTGACCGAATTAATCATATCGGCGCCGGCATTCGCCAGGCCAATCACTTTCGCTTTCGACGCCTTTGCTTGCAACAGATAACCGGAGAAATCCGCCGACGAAAGCGGATGCAACACCGAACCCAGCACCTTGCCGCCATTCGCCTTTACGACTGCGGAGGTATCTTTTTCCAGATTTTTTCCGAACGCGTAGTCTGCCGTCAGGAAATACCAGGTATCACCGCCCCGCTTCACCATCGCCTTGCCCGTACCGTTTGATAGCGCATAGGTGTCGTAGGTCCAATGTACGCCGTACGGCGAACAATCCGCGCCGGTCAAGCGCGAAGCGGCTGCGCCGGAAATCATGGTGATACGCTTCTTCTGCTTGCCGACTTCTTGCACCGCCAGGGCCACAGCGGAGTTAAGCAATTCGGCAATCATGTCGACTTTTTGCGTGTCATACCACTCGCGCGCTTTGTTGGCTGCGATGTCCGCTTTGTTTTGATGGTCGGAGCTGATCAATTCGATTGGCTTACCCAATACTTTGCCGCCCGCATCTTCGATCGCCATTTTCGCGGCGAGGACAGCGCCCGCGCCACCCGCATCGGAGTAGAGACCCGACATGTCGGTCAAAACACCAATCTTGACGACGTCGTCCGATACCTTTGATTGCGCCAATACGCCGACATTCGCCAAACCTGCAATCAGCGCGACCCATCCTATTTTTTTCATGCTTCTATCTCCGAAGAATAACGATACCAAAACTTTTTTATACACCCAAATATTCATGCAACATATCAGTCTTCGCCGCGAGTTCATCCTTATTGATCATCTCAACAATTTGGCCATGCTCCATCACGTAGTGTCGATCCGCCAATGGCGCCGCAAAACGGAAATTCTGTTCCACCATCACTATGGTGAACCCGCGTTTTTTTAAGGTGATGATCATCCGGCCTAATTCTTTGACGATGACCGGGGCCAAACCCTCGGTAATTTCATCTAACAGTAACAGTTCGGCGCCGGTGCGCAGAATCCGCGCGACCGCCAGCATCTGCTGCTCGCCGCCGGAAAGGCGCGTGCCTGGGCTGGTGCGGCGTTCCTTCAGATTGGGAAACATGCCGTAGATCTCGTCGATACCCATGCCGCCGTCGCGCACCTTCGGCGGTAACAGCAAATTTTCTTCGCAACTTAAACTGGAATAAATGCCGCGCTCTTCCGGGCAATAACCGATGCCCAAATGAGCTATCTTATGGGTCGGCCAAGCGACGATATTATTGCCATTGACCTTAATCGATCCGCTGCGGCGGCCGACCAAGCCTAAAATCGATTTCAGCGTCGTCGTGCGCCCTGCCCCGTTGCGACCCAACAACGTCACGACCTCGCCTTTTTTTACGCTGAAATTCACGCCATGCAAAATGTGCGACTCGCCATAAAAGGCATGCAAATCGCGAACATCGAGCAAGGCCTCACTCATGACTTACCCCGACATAGGCTTCGAGCACTTGTGGATTCTGCGACACGCTTTCGTACGAACCTTCCGCCAACACCGAGCCGCGTTGCAGCACGGTAATCGTGTCGGACAAATTTTCCACGACGCTTAAGTTGTGCTCGACCATCAAAATCGTCCGGTTCACTGAAACGCGCTGGATCAACTCCGTCACGCGGCCGATGTCCTCGTGTCCCATGCCTTGCGTCGGCTCATCGAGCAACATCAGCTCGGGCTCCAGTGCCAGCGTCGTTGCAATCTCCAACGCGCGTTTGCGTCCGTAGGGCAGTTCAGCGGTAACGCTGTCGGCATAGGCGTCCAGATCGACTTCCTTCAGCAATTCGTGGGCGCGTTCATGCAACGATTCGAGAGATTTTTCCGACTTCCAAAAATGGAAGCTATTAGTAAGCGTGCGTTGCAACGCCACGCGAACATTTTCCAGCACGCTTAAGTGAGGAAATACAGCGGAAATTTGGAACGAGCGCACCATGCCCTTACGCGCAACTTGGGCCGGCTTTTCAGCCGTGATATCGTGGCCGTTGTAATGAATAGAACCCGTGGTTGGGCTCAAAAATTTCGTCAGTAAATTGAATACCGTGGTCTTGCCCGCGCCATTGGGACCGATTAACGCGTGAATCGCCCCGCGCTTGACGCGCAAGTTCACATCGCTGACTGCGACAAAGCCCTTAAACTCTTTGGTGAGGTTACGGGTTTCGAGTATAAAATCTGAACTCATCGATCCGTTCTAATGAAGTCGCGGACAAGCTGTCCGCACAAAAAGCGTAAGAGTAGCCTAATTCACACGTGATTGGAAGTTCCCGCACGAGCGAATCGGCCAGTAACCTTTGATCTATCGCCTAACCATACCATTCTGAGTAATTTATTCATGAATCAACCGAACCGCCCAACCGCCGCGACCGCGTCCGAGCCACTCATCCTGTGGGACGATTTCCACGGCGTGACGACGCTAACCCTGAACCGGCCGCGGCAATATAACGCACTGTCAAGTGCCGTATTGACGGCGCTGCAAAACAACCTAGACGCCATCGCCCATGACCCGGCGGTGCGCGTCGTTGTGATCGCTGGGGCCGGGTCTGCTTTCTGCGCCGGCCATGACTTGAAAGAAATGCGCAGCCAATACGATGCCGCGTCGACCCAGGCACTGTTCGATCAATGCAGCCGCGTGATGCAAAGCATCATTGCGCTCCCGCAACCGGTGATCGCAAGAGTGCATGGAATTGCCACCGCAGCGGGTTGCCAGTTAGTCGCGCAATGCGATCTTGCCATCGCCTCAAGTAACGCCACGTTCGCCACATCGGGCATCAACGTCGGTTTGTTTTGCTCCACCCCAAGCGTTCCATTGTCGCGCAATATGGCGCGCAAAGACGCGCTGGGCATGTTGCTCAGCGGCGAATTCATTGACGCGCGAACCGCGAAAGAACGCGGATTGGTGAATCGCGTGGTTGCGCCGGCACAGTTGGATGAGGAACTCGACAAGATGATCCAAGCCCTCATTGAAAAACCCGCGTCGGTATTGACGCTTGGCAAGAAAATGTTCTACCAGCAGCTTGAAATGGGGCTCTCCGATGCGTACACCTACGCCAGTGGTGTCATGACCAGCAATTTCATGATGCCCGAAGCCGCAGAAGGCGTGGATGCATTCATGCAAAAGCGCTCGCCTAAATGGAATCTGTAGTATCGAGTATTTTTAAATCGATTTATCAACAATTTTCTAAGGAGAACACCATGAAATTTAAACTCGCATTCGCCACAGCCGCACTCGCCTTTGTCTCAACTTTAAGCTTCGCCGCCGAACTCGCCAGCCGCCTCGGCCTCACACTCGAAGTCGCGAAACAAATCTCCGCCGCCGCCGAGGCCGAAGCGGCGAAGAATAAATGGGCCGTCGCCATTGCCATCGTCGACGAGGGCGGCCATCTGATTCACCTCGCAAAAATCGACAACACCCAATACGGCAGCATCGACGTGGCGATTCAAAAAGCGCAAACCTCGGCCGCGTTCAAGCGCCCGACTAAAGTGTTTGAAGAAGCCATCGCCGGTGGCCGCAACGCCATCATCGGCCTCAAAGGCGCGCTACCCCTCGAAGGCGGCGTGCCCATCATGCACGATGGAAAAGTGATCGGCGCAATCGGTGTGTCCGGTGTGAAATCAACGGAAGATGGACAGGTGGCGAAGGCCGGCGCAGATGCGCTTGCGGGGATAGTTGGGAAGTAACGCTCCAGCAGCGTCTGATGCGACGAGGACCTACTCCTTCCCTTGTGCGCGCCGCGCACGGGAGGGGGTGGGTTTGCTTGGTGAGGTTTTCAGAATTGATGAGCGCCGCACAACCATCTCCAGCTCAATTGATCAGCGTCTGTATTCTTGCTAAGACTTCACTGACGACGACCTGCGGTGCAACCTCGATGAACTTCCCCTTGCTTGATACGAAATCTACGGTTCTGGGTTGATTGCACATCACGATGCCTTGCGTTTTAGCGCCACTGCCCATGAGTGTCACGGCGAAGCCGGCAAAGCGACTTTGATTGCCGCCCTGAGTAATGGGACATATCAGGCTCAGGCCAGAGCGGTTGAATTCCTGCTGTGACACAATCAATACCGGGCGGATACCCTGTTGTTCCCTTCCGGCAGTCGGGTACAGATCAATTTGCCATATCTCGCCACGCTTAGGCGTGCGCATTAAAGCAACTCACGACCTTTAGCCTGGGCATCGATCCATTCTCGTTCGTTGCCGCTCATGGGTTTTGAAAAATCACACTGCGCCAGTAGTTCGGCGAGCGTATAGCGTTTTTGTGCCGGTCTGGCGACCAAGGTGCCGCCTTCTACCTTTAACGCGACTGATTGCCCTTCCTCAATTCCCCAAGCGCGCATCGTCACGGCAGGGATACGCAGCGCCATGCTGTTGCCCCACTTTTGAATCTTGGTATCACTCATGTTTCTACTCCAATTAACGTAGATACATTGCAGAGTCTTGACATGGCTTGTCAAGTTCAGTTGGGACGTTCAGTTGGGACTTTGCGGGAAACGAAGACCAATCCTTTTCGCCAACTAGCCCCACCGGCAGGCAGGCAATTCGGATCAAACGCTGAAGCTGTAGGAGAACGCTACTTGAAACGCACTCGCAATTCCGTGAATAAATGGGTTCTTTAGGATCGCGAGCGCGCCACAATCTTGCGTTCGCCAATCGTAAGACTCTCTGCACCACGGTTTATGTCTCTGACCAGCACAGTCTTACCAAAAACAAGATTGCGACAAGCCTAGGCATTGACAAGTTAGTAAGAACTTTGGCAACTTGAGCCCAAGTGCGCGTTCGTTCAAACCGCACTTAACCGACGGGAGGCAAACGATGAGGGGGATATTTCGCTTGCGCACTTGGGCCAGGCATATCGTGTTTTTGCTGTTAGGTGCAGCGGCAAGCTCAAGTATCGGTAACGGCCTGGAGGACAATATCGAGCAATCCGGCATGGATTTGCGGCGCATCGAGTTACCAGAAGGGACCCCGCGCTTTGCCAGTCGGCCTGTCTTGGCGACGAGCAATGTCAGTCGGTTACTTACGCCAAACCGGATGCCCACGCACCTCGCGCCATCAGGGACACCTCACCCCCGCTGGCAGGTTGATGATTGTCTCAAGGAATCGATTCTTTCCCCCATTCCACTGGACGATGGAGCGGGTCTCCGCAGGACAGACAATCGTCGAGCAGCAGTGCGCCGGCTCGTCGGGTGCGTTTGATGACTATTGGTATAGCCCAGAACTGAGGTATGGGATGCGCGTTTGCGGCAGCCAAGGGTACTTGACGATGCCGCCGCTCCAGCGTCCATGGGTACTGCGCCCCAGTCAAGTTCTCACGCTCACGAGTAGCACCAGCCTGGCGTCCGATGGCACCTTGCTTGACCCAGATGCAAAGCAGTACTCGGTCGCTGCGGTGCGCACCGTCGATGCAATAATGATGGTATTGAAATCCGGAGGCGGTCGCGTGATCACTTGGCTTCGCGTAGGTGGACAAGGCATATCGAAGAAGCTCGGGCGCGTCGCTATCCTCATCGATGGAATAGACTTCGATCTGACGCGTGACCAACTCTGGAATCGTGCAACGGGCATCGTGACGCCGAATGCAGGGCCACTCCGAGCGATTGACTACTTAATCAAGGACTCTCAGCTTTTGTCTGTCCTGGCGAATGTTGGCGATTCCGTAGAGACCATTCCCTGGAATGGCGACATGACCGATGCGCAGGCAATCCGCACCGCCATTGCCGATCTCAAGTGTCGGATGTTGCGGCTGGACGGTGTACAGGTTGACCTGATCACGCACTCATTTGGGACGCTGATCGCCTACCTGGCCTTGGCCGATCTCGCGCGTGACACGAAGGCGGAAGCTGCGCGTTGTGGGGTCAAGTCACTTCTGGACCGGGTCAAGAAGGCACTCGCCAGGGAGCATCTGTCCAGCTTCGTGATGACCGACATTGCCGGCACGGACGACGCGCCCACCCTGCTGTGGCATGTGGACGCCAGCAAGCGCAAAGATCT
>JBKJHT010000148.1:0-3562 GCA_046598945.1 Burkholderiales bacterium | reverse complement strand
ATCCAAGGGCGTCGAGTTCCGTGCCTTTTTGTGCGAACTGGCGTCGCCAGCGGCGCAAAGTATCCGCGTAGTCCCGGCCGAAATTGTGCTGCGCAAGAACGGCAAGCCCGGCGCGCTTCACTTCTGCGGTAAAGCGCGATGGGCTGGGCAACATGCCGCCGGGAAAAATATAGCGCTGAATAAAGTCGACCCGAAGTCGGTATTGTGCAAACAACTCGTCGGCGATGGTGATGGTCTGCACCAGGGCGCGACCTTTGGATTTTAATCGGGCCGTAACAACAGCGAAAAAGTCGGCCCAATACCGCTCACCGACCGCCTCGAACATTTCGATGGATACGATGCGATCATATTCGCCGGTAACGTCACGGTAATCGCAAAATTTCAATTCAACTCGATCCGTAAGCCCTGCGCGCTGGATGCGGTCGAGTCCGTAATCGAGCTGCGCGTGGGAAATGGTGATGCCGGTGACCTTCGCGCCGGCATGCCGCGCGGCGTACTCAGCGAAACCGCCCCAGCCGCAACCGATCTCCAGCACGTGGTGGGTGTGCGAAATACCCAGTCTATCGATAATGCGCTGATACTTGACCTCTTGCGCAAATTTAAGATCAGCCGTCGCATCACCGCTGAACATTGCCGATGAATAGCTCATGGTCGGATCGAGCCACTGACCGTAAAAATCGTTGCTCAAATCATAGTGTGCTGCGATGTTCCTGCGGCTGCCGCGCCGCGTATTGGCGCGCAACCAGTGAGCGGCGCGGTAGGCTATATTCAGCACGGGATTGGCATAGAAGATTCGATTCAGCGCGGCCTCATTCTCGATCGCTAACATTAACAGTTTGGTCAAGTCGGGTGTAGTACACCAGCCATCACGGTAGGCTTCGGCCAAACCGATTTCGGCGTTGCGTAGAACTGCGGCGGCAAAGCGATCGTCGTGGATACTTAGCGCTGCGCTCGTGCCGTGTTCGGAACCGCCATAGTGACGTACTGATCCATCGGGCAGCGATAAGATCAATGAGCCCTTGCTCAAACTTTCCAACAGACGCAAAAAGAATTTCATCGCCCGTGGTACTACGCTTATCCGGCGCAACTGACTGGAGCGCATTGGGGCGTTCATCGCGTCAAGTCCTCCGTTGGGGGTGTCGGTTTACGATACCAAGCAAGGCCCTTGGACCAGAGTTTTAGCGCCTGCCAATGAATGCGCAGCATGACACCCAGGGTCATCCATGGGTAGCGGAAAAAGGCATAAATGAGTCCACGGGTGGTCAGCGGTGAGGCTTGTCCGGCGATGCTAGTTCGTAGAAGTACGCCATTTTCGTTGGTATGGTCGATGCGGATGGTGCTCGCTTTTGCGTTGGTAGTGAAACGAAAACGATAGCGCCCGTCGACTTTAAGAAATGGTGAGACATGGAAACGCTTATTCGTTTCTATCCAATCGGCGTTGGTGATAGGCGAGTGATCCGGTTTACTCAAGAGATAAACGTGATGTTCGCCAAAGGTGTTATTCACCTCAGCGAGGGCAGCACGCAAATTACCTTGATGATCGTGACACAGCCAAAAACTCACCGGATTGAAAACATACCCCAAGACCCGGGGAAAGGTTTGTAAGATAATTTCGCCATCGAGATCGCCAAGCCCTTCGCGCACAAGCAGCTGCCGCATCCATAGTTGGAGATCATTACCGTCCCGCGAGCCATAGTCGGCGCGACGCAGGCTGAATAGGTTCCAGTGATCTACGGAAAAGAGTGGCCTGCGCAGCGCGGCCAGAGCGCTCAACGGAACCTGAATAAAAAAAACCGGGTAACGAAAACGATTGCTTACAGGCCCCAGCCGCTCGTGCATCACACTACCGAAGAACAGGCTCGGGCTCACGGGGTGAGATCCGAAATCCAGGGGATCGTTACGCCGAATCGCTTCGCGACCATGATGGACGAGGCGAGTCCATCTTCGTGAAATCCATTTTTCATCCACGCACCGCAGTACCAAGTACGAGCGACACCTTGGACATCGTCCAGTCGCTGCTGCGCCCGGATCGCAGGGCGATCGAACAAAGGGTGAGCGTAGCGGTAACGGCCCAGCACCTGATCTTCCCGCGGTGAGTGGCTTGGATTTAACGTCACCATCACGTGTTGTTTGAAGGGCAATGGCTGCAATCGATTAATCCAGTAAGTCAGGCTGAGGGGTACACCTATCATCGAGTCGCGGCTGGCGTGATAGTTCCATGCCGCCCAAGCTTGTTTTCGTTTTGGTAAAAAGGTCGCGTCCGTGTGCAGTACCGCGGCGTTGTCCTGATAGCGGATCGCGCCAAGTATCTCCCGCTCCGCAGGTGACGGATCGGCGAGAATCGCCAGGGACTGATCGGGGTGGCATGCCATGACAATTTGATCGAAACTTTCTTCGCCGCCATCGCTGACCACTTGCACGGTCGCCGCGTTACGCTTTACTTTTCGCACCGGGCAATCGCGACGAATTTCGGTGACGCCGTTCGCTAGGCGGTTCACATACTCGCGTCCACCGCCAATCACGGTACGCCAACGGGGTCGATCACTAAGCTGCAATAATCCGTGGTGATGGCAAAAACGCAACAGCGGCAAGAGCGGAAAGTCCATGATGCTTTGCGCCGACGCCGACCAGATGCTTGCCACCATGGGCAGCAAATACCAGTCGCGAAACGGTTGGCCGTAGCGACCTTGATTCAAATATTCGCCGAGTGTGCAATCAGGAATGGATTCATCCCTCACCAATTCCGTCGTGAGGCGGTTAAATCGCACAATTTCCCGCAACATAAATAGGAATGCGGGCTTAAACAGATTACGTCGATCTGCAAATACGCTGTTCAGATTCGTTCCCGCCCACTCGATATCGTCCGGTTCGATCCGCACACTAAACGACATGTCACTTTCCTCATAACCCACGCCCAGGTGCTTGAAGAGTTTGTTGAGATGGGGATAGGTTCGGTCGTTGAAAACCAGGAAGCCAATATCGACGGGATGGGTGCGGCCATCGAGCGTCACGTCCACCGTGTGGGTGTGCCCGCCTAGACGGGCCTCGGCTTCGTACAATGTCACCCGATATCGGCTCGACAAAAACCACGCCGCGGAAAGCCCGGCGATGCCGGATCCGACGACGGCAATCCGTCCTCCTTCCTGCTGCATACGGCGAACCTACCTCATCAGCAGCTTGGTAGGTGGGGAGTTTTCAATGGATCACCTGGAACGCCATGTCCGTACTTCTCCCTGGCAATACCAAGCCGGCGGACAACCCCTATATTTATTCAACCCGACCCCCACCATATCGGAAACAGCGTTATCAATTATTGGTCCAAAAATCCGTAATGACGAAGATGTTACTGAACTTTTTACTTATTGTCTATCAGTAGCCTCTTCCAATGGCATAAGCGGCTGAAACCGGGACGTGTTTCTAACGGCATGTGAGGCTGAAATAGGGATTTTGGATCGATCATCTAGGAATGGTGATCGATATGAATGTATCCAAGCTCGACACAATTGAGCAAATTAAAGAGTTTTTGGCAGGCACGGCCGAGGTCGCGTTTTCCAATCCGACC
>JBKJHT010000062.1:0-7493 GCA_046598945.1 Burkholderiales bacterium | reverse complement strand
CATGGCTTTCATCGCATCGCTTACGCCGAATGGGGTGATGCGGATAATCCCAACGTATTAATCTGCGTCCACGGCTTGACGCGTAACGGCCGCGATTTCGATGTTCTCGCGGAGGCTATGCAAGATTGTTACCGCGTGATTTGCCCCGATGTCGTTGGCCGCGGTGAGAGCCAATGGTTAAGCCACGCGGCGGACTACAGCTATCCGCAATATCTTGCTGACATGAACGCGCTGATTGCGCGTTTGAATGTGGAAACGGTGCACTGGGTCGGCACCTCCATGGGCGGTTTGATCGGCATGATGCTGGCGGGGCAGCCGAATACGCCGATTCGCCGCTTGGTAATGAACGATGTCGGTCCGTTTATTCCCAAGGCCTCGCTCGAGCGCCTCGCGCAATACGTCGGCCGTGCGCCGGCGATGGAAAGCCTAAACGATGTCGAGCAATATTTGCGCGTCGTGATGGCGCCATTCGGCAAATTGACCGACGCCCAATGGCGCCACATGGCGACGCACAGCTCGAAGCAAGCGCCCAACGGAAAATTCGCATTGCATTATGATCTTGCCATTGCCGATGTCTTCAAAGGCACGGTGATGCAAGACGTCAATCTTTGGATGTTTTGGCAAGCGGTGAGCTGTCCGGTTTTTGTAATTCGCGGCGCCGATTCTGATTTATTGCTGCGCGAAACCGTGGCACAGATGAAGATCGAGAGAAGCAACGTGTCCTCGCTCGAAGTGCCGAACACCGGCCATGCGCCGGCGTTAATGGATGACGCGCAAGTTGCTGCCGTGCGTGATTTCTTGTTAGCGAATTAAGGTCGCTCAGGCAACTCCCTCCCCTTCAAGGGGAGGGCCGGGGTGGGGATGGGGCGGCGCGAGTCGCTGGAAAATTTTACTTAAACGAGGCGTAAATATGTCCCAACCAACAGGCCGCTATCCGCTAGCGGAATTGAAAGGCGTGCCCGACGACATTCGCGAACAAATTCTTAAGGTGCAAGAAAAAGCCGGATTCATTCCGAACGTCTTCGCTGCATTAGCGCGACGCCCGGCGGAATTTCGCGCGTTCTTCGCTTATTACGATGCGTTGATGTTGAAGGAAAACGCCCTGTCGAAAGCGGAGAAAGAGATGATCGTTGTCGCCACCAGCGGCGCGAATAATTGTGTTTACTGTGTCGTGTCCCACAGTGCGATGTTGCGCATTTATTCGAAGCAACCGTTGCTCGCCGATCAAGTCGCGGTGAACTACCGAAAAGCCGACCTCACGCCGCGACAGCACGCGATGCTCGACTTCGCCATGAAGGTGGCGACGCAATCGCAGAAAATTTCCGATGCGGATTTTGTCACGTTGCGTGACCATGGTTTCACTGATGAGGATGCGTGGGACATCGGCGCCATCGCGGCGTTTTTTGCGCTGTCCAATCGCATGGCGAACATGACCGGCATGATGCCGAACGCGGAATTTTATTCCATGGGCCGATAAAGGCATCGGCCTACTAGGCGCTACCAGAGCGGCGCTTGGCACATGCATTGCCAGACGGCAAGCTGAATAAGGATGGTGGCGATGCTCAACTATAATGGCGCTTTGATCGAACACGTTTTCAAAAGGATTTAATAATGAGATTGAAAGACCAAGTAGCCATTGTCACAGGCGCGGCGAGCGGTTTCGGCGCAGAGATTTCGCGTCGCTATGTGGCTGAAGGTGCGAAGGTTGCGGTGGCTGATATGAACGAGGAGGGTGCCAAGAAAGTGGCCGCTGAACTAGGCGCCAATGCCTTCGCCATCAAGTGCGACGTGACCAAGCGCGCCGATATCGATGCGCTGGTCGCCGCGACGATCAAAAATTTCGGCACACTGGACATCGTTGTGAACAACGCCGGTTATAGCCACCCGAATCAACCGATGTTGGAGACTGATGAGGCAACGTTCGATCGCGTGCTCGATGTCAACATCAAATCGATTTACCTTATGAGCATGGCGACGGTGCCGATTCTGCGCGCAAAAAAGCGTGGCTGCATAATCAACATTGGATCCGTGTCCGGAATGCGCCCACGCCCAGGATTGGTGTGGTACAGCGCGTCGAAGGCCGCAGCGAATGTGTTATCGAAAGCCATGGCCGCCGAGCTTGGGCCGGACAATATTCGCGTCAACGCCGTCGCGCCGGTGATGTCGCCGACCGGTATGTTTACGTTGTTTTCCGGAGTAGAAAATACGCCGGAGAATCAGAAAAAATTCCTCGCTAATATTCCGCTCGGCCGCTTGGCAACACCGGCAGATATTGCGAAAGCCTGTGTGTATTTAGCGTCGGACGACGCCGACTTCATCACCGGCGTTGAGTTTCCGGTGGATGGCGGTCGGTCGATTTGAACCTAGGAAAAAACAGATGAGCAAGGACGTTGCGCTAATCGTAGGTGTCGGCAAAGGCTTGAGCGCTTCGCTTGCGCGGTTGTTTGCGCGGGAGAGCATGCAAGTCGCGCTTGCGGCGCGCAAGCTGGAAAAGCTTCAGCCGTTGGTGGATGAAATCAAAGCACGCGCATTTTCCTGCGATGCGAGCGAGCCGAACGATGTGGCAAAATTATTCGAGCAAGTCAGTAGTGAAATCGGTGCGCCGAGTTTGGTAGTGTTCAACGCCGGCATGCGCGCGCGCGGGCCGATCGCGGAGCTTGACGTCGAAAAAGTGAAACGCGCTTGGCTGGTCGGCGGCTACGGCGGATTTCTGGTCGGTCAGCAAGCGGCGCAGCGCATGTTGCCGCTCGGCAAGGGCACGATTATTTTCACCGGCGCGACGGCGAGCGTGAAAGGCTACGCCGAGTCCGCGCTGTTTGCGATGACCAAGTTCAGTTTGCGCGGCCTCGCGCAAAGCATGGCGCGCGAACTGGCGCCGAAAGGTATTCATGTTGCCCATGTCGTCATCGACGGCGGAATTTCGTCGACCTATGCGACCGACGATGCGGATAAAACAACTGATCGTTGGCTCAATCCAGACGCCATCGCCGAAACCTATTTGCAATTGCATCGGCAGCACCGCAGCGCGTGGACGTGGGAGATTGAAGTTCGACCGTGGTTGGAAAAATTTTAGGCGATCGCGCCAGGAGCCGCGCCTAGCTTGGCTCCCGGCAATGTAAGCGTCGAGCGCCGCGCGGCGTTTGATTGCCGATGTAAGGCGTAGAGTACTCGTAGCCTATCGTCTTGGGAATCGTGCGATTCTAAGGGCAGTATACGATGAATTTCAGACAAGCGTTCGGTGCGTACCGACCAGAGCCGTCATCTAATTACCAGAACTGAACGCTCGAAAGTTGCCGCTCGTCGTCGCACAACAGTAATTTTTGCGAAATAGTCCCCGTATGGAATTCAAAACGTTGCGTGTTGAGGCAGCCTCTCTCAAAATATCCGCGCGATCCAGTAGTTAACCCTTGGGTATTGCTATGTCAATGTTACATATTCGGCAGGGAGCGACGATTTGTTTGTTTCTTGCAGGGTGTAGTTGGATAACTGGCATAAATAGTAATTACCCCGACGGATGGCCTTCGTCGCAAGAACCCGCTGTGGGGTGCCCGAATATTGTTGGGAATTTTGCGAATAGGGGTGGTAGCTACTCATATTCACCACTTGGTGGTTCCCGCTATCTCGTATATCGCTTCGGAATGTCGATTTAGACTCTGCGCGAACTTGATTCGATTGATGCGCTAAAGTCCGGTGAGGTTGTGAACTCTCGACGGCTGAGCTTTGCAACAAAGGAAGTTTCTTGTGACAGAGGTGCCCTTGTATTTGTAAGCAACGCAACAATTCAAGCTGATGGCTTTGGGGTGGCAGCGAGGAAAAGCGCTGTGTGGCTACGATCTGAGGCTGATGGTTCGATTATTGATGAGGAGAAATCAACTGTGGTGGCGGGGGCTTTGTTCCTTGTGCCAATGGCGGGTAGCCAGATCTTTTCGTACCGCTGGACTACTCGTCAATGATCTAAAGGCATGAATAGAACTGAGCGAGTTGATCAGTATTCAAGAGTTGGCGTGACTAGCTACTATTGTGGTTGATATTTTGAAAGCCCCGCCGCTTGCGGCGGGGTATTTTACTTTCGGTTAGTTTTGCTGTCGGTACATCCTTGTCGGCGATTCGTTATGCTGTTTCGAGAGTCAACCACTACTCGACCAATCCTCAATGAAATATCGCCGCCCTAGCATTCCCTGGCTCATCTCGCGGCACCGGACTGGCGTGATGTAGCACCATGTGCCAGCCGCGTCGGCTGTAGCGGTAGGCGTTGGTGGCGATCATCGGCGGGCGCGGGGCGTTTTCGCCGGGGAGCCAAAGATTTTCGTAGAGTATGCGGATTGCTAATCCTTGATCGACGAATTCGCGAATGTCGGTCAATTGAAAGCGCACGCCGGTGCTGCCGGTGAGTATGCCGCGCCAGCCCGTCTCGATGGCTTCGCGGCCGATTAGGCGCGGGCCGTGCGGATGAATGCAAGTAATGTCTTCGTCCTTCGACCAAACAGCCATCATGGCGTTGATTTCGCCGATCTCGAACGCCTCGTAGAATGCCTGCTCGGCGTCACTCGGGGTTAAGAATTTCATAGTTTCATGGTGTTGCGTGATGAACTTAATGCGAGCGTCAGCCGAAAGTATAAGCTAGGTGGCGAATTCACCCGATGACATCCCCGGCAATGCACAAACGAACCGCGCTCGGTTTTCTCCAAGAGTAGCCAATGTTGCCCACAAAAACAATGCGATGCGCTTGACACCCGAGCCTTGGTTCAGAGTATCATAGCGCCTGAATCTTTCGATATCCCATCCTTAAGGGCGACCGCGGCAAATCCGATCGCGATTGCCTTTCGCAAGGTTTTAAACTTTAATGCAACTCGGGATGTCTGAAGGAGGAGAGCAGCCGCGTAAACATCGAACTTCCGTTGCGCCTGACTTCGAGGAATCATAACCGGTTAGTGTTGTGAGTCTTGTTTCGCAAAGAGCAATAAAAGCAGTTCATTTCAAAGGAGAACTTAAATGGCAATTAGTCTCAAAGTGAATGGATCTTCGCATAGCGCCGACGTATCGCCAGATACGCCGTTGCTGTGGGTGATTCGCGACACGTTAGGCATGACCGGCACGAAATTCGGTTGTGGCATGGCGCAGTGCGGTAACTGCACGGTGCACATTGACGGTGTGGCAACGCGTTCTTGCGTGACCCCCGTTTCGGCAGTCGCCGGCAAGGCAATCACAACCATCGAAGGTCTGGGTGGCAACCATCCGGTGCAAAAAGCATGGCTCGAGTTAGACGTGGTGCAGTGCGGTTACTGCCAGTCCGGCCAGATCATGTCGGCAGCGGCATTGTTGGCCAGCAACAAGAACCCCAGCGACGCAGACATTACCGCAGCAATGAACGGTAACCTGTGCCGTTGCGGTACCTATGACCGGATTCGCGCGGGCATTAAACGCGCTGCCCAACTCGCATAAGGATACCGATCATGAAAACTACAGTATCTAATCAAAGCCGCCGCGCATTCGTGCAAGGCAGCGCCGCCGTCGGTGGTGCATTTATCCTCGGTTTGAATGTGCCAAACGCCGGCGCAGTCACCGTGTCGCACGGTACCAGCCGCCTGGTTGACTTCCCCGGTGATGCATTCGCGCCCAATGCGTGGATCCGTATTTCCAAAGACAACAAGGTCAGCATTTACGCTTCCCGTTCCGAAATGGGTCAAGGTGTTTACACCGCGATGCCCATGCTCGTCGCCGAAGAAATGGATATCGATCTGAACGATTTGCAAGTCGGCATTCCGCCCGCAGCCGCGCCTTACATCAACCGCATTTTTGGCGCGCAGTTGACCGGTGGTTCGACCTCGGTTCGTGACGCATTTACCTACCTGCGTCAAGCCGGAGCCGGCGCCCGCGAGATGATCGTGGCCGCCGCCGCTGCTCAATGGGGTGTGGATGCCAGCCAACTGACCACCAACAAGGGTTACGTAATGGGCCCCGGTGGTAAGAAGGCGAGCTACGGTTCGTTAGCCTCTGCTGCGATGAAACAAGCGGAGCCGAAAGAGCCAAAGCTGAAAGATCCTTCCCAATGGAAGATCATCGGCCAACCGCTGAAGCGTTTCGATTCACCTTACAAGGTGAATGGCACGGCTGAATTCGGTATCGATGTTAAAGTCCCCGGCATGATGATCGCCGCCGTGGAAATGTGTCCCGTTATCGGTGGCGAAGTCGCTAGTTTCGACGAAGCAGCGATGATGGCCTCCCCAGGTGCTAAGAAAGTCGTAAAGTTCAACGACACTTACACCAACGGCGTGGCCGTGATTGCCAACAGCTACTGGAATGCGAAACAAGCGCTAACCAAAGGCAATATCAAGTGGAATGTGACTAAGAACGCAACGCTCAGCAGCGAAGGCATCTCCAAGATGCTGGCTGACGGCGCAGCGACCGATGGCGTAGAAGTCAAAGCGCGTGGCGATGTCAATGCAGCGCTGAGCAGTGCCGCGAAGACCCTGGAAGGCGCCTACGAACTTCAGTTCCTGGCGCACAGTGCAATGGAGCCGCTCAACGCAACCGTCCTGATCAAGAGCGACAGCGCGGAAGTTTGGGCGCCGACACAGTTCCAAACCCTGGTGCCGCCGACCGTTGCTGCCGCGACCGGTCTGAAGCCTGAGCAGATCAACATCCACACGACTTACCTGGGTGGTGGTTTCGGTCGTAAGATCGAGATGGACTTCGTCGCGCAAGCTGCGGTGATTGCGAAAGCAATGCCCGGGGTGGCGGTCAAGACCATTTGGTCGCGCGAAAACGACATGATGAACGACTCCTATCGTCCCGTTAGTTTGCAGACGATTAAGGTTGGTTTGGAAGCGAACGGCATGCCGTCCGCCTACAAGTATAGGATCGCGTCGCCCTCCATCTCCTCACGCCTGTTCCCAGGTGCGGTGCAAAAGGGTGTGGATCCGTTCATGATGGAAGCCGCGGAAAACTTCCCGTACGATGTTCCGAACTGGCATCTTTCGTCAACGTTCGTCGATACGGGACAGCGTGTCGGTTACTGGCGCGCGGTGTCGAACAACTTGAACGCGTTTGCGCAAGAAGTCATGCTCGACGAGATGGCCGCCGCCGCGGGCATGGATGCGGTGGCCTATCGCCGTATCCTGCTGCGCGACAAGCCCTTGTATCTCGGCGTGATTGACTTGGCTGCGGATCGTGCTGGTTATGGCAAACCGTTGCCTGCCGGTCACTTCCATGGCGTGGCGGTGATTGAGTGCTACGAGACTTACGGCTGCTTGATTTCCGAAATCGAAGTCAAGTCCGACGGTAAGATCAAAGTGCACAAAATGACCTACGCGGTGGACGCCGGTATTCTGATCAATCCCAATATCGCTCACCAGCAAATTCAGTCTGGCGTGGTGTCCGGATTCCAGAACGCCTTCAGCGAAATCACCATCAAGGATGGCGCCGTTCAGCAAACCAACTTCCATCAGTATTACATCCCCCGTATGGCTGATGTGCCGCCCATCGACATTCAC
>JBKJHT010000183.1:0-4913 GCA_046598945.1 Burkholderiales bacterium | reverse complement strand
CGCAGTTGCGGCGTGCGCGCGCGAACCGCGAGAATTTTGTCGAGCTGCTCTTCATCTTCGACGAACACGTAAACCGAGTGGGAATCGTTTGTGAGATATTCGCATTGCGATGCCGCGTCGGTCGGGTAGATGCCGTTCACCACGCCGCCCGCGCCCAAGGTGCCGAGGTCGGCGAACATCCACTCCTTCACCGTGTTGGCGAGAATCGAAACGCGTTCGCCCGGCTCGAATCCCAGCGCCGCCAAGCCCATGCCGATCTCTTGCGCGACCTGGCCGACCTCGCGCCAAGTGGTCGCCTTCCAGATGCCGAAATCTTTTTGCCGCAGCATAATTTGATCGCCGCGCTGCGCCACGGCGTGGCGAAACATCTGCGCGATGGTATCGCCCGGCACGATGATTTCTTTACTCACCACTGCTTTAGATTTCCACAGCATGATTTGCTCAAATCAATGTTAATCGGGACTGCGCCAGCACCCGCATGGAACTTGCCCCGTGGTAAGACATGCCTGGACGAGGTGGCCTAGGGCCAAAGCCGCTCTGGGATTGCCTTCCAGGCATGCCTCGAGAATAAAATACGCTTAGCGCCACACTTTCTTTTTCTTCCAACGCCGCTCACCGCGCGCGCCGGCTTCTTTCACACCGAGATAAAATTCTTTGATGTCGTCTTTCTCACGCAGACGCTCGCAGGTATCTTCCATCACGATGCGCCCGACTTCCAACACATAACCGTAGTCCGCCACGCTCAAGGCCATGCCGGCATTTTGTTCCACCAGCAACATCGTCGTGCCGCGCTCGCGATTAATGCGCACGACGATTTCGAAAATTTCCTGCGTCAGTTTCGGCGAAAGTCCGAGGCTGGGTTCATCGAGCAACAGCATTTCCGGTTGGCCCATGATGGCGCGGCTGATGGCGAGCATTTGCTGTTGGCCGCCGGAGAGCAGCCCGGCGTCTTGCTTGGCGCGCTCTTTCAGAATCGGAAAATAACCATACACTTTTTCCATGTCGCGCTGCACGCCGTCGCGATCTTTGCGTGTGTAGGCCCCCATGGTGAGATTATCTTGCACCGACAACAACGGAAACATTTCGCGGCCTTCCGGCACATGGCAAATGCCGCGCCGCACGATGTCGGCCGGGTCTTTGCGTTGGATCGCCTCGCCTTTGAAAGTGATCGAGCCCTTCTGCGGATCGATAATGCCGGATATGGTTTTGAGAATCGTGGTCTTGCCCGCGCCATTGGCGCCCAGTACCGTGACGATGCCGCCCTTGGGCACGGACAAACTGACGCCGCGAATCGCGCGCACCGGACCGTAGGCGCTCTCCACGTTGGCCAGCGTCAGCAGCGCATCAGACATCGGCGGTCTTCCCCAAATAGGCTTCGATCACGCCGGGATGAGCTTGGACTTCCGATGGCGTGCCCACGGTGAGCATTTCGCCTTGGTTCATGGCGAGCACGCGATGGGACACCCGCGACACCAACGACATGTCGTGCTCCACCATCAATATGGTCACGCCCAAATCTTGGTTGATGTCCTGAATCCAAAAGGCCATGTCGTCGGTCTCTTCAACGTTCAGCCCCGACGAGGGCTCGTCCATCAACAGCAGCTTCGGTTGCGTCGCCAGCGCACGGCCCAACTCAACCACCTTGCGCGCGCCGTAAGGCAAGCCCGCCACGTGGGTGTCGCGATGATGCTGCAAATCGAGCAGATCGATGACCCGCTCCACGTGTTCGCGGAAATCTTTTTCCGCGCGCCGCACGTTGGGCAGGAATAATATTTCCTCCCACAACGATGTCGCGCGATGCACATGGCGACCGATCAACAGGTTCTGCAATACCGTTGCGTGCTCGAATAGCTCGATGTTCTGGAAGGTTCGCGCGATGCCCAGCGCGGCAATGCGATGGGCGGGAACCTGCGTGAGTTCAGCGCCTTCGAACACGATGTGGCCGTGGGTGGCGTTGTAGATACGACTGATGAGATTGAATACCGTGGTCTTACCCGCGCCATTCGGGCCGATCAAGGTAAATATTTCGCCGCGATGCACTGTGAAACTCACATCGTTGACCGCCTTCACGCCGCCGAAGGAGACCGACAATTGTTCGACATTCAACATCGGCGCAGCAGCGTTCATCGATTGCGCTCCGATTTCTGGAACGTCTTCTGGCGCTTGAACGCGCCCTTTCGATAAAACGGAAAGCTCTGCAAATAGGTGCGGATTTTCACCCAGCGACCGTAAATGCCGAGGGGCTCGAACAACACAAAGCCGATCATGATCAGACCAAACACCGTCGCTTGCAGACCGGCGGCGCCACCGATCGCCGCCGGCAGAAAATCTTTTCCGACCGAAATCATTTGCGGTAACACGATTAGAAAAGTCGCGCCGAAGAACACGCCGTGTATCGACCCAAGCCCGCCGATAAAGATCATCATCAGCAACTCGATGGACTGCAACACGGTGAATTGTTCCGGCGACAGAAAGCGTATCTTGTGCGCATAAAGACCACCGGCCAAGCCGGTAAGCGCGGCGCTCAGGGCGAAAGACAGGGTCTTGTATTTTGCCAAGTGAATGCCCATGCTCTGGGCGGAAATTTCCGAATCGCGGATGGCGACGAAGGCGCGCCCCGTCGGTGATCGCAGCAAGTTGAGCACCACCAAAGTTGCCGCAATCATGATCGCGATCGTCAGGTAATAGAATTCGCTAGCGGTATCGATTTTGAATCCGAGCCATTGCACCGGCTTCACCATCAGGCCTGAATTGCCGGCGGTGACGCTCTCCCAGCGCGTCAAAATTTCTTCGACGATGACACCCAATGCGAGTGTCGCAATAGAAAGGTAAATGCCTTTTACACGCAGCGCCGGCAGCCCGACCACGACGCCGGTGATGGCCGATAAAATCACCGCCATCGCCATCGATAGCGGAAATGGCCAGCCCTTGGCCGCCAGTACCGCTTCGGTGTAGGCACCGACGCCGAGGAAGGCCGCATGCCCGAGCGAGATTAATCCGGTGTAACCCGACAGCAGCATCAACCCCAATCCACAGGTGGCGTAGATGCCGATTAAAGTCAATTGATCGATCAGGTAGTTGGAGAATATCCATGGCGCCGCGAGCAGGAACAGCAACAGCGCACCGTACCAAAACCAGTGGCCGCCGTGTTGCACCAGGCGAATATCTTGATCGTAGTCGGTCTTGAATATGAATCGCATCGCTACACACGCTTCCGGATGGACTCGCCGAACAGGCCATTAGGTTTCACCATCAGCATCGCCAGCACCACCACATAGGCGGCGACATCTTTAAATCCTTCCGGCAAATAAAATCCGGCGAGGGACTCGACGATGCCGATAATCAAGCCGCCGACAATAGCGCCCGGCAAACTTTCGAAGCCGCCGATCACCGCCGCGGGAAACGCCTTCAAGCCGATAAAACCCATGTTCACGTGGACAAAGGTGATCGGCGCCAGCAGGATTCCCGCTACCGCCGCGACTGCGGCGCTGGTGGCCCAGATCAAGCCGTTGAGGCGCTTCACCGGAATGCCCATGTAATAGGCGGCCAGTTGATTTTGCGACGCGGCTTGCATGGCGATGCCAACACGCGTGAAGCGGAACAAGAAAAACAATGCCCCGCATAGCACAATACTGGTGGCGATGATAACAACGTGTTCCATGCCGATGATCAGCCCGCCCATTCGCAGCACTTGATCCTTGAACGGCACGGCGAGTGTATGGGTGTCGGTGCCGATGCCCGGAATCATGGTGATCAAGCCCCGGGCCGTGTAGCCGATGCCTATGGTCACCATGACGATGGCGAACGCCGGTTGGCCGAGGATCGGGCGCAGCACCAACCGTTCCGTGAGATAGCCAAATCCGGCCAGCACCGACAACGCCACGAGTAACACCATCCAATACGGAAGGCCAAAGTAACTCGACGCGGCGAGCCCGCAGAACGCGCCGAGCATCATCAATTCGCCTTGGGCAAAATTGACCGCTTCAGTCGCTTTGTAGATCAACACAAAGCCGAGCGCGATCAAGCCGTAGATACAGCCTTGCGACACGCCGCTGATTAAGACCTGCAAAAACTGCAAGGGGAATCCTCCTCCGCGAAATCGGATCTTGGCCGATTGCTGTTAACTACATTTTGTGTCGTGAAGTGTAGCGTTTGGCGCCTGGGTTAGCAAATTTTGGCTGCCTCGAAACATGCCGGGTTGCTTTAAAAATTTACGCCACACCTTCATCGCGTACGTTGGGGTGAGAAACAAACCTCGACCTCAACTAACGGGTGTTGTTTTGTTGGTGTTCGGCCTTCACCCCAACCTACACCCCTCATGGCGCTAGGCCACCCCGCCCTACCCTCTGCCCATAAACGGGGCGAAGGGACATCCCGTCTCCCGCACGCGGGAGGGTTAGGAATACTGCGAAATCGCTTGTGCTCGATGCTGGCCATGCTCAAGTTGGCCGCCGTGTCGTCGACGACGAGTATAGTTGCCTGCTCGTTTATGGCGCTTTTGATCGATCGAGCAATTTTCGCATCTTGCGAAGCAGCGATGCCACGCTGACCGGCTTTCGCTCCCAGTCGTCAAACCCGGCGGCGATCAATTCCTTTTCCTGCCGATGCATCACCGAAGCCGTTACCGCAATCACCGGAATGTCTGAAGTTTCCGCAGCGCCACGTAGAATTTTCAATGCCTCGATACCGCTCATCCCAGGCAATTGAACGTCCATCAGAATCAGCGCCGGTCGTTCGTCACCAACCAAGCGCAATCCATCCTCGGCCGTTTCCGCTTCCTGTGACCGATAACCTTTGAACTCCAACACGTCCCGCATCAATTTGCGGCTCGCGGGATCGTCCTCGACGACCAGTATCAATTCGTTGGACATAGCTGCGCCACCATGTTGAAGGTAAATGTGGAACCCGCGCCC
>JBKJHT010000134.1:0-10429 GCA_046598945.1 Burkholderiales bacterium | reverse complement strand
GCGTCCGGCAGCGGCCCTTCCAAGCCATAGCGCGTTTCAATACGCAATCTGCGGTCGTCTTTGGCGACTAGCAGCAGCGCGCCGTCGTCGACCCCTTTGCGCCCGAGTTTCCAGGCGTCCGACACACGTAACGCGTACTGCTCGATGGCTTCCGGTTGCGTAGTCGGCACGATCAACACGGCGATCTGGCTGCCTTTGCGTGACTCGAATGCCAGTAGCTTTTGCGTCAGCGCGTTTTGCTGCTGCTCGGACAGGGTGCCGCTGAGATCGGTGACGATGCGCCGCTCGGGAACGGCAATTAAGTCCTGGGCGAATGCACCGCCGAGCAAGAATAAGAGCGCGACGAACAGCCACGCCCTGGACACCTCCAGCCTGGTCACGGAGAATTACTCGACGATTATTTTCGCGTCTGCGGTTGCGTGAAATCGACTGTCGGCGCGGTGGAAATCGCCTTCTCGTTTTCTACCGTGAAGTTCGGTTTGGTCTTGTAGCCGAACATCATTGCCGTCAAATTGCTCGGAAATTGCCGTGTGGTGACGTTATATTCTTCTACGGTCTTGATATAGCGATTGCGCGCGACGGTGATGCGGTTTTCCGTACCTTCGAGTTGCGCTTGCAGGTCGCGAAAATTCGCGTCGGATTTCAGTTGCGGATAATTCTCCGACACCACCAGCAAACGCGACAAGGCGCCCGAGAGTTCGCCCTGGGCCGCTTGGAAATTCTTCAGCGCCTGCGGATCGTTCGCCAATTCCGGCGTCATTTGAATCGAGCCGACTTTTGCGCGCGCTTCGGTTACCTGAATGAACACGTCTTTCTCCTGCTGCGCGAAACCTTTGACTGTGTTGACCAGATTCGGAATCAAATCGGTGCGACGCTGATATTGATTCACGACTTCCGACCACGCGGCTTTGGTTTGTTCGTCCTGAGATTGAAACGTGTTATAGCCGCAGCCGGTTAGCACGGCGAACAGCGGTAAAAGCAACCAAGTTCCGAGACGCATCATAGTTCTCCTTTAATCTTGTTGGTTAAGACACTCACATAATAAGGACGCCAAGTTGGAATAACAATAGCGCCGCCCTAAGTTTGCCAGCGCAGACATTGCTGGCGCACCACTTCGGGCAACTGTTTTTCCTGCATATGCAAGGCGCGGATCCACCTCGCGTCATTGCCCCTGGTCGTTACATCCTCACGCAACGCTTGGCAAGCGGCTTCGGTTTTTAATTCGATCGCGTGGGACTCGATCGCATCGAAGGTGGCGATAATATCGTCGCGCAGGTTGCGATGTTCGCCGGTTTTTGGATCGACGAATGTCCCCTCGAAACCCAGGCGGCAGGCCTGGAAGCGATTGAATTTGTACACCAGATAATCGTCCGCTTCGGGGACAAAATTCTTTTCCAGCAACTGCCAGCGCGCCACGGTTTGGATATAGGCGGCAAGCTGTGCCGCCTTGGCGATGGTCAGTGGCGTATCCATGACGCGAATTTCGATGGTGCCGAATTCCGGTTTCGGGCGAATATCCCAATAGAAATCCTTCATGCCTTGCACCACACCGGTGCGTGTCATTTTATTGAAATAAACGAGAAAATCTTCCCAGCACGAAACAAACGGCGCACGTCCAGCAAACGGAAACGCTTGGATGGAGTTGAGCCGCGCGGAATCGAATCCCGTGTCCGTCGCCTGAACGAATGGCGAGGCGGCGGACAATGCAATGAAGTGAGGAATGTAGCGCGACAGGGTATGCAACAGGCCAAGCGCACCGTCTGCATCGGGGCAACCGATATGGACGTGCTGGCCGAATACGATGAACTGTTTCGATAGATAACCGTACAGTGCCGACAAATGGTGAAAGCGCGGCGCGTCAAAAATGCGCTGTTCGCTCCAGTTTTGAAACGGATGGGTGCCGCCGCCGCATAGCCCCAACCCGAGCTTGCGCGCCGCCTCGACCAGCACGTCGCGCGTCTCTTGCAATTGCGCGAGCGCATCGACATAACTTTCGCAAATGCCGGTGGAAATTTCGATCATGCTGGCGGCGATCTCGGGCTTCACCTCGCCCGGTAGTTTCTTTTTTGCCACGACGCGCAACAGATCCGCCGCGCCGGGCGTGAGATCGTAATCGTGGCTGCCGACCACTTGCAATTCCAACTCGACGCCGAGGGTGAGCGAACGTGACGGGGCAAAGGGTTCAAGGGCCATGGCGCACGTCCGTCAAAGGTGAATCTCGCCGCTGCGTCGTAATGACCACTTCACCGCCAGCGGCCCAAGCAATTCCAATATCGCGATGGTGCTGAATACCATCGCCGCTAACGTGGCGCCGAATTCTGGATAGCGAGCGGCAATCTCCGCCGTTAGCGCGAAGGCCACGCCGGACATCGGGCACAGAGCGACACCGAGGGCGGCGCTCTGACGCATCGACAATCCGCTTGGCCGGCCGAGCAGCACGAGCACGCTGATTTTCGCCAGAGACCGGACCGCCACGATGGCTAATGCGACCACGCCGCCGCCGAGCACACTGCTCCAGGACAGTGACATGCCGGTGATCACGAACAATAACAACACCAACACACCGCCGACGCTGCCGAAATGCCGTGGCCACACCAGCGGCCGCGCGGCGCGATGGCGCAGCCACATGCCGGCCAACAACGGCGTCAGCAAGACCGGCAGTTCGAACGCGCGCAGTAATGCGATCATCAACAATAACAAGCCCAACACCAGCAGCGAGGCGTGCTCGTCGCGCAGATCGATGTGCGGCTCGAACAACGCCACCGCCCATGCCAAAACAAAAGCCAGCAACGCGCTGCCGCCGAACACGTAGAGCGGATGCAACAACGCGGCCCAGAGGTTGTGTCCGTATGCGTGGTGCAGCCAGCCGAGCAGGAATTTTTGCGCGACCACCGCATACACGGTGCTCAGTGCGGCGAGTAACAGGAGACGTTCGCTTAACTGGCCTTGCGCTTTGAACTCCGCCGTGACGCGCATCACCACGGCGGGCGAGGTGGCCACCATGATGATCGCCGCCGCCGTGGCAAGTGTCGCGTCGTAGCCGAGGCTGATAATCAGAACCGTCACCGCGATGAACGTCAGCGCCGCTTCGGCGACGCTGGTGGCAAGTAACCACGGGTTGGCGCGCAGCCAACTCAAATTGACGCGGCCGCCGACTTCGAATAACAGCAAGGCCATCCCCATATCGAATACGATAGAGAATGCCGAGCGGTCGCGCACCAGCGTGCCAGCCTGAATGGCGAAACCCATCGCCCCGGCGATCATGCCGATCAGGGAATAGCCAATGATGCGCGGCCAGCCAAAAAATTTGAACAGGCCCTCGCCCGCCAGCGCGGCCGACACCAAGGTCAGCGCGGCCAGCAAGATCGCATCGGCTTGCAACGGCCACGACGGCAGAAAGAACAAAGCGTCTATAGTGATTCCCGATGTCTATTTTTCAGCCTAAGAAAGTCCGCGGATTCTGCTCCGTGGGGAGCGCGGATAAGATGAAGATCAACCCCGCCTTCCCTTCGATCACGGCGAGCGCGCGCGGGAATGTTATGTATTTGACGGACCGGATCGATCGTGAAGCCTTATGTTGACTCCACTTTTAGTTGATTTTGAAGGCGACGAAACGTTATCAGTTTACCCCAAATGGCAACGCCTACTTTATCTGCATGCATGCCATGCCAGGAGCCGCGTCCAGCTTGCCGCCCAGCCATGACCACTTGGAACGCCGCTCCGTGCTTGCCTTGTGGCGCGATCGCCGGTGCCGCCGCCGGTATTTGTAACACTATGTAACAAATCGCCACAGCGTCAACGATGGCTTTAAGCTTGCCGTTATGTTGCAAAGTAAGCGGCCGCTACGACCTACGCTTGCCTCTGGAGATACGGTTATGAATCCGATCAAATTTTATCGTAATGCAGCCGTTGTAGTCGCGGCGGCAATCGGCATGAACATCGCATACGCCGATCCGCCCGGCCGCGTGGCGCGTTTGAGCTGGGTCGAAGGCAGCGTCTCTTTCGCGCCGCAGCGCGCCGGTAACGACGATAATTGGTCCGCGGCGCAAAGCAATTGGCCGCTCACCGAGGGCAATCGGCTCTACGCCGGCGACAACGCCCGCGCTGAACTACATATCGGCGCATCGGCGTTGCGGCTGGCGGAAGATACCGCGCTGGATTTCACACGTTTGGATGACGAGCGCATTGAAACCTTTGTCAGCCAGGGTTCGCTGAACCTAACCTTGCGCAATTGGGATCGCGACGATCAGTTCATTATCAGCACGCCGACACTGAGCGTCACGCTCAATGGCAACGGCCGCTACCGCATCGACGTCGATGACGAAGGCGCGAGCATCGTCGTACGCCAAGGCGAGGCGCAAATTCAGAATGGCAGTTCGCGTTTCAACCTCGTCGCTTCGCAGCGCGCGGAAATCGCCGGGCGCGACGGCGGCGACGTGCGCATCACGCGCGATGACGACGAGGATAATTTCGATCGCTGGGCCGCCGAACGCGATAGCCGACAAACCGTGACAACGTCTTCGCGCTATATCGCACCGACCACGCCCGGCGCGTATGAACTCGACCGATATGGCCAATGGCACGAAACCGGCGAGTACGGTCATGTGTGGCGGCCGAGCAATGTCGCCGTCGATTGGGCGCCCTATCGCCACGGGCGCTGGGAATGGATCGCGCCGTGGGGTTGGACCTGGATCGACGATGCGCCGTGGGGCTTCACGCCGTCGCACTACGGCCGCTGGGTGTATGTCGATCGCTATTGGGCTTGGTATCCCGGCCGCATCGTCGCGCGGCCCATTTATGCGCCGGCGTTAGTGAGCTTCATCAGCGCCCCCGGATTCAGCGTCGCGGTGAACGTCGACCAGCCCTGCGGCTGGGTGCCGCTGGCACCGTGGGAAGTGTATTACCCCTACTATCAAACGAGCTATCGCTACGTCGAACGCATCAACGTGACCTACGTTCACCACGGCCAAGTGATCGATCGCGATTATCACCGCGACGGTGGACACCATCGCAATCGCGATTACCCCGGCGGCGTAACGATCGTCAACCCACGGGTGGTGGTCGATCACCTGCCCGTCGCGCGCGCGATCCTGCCGATCGAACGGCACATCTTGCGCGACATCAGCCGCATCGCGCCGCCGCTACCGCCCCTGCCGCGCATCGGTGCGATCTTGCCGCGGCCGGCTTTTGAGCGTCACACCGAGCGCGAGCGACGCCCGATGCGCGACGAAGAATTCGAACGCGGGCCGGAACGCAAATTCCAAGCTGGCGCGCCGCCGGTCGCCGCGCCGGAGCCAGGTCGCCGTCCCGACCGGAACAATGGCCGCGACCGCGATGACCGCAAGTGGCAGCCCGACTATCGCGTGCCCCGCCACGAGGTCGACACCCGCGTCCCATTCGCGCTCGAAGGTCAGCGCCCGCAACCGGCCCCGGTCATCGCGCGCGAACGCCCAACGGGTGAGCGCCCGTTACCGCACAACAATCGGCCGCTACCGCAAAACACGCAGCCGTTGCCACACAACAGCCGACCTTTGCCGGCGCCGCGCGACGAGCCGCGCCGGGAATCGAGCAGCGGCGGCAAGGCCCAGAGCGGTGGCGCACCCGTGCGGAGAGTCGAGAAATGGATGGCAAACCCGCGCTGATTTCACCACGGCAAGCGCTTTGATTCTTGTGGTAATCGGTTTACGATGGGGGGTCTTAGATACGAATAACCGCCGTGAAACGATTCTATGCCGCCGCCGATTTAATCGAAGCGCAACTCCTGAAGGATTTGCTAAAGGAATCCGGCATCACCACGGAAATTTTTAACCAGAACGCACGCGGCGGCACCGGCGAAATTCCCTTCACCCATGCTTATCCGGAACTTTGGTTGCTAGACGAACATGATGAAGCACGGGCGCGGGAATTGATCGATCAATACGAAAACACTGAAGTGCCGAGCGGCGTAACGCTGTGCAACCATTGCTCAGAACAGAACCCGCGCAACTTCAAGAGTTGTTGGCAATGTGGCGGACTGCTGACTTAGTTTAATTTCTCTTTACACACCCAATTTGTCATTGCGAGCTGAGCGAAGCAATCTTTGCGGCGCTAAACACAAGATTGCGTCGCTGCGCTCGCAATGACCTTAAATTATTGTCATTCTGAGCATTGCGAAGGATCTGCTTTCTCGGCGGCGTAAAAAAGCAGATCCTTCGCGGAGTTTAGCCTCGAGTGCAGCGAAGGGCTCAGGATGACATTATAAAAAATCTAGCTAACGCCGATTCAGGCGGCCCACAACGCCATGCAGGAAAACCCACGCAACCACTACGTCGCGATTTTACTTTCTATCGGCAACATATCGCAGGCCTTAATTTTCCAAGTTTTATCTTGCTGACGCTCGAGTGTAAACACGGCGAGCAACACCTGATTCTCATCGGACAAAAATTGGATGCCTTGTAGAATGCGGCCGCTGACAATTGACGGGGTGAGGAATTTGATTTCGCGCGGGCTGTAGAACGGGCGGTATTTTTCCCGCACCATTTTGTTAAACGCTTCTGCCGTGGGAAAGCGTTGCCTCACACTCGGCGCCGCGAGGGAATAAGCGCCCGCCTCGTCATCACGCTGAAAGGCATCCAATTGGCTCTGGATGACGCTGCGAATGTCGGCCCACTCTTGCGCCGTCGGCCAAAAACTCTCGGCGGCGAAAGCGCTGATAGAATGCAGCCATAGCAAGACAGCTATCGAGCGAAGAATAATGTTCATATCAGCCTCCCGGACGAAGCGATGGATTCATGGGAATTTCGATCAACGATTCACAGCTTAGTTCAATATGTCCGACAAGACCAGCGCCGCACTCGCCGATAGCCTGGAGAAGCCCCTGGCCCTAGGCCAATCCCTCGATGCTAGTTGCTACGACAGTATTCGAGCCGCCGTACGGCAGTTAGATTTCGCCGCTGGGTTAGTGCCCAATATCGGCGCGCTCAATCAACTCGCGCGACAACGCGCGCAACCGATTGTCAACGCCAGCGGCCACGCTATTCGGTTTGCCGCTCAGAACGTGAATTCCGCCACCTTGGGCTATGAAACACAAATCTTCGCCAGCGGCATCGTGCCGATCCGCCCGAACAATATTCATGATCTGTTTAACGCGCTGGTCTGGCTGACCTTTCCGCACACCAAGGCGGCGATCAACGGCCGCCATGTCGCCGCACGGAGTGAACACGCGGGCGACCGCAATCGCGGCCCGGTGCAAGATGCGCTGACCTTGTTTGACGAATGCGGCGTCGTGGTGGCCAGCGATCGGCCCGATCTGTTGGAAATGATCACGGCTTTTCAGTGGAAGAAGTTATTCTGGAAGCACCGCGCCGCGGTGAAACAACACATGCGATTTTTTCTATTCGGTCATGGTTTGATGGAGCAGATGCTCGCGCCTTACGTCGGCCTAACCGGCAAAGCGCTATTGATAAACATCGACACGGCATGGCTGGGAGCCAATGGCCCTACCCTTCTCCAGCATATCGATGTCAGCAGCCGCGCACTGACGGGGTGGCCTACCGGGTGGCCTAGGGCCAGGGCCACGGCCAAGGCCATTGCCTCTGCGGCCAGTCTTTCGCAGGGCAGCGATCTGGCGCCGTTACCATTGTTGGGTATTCCCGGTTGGTCGCCGGAGAACGAAATTGAAAGCTACTATGATGACGCCCAATATTTTCGCGCCGGCCGCCGCAGCCTGGCAAAAAGGGACGACTAATGCGCGCCTACATCCTGGTCATTTGTTTCATTGTCACGGCCTGCGGTTCGCCGCCGATCGACTATCGCGGCGCGAACGCGGTCAGCTTCGAGCAGCCCCAACGTAAGCCGTTGTCGCGGCCGCTGATCGCTGTCGCTCTCGGCAGCGGTGGGCCGCGCGGCCTCACCCACCTTGGCGTGCTCAAGGCACTGGAGGCAAACGGCATCGTGCCCGATCTCATCGTCGGCACCAGCTCCGGCGCGCTGGTCGGCGTGATTTATGCGAGCGGCCTACCGCTTGCCGAGATTGAATCCATGGCAATGGATTTGCAGCCGACGGAATTGCTCGATTTCTCGTATTCCGATCGCGGCTACATCCGCGGTGAGAAGCTGCAGAATTTCATCAACCGCCTGCTGCAAGGCGCGCGTCTGGAGCAATTGCCGAAAGAAATCGCCATCGTCAGCACCGACCTTAAAACCGGCAATGCGGTCATTTTCAATCGCGGTGATAGCGGGCTTGCGGTTCGCGCATCGAGCGCGATTCCGGGGCGCTTTCAGCCGGTGAAAATCAATGGCCGCGATTATCTTGATGGCGATTTGGTGAGTCCCGTGCCGATGCGCATCGCACGCGAACTCGGCGCCGATGTCGTGATCGGCGTCGACGTATCGGCCTTCATCGAAGACACACCGACACAGAAGGATTTCCCGGTGGACTGGATCGTAACCGGCGCCATGCGTAAAACCATAGTCGATCATGAAACGCGTTTTGCCGATGTCGTGATTCATCCCAACATCGGCTATTACGCCGGCTGGAGCAAAAACTACAAAAAACGTTGCTTCGCGATCGGCGAACGGGAAACGCTGGCGGCGCTGCCTAAGATCAAGGCGGCCATTGAAGCGGCCAAAAATAGAATGTCAGGGCGCTAATTTTTAGGGCCACTTGCCGCAAATCGCCCGGTCTGTCGATGCGCCTTCTTCTGCGAGAGCGCGCGCCATAATCGACAGATCTTCGATGGTTACCGAAGTGGGCCGATTGGTTTTGTCCACATAGGTGACCAACACGCGAACTTTACCGTTCTGGCACCACTCCAGGCCGGAGCGATCGGTGTCGTCGATCTTCACCACGCGGTGTGTTCCATAGCGCGCGTAGTTCGCTTTCAAAGCAGCAAGGTCGGTCTCGTCCGGGGTAAAACCAATTTGATACAACGGACTGTCCGGCTCTTTTCCGGCAAACACAAAACCGGCGTTGCGCTCGCGCACGCGATTTTTTGCCGGGACGAATTTTTCCAAATTGTCCGACTTCAGTGTGCTGATGGTATCGCCGGACTTCGCACCGAACACCGGCGCGCCGGTCAGTTTGCGAAACTCGCTGAGCTGCATGCCGAGCGGGAACGGGCCATAGGCGCGCGGCAGATCGTCGGCGGCCATGAGGTTTGTCGTCATGAGGCCGACAAAAGCCAGCGCGCCAATTTTCTTAATGTTGTTCATTTGAATCCTTGTTGTGTTTCGGTAATGGCCCGTTGTAACGCGCCGTAGTCGCGCACGACTTTAAACTGCGGAAATTCAGCGATGATGTTATCCGGCGGGCAAAAGAAAAATCCCGCATCGGCTTCGCTCAACATGCCGGTGTCGTTATAGGAATCGCCGGCCGCAATGATTTTGTAATTCAAGCTGTGAAGTGCCTTCACCGCCATGCGTTTTTGATCCTCTTGCCGCAGGTGATAGTGATTGACGAAACCGCGCTCGTCGGTACTTAAACGATGACACATCAAAGTTGGATGACCGAGCTGACGCATTAGCGGCATGGCGAATTCGTAAAAGGTGTCGGACAAAATGATCAACTGAAATTCGTCGCGCACCCAATCGAGAAACTCTCGCGCGCCCGCCATCGGCGTCATGGTGGCGATGACTTTCTGAATATCTGGCAAGCCAAGCTGATGTTCCTTCAGAATGCGCAAACGCTGGCGCATCAACACGTCGTAGTCCGGCACGTCGCGCGTGGTCGCGCGTAGCGCGTCGATGCCGCTGCGTTCGGCAAATTCGATCCAGATTTCCGGAATTAAAACGCCTTCCAGGTCAAGACAAACGATGTTCAATGGAACTCCTGTTTTTAACTAATTGTTCTAATGGCGCGTTTTCCCTCATGGCCTTAGGCCAACCCCGCCCTGCACCCTCTCCCAGAGGGCGGGGATAACTCCCCTCGCCCCTCCGGGGAGGGGCAGGGGCGGCGGTTCTTTTTCTAACCATGCTTCAGCACCACCGTCTTAACCGAAGTAAACCCAAACAGCGCCTCAAAACCTTTTTCCCGACCGTGACCGGAATGTTTTACACCGCCAAACGGCAATTCAATACCACCACCGGCGCCAAAATTGTTGATGTAAACCTGGCCGCTGCGAATCGCTTTTGCCAAACGCAACTGGCGTCCACCGTGATTGGTCCACACGCCGCAGTTCAAGCCATAGGCGGTTCCATTCGCAAGGCGTATCGCTTCGGCCTCGTCTTTGAATGGCATCGCGACCATGACCGGGCCGAAGATTTCGTCTTGCGCTAATGTGTGATGCGCGGGCACGTCGCGGATCAAATGCGGCTCAACGAAGAAACCACCCTGCGGTGCTTCCGCGGAAACACTGCCCTTACCGGCGAATTTCAAGCCATCGTCCGCGGCGATTTTCAAGAAACTGCGCACGCGATCCATTTGGCTTTTACGAATGATCGGCCCGCAATC
>JBKJHT010000120.1:0-3087 GCA_046598945.1 Burkholderiales bacterium | reverse complement strand
TTCTTTCGGGATGTAGTTCGCGGCCGCTACGAGTTGATCGCAAATCTCCTGGGCCGATTCGGCGCGCGGGCTTTGTGTGGTGATGACGCCGATGTAACT
Organism: Burkholderiales bacterium; assembly: GCA_046598945.1. Classification (GTDB taxonomy): domain Bacteria; phylum Pseudomonadota; class Gammaproteobacteria; order Burkholderiales; family JALYOK01; genus JALYOK01. Next base: position 2,988 of record JBKJHT010000120.1, on the reverse strand, counting down.
GGTTTGCGCCACACCGTTCGCGTCTTCGCGGCTGTGCTCACCGATCAGCTTATAGACCGATTCGTGATGGCGTTCGCTGGCCAGTTGAATCAAGAAATAGCCGGCGTTCATTTTGAACATGCTCGGCAACAACTCGGCGTAGGGCACGTCGGCACTGTGAACCGAATCGCAATCGCCGCCGGGGCAGGTGTGGATGCCGAGGTTGCGGCGTTCTTCGGCACTGAAGCGATCGATCACGCGGTTATTGAGTTCGATGAATTGGCCGAGCATGTTGCGCCCGGTCCACGGATTGCGTGGATCGTTGCGGCAGGCAAGGCGACCTTCGGTGAAATCGATCGACACGCGCGCGGCCCCCGCGGCAAAGGCTTGGCGAATATCTTTCTCGCATTCGTTCAGCAAATCTTCCAAGAATTTCTCGCGCGGATAGCCCGGCACTTCTTTGTCCAGCGGATAGAGCAGCGCCAGCATTGACGGCGCGATCACTGCTTGCTTCATCGGTTTTTTCGCCAACTTGATGGATTTTTTCAACAGATCCGAGGCGAAGGTTTTGTAGCGGAATGGCCCGCCGGTCAGACGCGGCAATTGGCGATGATGGCCGTCGGCGAAGATGGCGAAGTATTGCCCGTCGCCGGCGAGATTGGCGGCGAGGCCGGTGCCCGCCAACGTGTCGGTGAGCGGATAAGTGGCAAAGCTGGAAATACGCTGCTCGCCATCGGAAATAATCGGCGAGCCGGTCGCCTCGAAACGCGTGATGGAATCGGCCGCGGCCTTATCTTGTTCGGCGGATAGTGCGTCGAAACCGATCTTGCCCGCGTCATAGTCTTTGTAGGCTGCTTGCAATTTCATCGGCCGTGGCAATGAGCCGACGGGTTCCGTGGGGATGCCGGTGTCGGTTCTTGGGTTATAGCTAGTCATGGGTGGTTCCTCCTGGTTATTTCCTCAACGTTTGTCTGTCGAGCAATGGTCTGAAGCTGTGGCTTTGATACACCAGCACACTGCCGTCAGGGCGATTCGGTACAGGCGGTTACCGAGGGGAATATCGAACGGTGTGACTCCAGCCTGAACGGGATTCTCGTTGGAATGCAGCGTTTGTGAGGGAAGCGTATGCCTGTTGCGCAGTTAGGTCAACAGTACGGATCGCATTGCCAGGGGCCGCGCCGCGCTTGCCGTTCCGAGCATGCCATGCCACGAGCCACTATCCATGCGGCATCTGGCGATGCCCTCGGCCGTTGACGCGATTGACGCGCCCGTTGCGAAAGGAGTAGCGTAGGACACTGCGCGTTCGAATAATTAAAGCCGAGGTCGTAACATGCCGGAAATCGACGTTTCATCCCAAGTCACCAACCGCGCCAATGACATGACCCGTGCCGTGGCGGATCTGATTGCCTACGGTTCCATCGAAATGAGCGCCCATCGGCCGCAGGACGCGCGCGAGATCGCGGCGCTGCTACCGGTCGGAACGCGGGTTTACGTCAACCACTTACCGCGCCATACCTTGGCTGATTCTCTTGCCGCGCTCAACGCAGTGCGCGCGGTCGGCCTGGAGCCGGTGCCGCATATGGCGGCGCGCCGCATCGCTTCGCGCGACGAGGCAAAGTCGTTTCTCAAGCGCGCGGTAAAAGAAGCCGGCGTGCGTGAAGTACTGTTGATTGGCGGCGACGAGGTACAGCCGCTTGGACCGTACGCCGACAGCATCGCGATGTTGCGCGAAGGCTTGCTCGGCGAGTGCGGCATTCATGAAGTCGGCATTGGCGGCTATCCCGAAGGTCATCCGCGCATTTCTCGCGATAAACTGGCCGCTGCGATGCAAGAAAAACTACAGATCGCGGCGGAACAAGGCTTGGGCGCCTACGTCTTAACCCAGTTTTCTTTCGCACCGGGACGCATTGTCGAATACTGTTCTGAATTGGCACGCGGATTTCCCGGCGTCTCGGTGTACATCGGCCTGGCCGGGCCTACCGATGCCCTGGCGCTATTGCGCTACGCCCAGCGCTGCGGCGTGAGCGCATCGCTGCGCGCGCTGCGCGACCAGGGTTTCGGCGCGGTGAAGTTGGTGATGCATACGGATCCGCGTGAACAACTGGTCGCCTTCGCCCAATATTGCCTTGGTCACACCCCGTGTAACGTGGTCGGCGTGCACGTGTTCAGTTTTGGCGGCGTGGCGGCGACTGCGGCGTGGATGAATCAGACTATTGCGTTCCGCGGTGTTCAAGGCGCCGATTGATCGCGCTGCCTAAGCCAAGATTTTTTACGCTTACGGCGCAAGATAAAAATCGATTCCGGCAGTCGGTTTCGACGCTGGATTTGTCGGTTCGGCTGGCGATCTGTTACAATCCGGGCTCCAATGCAACGCGCCCGTAGCTCAGTTGGATAGAGTACTTGGCTACGAACCAAGGGGTCGTGGGTTCGAATCCTGCCGGGCGCGCCAATTAATCAAGGAGTTGGCTTAACGGCTGACTCCTTTTTCTTTTTCGGGGTAACACGGGGGGTAACTTTGCGACGCCTTTTGCGACCCTTCAGGTATTAAGCCACTGGCAGCGGGACAGGTTACATCCGCTCGTCTTACCGCCCGTCACGCCGCTTGCAAAAAAGAAAATGCGCAAGCACCGCGCCGGGCTAGTGCAGTGGTACGCATAGAGCGCCGAAGGCAAAAAACCGCCCTCGGCTTGCGCCCTGTAGCATCCGTGTGCTCGCTCCGTTTCCGCCGCCGCTTCACCACTGCGCGCCTCGCGAAAAAACCCTCGCCAGCCGCTTGCGGTTCGCAGGCGGCTCGTGCAGTGGCATCCTGACAGTTCAGCGCCCGCGCAACGGTTCGAGGTGTGGTCGGCTTCGCCGGTATATGTGTGGCGGTTTTGTAACATAACGGCGTCTTATACAAAGCGCGTGCGCCGGGTATGAAGCCACCCGCCCTTCGGGTTCGTATAAGGGACCGTTATGTCTTGCGCCCTTCGGGTAAATACCGCCACAAGTTCAACGTCCCTCACCTTC
>JBKJHT010000083.1:0-15547 GCA_046598945.1 Burkholderiales bacterium | reverse complement strand
TTTCGCCAACCTGCACTGATACTTGTGGTGCTAACAACGACCCTCAGTATGGCGGGACAGTACGCTGTATTTACCTATCTCGCGGTGTTCTTGGCGCAGCAACATGGCATTACCCCGACCGTTTTTAGTGGGCTGTTAGTATGGTTTGGCGTTGCGGGCGTACTCGGCCCCATTTCAACGGAACAAGCTCGCGGCCTCGTTCAGGATCGAGTCGGTAAGCTCGTAGGAATCGCGTTGGCGCGGCGTTATAGTGCGGCAAGAACGGCATTGTGCGATCCAGGAAAGTAAACTCTGACAGTTCGTCTTTGCGATGTCCGAAAATAGGGCCGTAGAGGGCATAGCGTCCACACATGGGAAGGATTATGCCATTGGCGAAAAGTGTTTCTGGGCTGCTTTATTGGAGGCCTTTGTTCGTGCTAAAAGACTAAGGCGGGGGCACAATTGGGGGCATATTTGATTTACATAAATCGGAGAATGGCTATTAATTAAGGTGTTCCAGTGATGATGTGAACGACACCCTTAGGCGCTCAAGATAAAACCCGCGTAGTTCCTCGCGGCGACATCGGCGCAAATCTTTCGGTAATGCGCCATTCCGCCGGCGTAAGGCATAAACACGCGCGGCTTGCCGGGCACATTCGCGCCAAAATACCAGGAATGTTTGGCATGCGTTAACAGCGTCGCATCCGCGGCTGCGTTCACCTCGGCAACCCACGAATCCGTCGCCTCGTCCTGGGTCTCGATACGCGTCAGTCCCTGTTGACGCATATGGGCAATGCAGTCGGTGATCCACTCTACGTGCTGTTCGATCGCGACGGGCATGTTGCACAGCACCGATGGGCTACCGGGCCCGGTCACGGTAAACAGATTCGGGAAGCCCGCGACTTGCAGGCCAAGATAGTTGCGCGGCCCCGCTGCCCATGCTTGCGCCAGCGGCAGACCTCCGCGACCGCGAATATCCATTCGCAGTAAGGTGCCGGTCATGGCATCAAATCCGGTGGCAAAAACGATGATGTCCAACGGATATTCGGTATCGCGCGTACGAATGCCTCGCGGCGTGATTTCCTCGATGGGGGTGGCTTTAATATCAACCAGCTCGACGTTGTCGCGGTTGAATGTCTCAAAATAGTCGGTGTCGATCGGCGGGCGCTTTGCCGCATAAGGGTGATCGATATCGGCCAGCTTTTTCGCTGTTGCAGGATCCTTCACGATCTGACGAATCTTGTCGCAGAGGAACGCGGCCGCCGTGTCGTTCGCCGCTTTGTCGGCTAATAAATCGCGGAAGGTCGCACGAAATTGCAGGCCGCCTTTTTCCCAGGCCGCTTCATAAATGGCCTGGCGTTCCTCGGGCGAGGTCTGCAACGCCGAGCGCTCGGAAATGGCGAACGGATGGCCATTGGTCGTCGCGTGCATTAGCGCTCGTATTTCCCCGGTGTTCGCTTTAACGTAACGTCTGAATTCTTCGGTTAAGGGGGCATTGCGTGCCGGCACACTGTAGGTGGCGGTGCGCTGAAAGACCGTAAGATGGGCGGCGGTTTCGGCGATCACCGGCGCAGCCTGGATGCCGGTGGAGCCGGTGCCGACTTGCCCGACTCGCTTGCCGCTAAAATCGACCCCTTCATGGGGCCACTGCCCGGTGTGGTACCAGTCTCCCTGGAAAGTCTCAAGGCCGGGGATGCTCGGAATATTGGCCATGGATAAGCAGCCGACGGCGGTGATCAAAAACCGTGTCGTCAGGTGTTCGCCCGCCTCGGTACGCACGCGCCAAACATTCTCGACGGCATCATAGTGCGCCGCGGTCACGCGGGTATTGAAGCGGATGTCGCGCTTGAGATCGAAGCGATCAGCGACAAAGTTAAGATAACGCAGGATCTCGGGCGGTCCTGGATAGCGCTCCGACCATTCCCAATCGCGCATGAGTTCATCGGAGAAGGAATAACAGTAGGAATGGCTTTCGGAATCGCAGCGCGCACCGGGGTAGCGGTTCCAGTACCACGTGCCGCCAACGCCTGAACCGGCCTCCAGCGCCTTGACTGAAAGGCCCAGTCGATCGCGCAGGCAGAGCAGTTGATAGAGGCCGCTAAAACCGGCGCCAATGATCAGCGCATCCAATACGGTAGCTTGGCCGGAATTGTATTCTGGGGTTTTTGAGGGGGCACTTGTCATTACAATCCTAAGTTACTAACGCTTCAAATTTTTCGATTATAACAACCCCCCGCAATAGCGAATGATCGGAACCCACCGATTCTTTGTAATAAACTGCGCTTCTGATTGGCGAAAAGCAACAACAGAGGGTTTAACTGAAATGAAAAAATTAGACGGATGTGTAGCACTTATCACCGGTGCGGGTCGTGGAATCGGTGCCGCGATGGCGCTGCGCTATGCGCGGGAAGGGGCCAAGATTGTTGTGGTTGATCTGGATGAGGCGAATGCCCGAAGTGTGGCCGAGCAAGTTCGTGCGTTGGGGGTAGTGGCCGATGCGTTCGTGGTGGATGTGCGCGAGCCAGCCCAGAGCGCGGCGATGATCGCGCGCGTCGTCGATCAATTTGGGCGCCTTGATGTGCTGGTCAACAACGCCGGTGTAATACGCGTGCGATCGTTGCTCAACACCACGCCGGAGGATTGGGATTTCATTCAAGCGGTCAACACCCGTGGGTTGTTTTTCGCGCTGCAGGCGGGCGCGCAACAAATGCTGCGGCAAACGCCTTTGGGCGAAGGTCGCCCAAAGGGCAAGATTATCAACATGGCCTCGATCGCCGGTCGTGGCGGCCGGGCGATGATCGGTGCCTACGCCGCGAGCAAAGCGGGCGTAATAAACATCACCCAAACCGCGGCGCAGGAGTTTGCGCCGCAACTGACTGTAAACAGTATCTGTCCCGGTCCGGTGGATACCGATATGTGGACACAGATCGATCGCGAGTGGAGCGAGCAGGAACAACGCCCTATCGGTTCCGTTTGGCAGGATCGCATTCGCAATATTCCAATGAAGCGTGGTGAAACCCCTGAAGACATTACCGGCATGGCGGTTTTCTTGGCCAGCGCGGATTCCGACTACATCACGGGACAGTCGTATCACGTCGACGGTGGCGTCGTGATGAACTAACTTTAGGGCATCCCAGAATGGAAAATGCGTATTCCATTTCAATTGGGATGGCGGTTCCGATACCAATCGATCCGCCATTCCAACCACACGCACGACGTATGAATTCCGACGGCATGGTTGCGTAAACCGGCGCTATGGACAATTGCGCAATCTTCGTCTCAGTGATGCGACGAGTACCCGCTGGTTTTGCGAAACTTGCCGCTCAGTTTTTGCCAAGCAACGCTCACCGTCGGCCAATGCCGAATGGCGTGAAGCACAACGCGATTGCCGCGGCCGGTACGCTAAAAACGCTCTGCACTATGTAAATCTTTACATAGCGACCCATTTCCGACATTCGATTTTTCCGCCCACGCGTCGGCCTGGCCCCGATACTTGCAACTCAGTTTTCGTCTGGGAGTTCGAATCCGGCGGGCACTTTCAGACATTTAAGCGAAAAGAAAAGCAGACGTTCAAATTGCATCTAGCGGCTACCTCGTTTGACCTACGGGCTGTCTTGATTTAAGGATATAAGCCGCGTAATTCCATCGCTTCCAACACGCGTGTGCACGCGATAATAAAGGCGCTGGTTCGCAGCGTGACACCACGTTGCTCGCTGATGTCCCAGGCACTAGCGAGCGCGTCCTGCATAATGCGTTGGAGACGATGGTTTATTTCATCTTCCGACCAAAAGAAGCTGGATATGTCCTGCACCCACTCGAAGTAGCTGACGATGACGCCGCCCGCGTTGGCGATCACGTCCGGTACAACTACGATGCCACGCTCGCGCAAAATGTCATCGGCAGCCGGGGTTGTCGGGCCGTTCGCGCCTTCAACGACGATACGCGAGCGGATCGTGTGCGCGTTGTCGACGGTAATTTGTTTTTCCAACGCCGCTGGCACCAGGAACTCGGTCTCAAGCGCCCAGAACTCGTTGGCGTCCACCGGTTCGGTTCCGGCGAAACTGCTCACATGGCCGCCATTACGTATGGTGTATTCTTGCAGTTGCGCCGGATCGATACCGTGCGCACTATAGATTCCACCCGAGGAGTCTTGTACTGCAATGATCTTCGCGCCGTGCGCGTGATATATCTGCGCTGCCGCACTACCAACATTGCCGAAGCCTTGAATCACAACTCGGGCATCCTTGATCTCGATTCCGCTGCGTTTTGCCGCTTCAACGCCGGCGACAAACACGCCCCGGCCGGTCGCCTCGCGTCGACCTAGGCTGCCGCCTAAGGCCAATGGTTTGCCGGTGACCACGCCGGTGGCGGTGCGGCCCTCGTTCATGGAGTAGGTGTCCATGAACCACGCCATGATTTGATCATTGGTGTTCACATCTGGCGCCGGAATATCCCTGTCGGGGCCAAGTAGAATGTTGAGTTCGCTGGCATAACGACGCGTCATACGTTCCAGCTCGGCGCGCGACAATTGGCTAGGATCAACCCGAATGCCACCTTTTGCGCCGCCGAAGGGTACGTTCACGGCAGCGTTCTTGATTGTCATCCAGCCGGCTAAGGCCATCACTTCAGGCAGCGACACGTTCGGGTGATAACGTATGCCGCCTTTGCCCGGGCCCCGAACCAAACTGTGTTGTATGCGATAGCCCTCGAAATGAGCGAATGATCCATCGTCCATGCGCACCGGCACATCGACAACGAGAATGCGCTTGGGTCGTTTGAGGAAGTCGACCCAACGTGCCAGGGAGCCGAGATAGGGTGTGACTCGATCGACTTGCTCTAGGAATATTTCCCAGGAACTTAGATCGTCGTTGAGCAGATACGAAGGTAGGTTTGTCGTCATGCTAAGTTAATTATTTAGTCGTAGGTGTTCAGTCGCGTAGCTGTAAATCTGCGAGTACGGCGGCGAGAAAGTGCGCTGCTTCACCGCCGGTTACGGCGCGATGGTCGAACGTGAGCGAAAGCGGCAGCATACGGCGCACTTCCGGTTTGCCGTTCACTGCGATGACGGCGTCACGAATTTTTCCGCTACCCAAAATCGCCACCGTCGGTGGCAATACGATCGGGGACGCATATCTGCCGGCGATGGCGCCGAAGTTGGAAAGCGTGATGGTATTGCCGCGCATTTCGTCGGCGGTCAGTGTTCGCGACTTGACACCCGACTTCAGTCGTTCCAATTCCTCGCGCAGCGCTTCCGCCGATTTGTTGCCGGCGTCGCGTAACACCGGTACGAAGAGCCCCTCGTCCGTATCGACGGCGATGCCCAAATGAACCTTTTTCAGTAAACGCCTGCCGACGGCTTGCGCGTCATACCAACAGTTAAGCGAAGGCTCCGCGCGGCAGGCGGCGATTATTGCGCGAATCAATCGTAACGTCACATCGCTGCCGGGTAGCCACGAGTGAATGTTTGCATCGTCGACCACCGTCACCGCCACCACTTCCGCGTGCGCAAGCGCCATGTTGCTAGCCATCGCTTTGCGCACACCGCGCAGGGCCTCGAGTGGTTCCACTTCGCTCAAGATTTTAGCGACGCGCTCCACATCGGCCACAGTGATGAGGCCGTCTGGGCCGCTCGGCGTGACGATGGCCAAATCCACCTTCATGCGCTGTGCCAGTGCGCGTACCGCAGGCATGACTTTGATGCCGGTGCTGCCAGCGGTTACCGTTGCAGCCTGCTCTTTGATCACTTCGTGGCCGACTTTAACTTCGCCAACGACCGTGGCGGTGTCTTGCGCCTTGCCCACGTCGAACTCGACCAGCGGCGCGCCGATTCTCATCACATCGCCCACTTTTCCGTAAATTTTGCTGATGCGTCCCGTTTCGGGCGAGGGCACTTCCACAATTGCTTTATCAGTCTCGAGGGAAAGCAGCGGTTGGTCGGCGACCACTTGATCCCCGACATTCACATGCCAGCCGACGATCTCCGCTTCCTGCAAACCTTCGCCCAGATCAGGCAATTTGAACACGGTCATGCGTACTCCAATACTCTGTGAACTGCGCTGAGGATACGGTCGGTGCTTGGCAGGTAGGCGTGCTCAAGCCGTGGCAGTGGCATCACACAATCATAGCCCGTAACTCGTACAACAGGGGCGAGCAAGTGCAGCAAGCCGTGTTCCGCGAGATTTGCCGCGATTTCGGCGCCGAATCCAGCACTGCGTGCGGCTTCATGCACGATCACGCAGCGTCCGGTTTTTTCGACCGATGCCAATATCGTGGCCATGTCCAACGGTTTGATGCAGGCCACGTCGATCACCTCTGCTTCGATACCTTGTTCGGAAAGGGTTTTGGCCGCAGCAAGCGTTTCGTACAGGGCAGCACCCCAGCTCACCAGCGTTACATCTTTACCGGCACGCGAGCTAAAACAAGTGTCCAATGGCAGTGCTTCGCCATTGTCTGGGACTTCTTCTTTGACCAGCCGATACAGGCGCGTCGGTTCAAGAAATACCACGGGATCGGGATCGCGAATGGCAGCAAGCAATAGACCATAGGCGCGAGCGGGCGAGGAAGGAATCACCACCCGCAGCCCTGGAATGTGGGCGAAAATCGCTTCGGGACTTTCCGAATGATGCTCGGGCGCGTGAATGCCGCCGCCGCTTGGCGATCGCAGCACCATCGGGCAACTTAGCCTGCCGCGTGTACGATGCCGAAGTCTAGCCGCGTGGTTGATCATGTGATCCAGCGTGCAATAGATAAATCCAGAAAACTGAATTTCGGCCACAGGTTTCAAGCCTTCCGCCGCCATGCCGATCGCCATCCCGGCGATGAGCGATTCGGCTAGCGGCGTGTCGATGACGCGCTCAGCGCCGAAACGCTGCTGCAGTCCGACCGTGGCGCGAAACACGCCGCCGTTTACGCCGATGTCCTGTCCTAGTGCTACGACTGAGGCGTCACGCGCCATTTCATGAGCCAGTGCACGGTTGATTGCATCAATCATGGTGATTTCAGCCATGACGACCTCCGGTTACGACTTCGTCGCGCTGCGTCGCCAATACGGCAGGCAAAGTGGCATAGAGATACTTGAAGATTTCCTCATTGCCGGGAGGTGGAATTGCGGTATAAGTCTCTACTGAACGATTTACTTCTTCAGCGCAGGTCTTGAGAAGTTCTTCTTCGTCTGTCTTACCCCAGACTTTTGTGGCGGCCAAATAATGACGCAAGCGCGCGATTGGCTCCATCGACCAGCGCTCGGATAGCTCTTTGGCGTCGCGATAACGACTGGCATCGTCGGCGGTGGTGTGATCGGAAAGCCGATAGCTGAGCGCTTCGATCAGCGTCGGCCCGCCGCCGTCGCGCGCTTTGGCGAGCGCCTGCTCCATCACGTGGCGCACGGCGATCACATCGTTGCCGTCGACTTGTAGACCGTCGAAGCCGGCGGCGATGGCTTTTTGTGCCAGCGTTTGCGCGGCACTTTGTAGTGAACGCGGCGCCGAAATCGCCCACTGGTTGTTATTGATCAACATGATCATCGGCAAGTGCCAGACGCCAGCGGCGTTGATGCCCTCATAGAAATCGCCTTTCGAGGCGCCACCGTCGCCGCACACGGCGACTGCGACCCGCTTTTCGTTACGCAGCTTCATTGCATACGCCACGCCGACTGCATGGACGACTTGCGTGCCGATGGTAATGCAAATCGGGAAATCCTTGCGCGGCGTTTGGAAGTCGCTACCGCGCTCGTCGCCGCCCCAGTAGGAAAACAGCTCTTCCATTGTGACGCCGCGCTGCAACAGCATGGCGGACTCGCGATAGCTGGGCAGCAACACATCTTCGGTTCGCATAGCGCTCGGTGCGCCGATGCCGATCGCTTCCTGGCCGAGAAAGGATGCGTAAGTGCCGAGCTTGCCGGTGCGTTGCAGCGCGATGCATTTGGCGTCGAAGTTGCGGGCCAGTACCATGCCGCGATATAGAGCGATTAACTGCGCGGACTCGTTGGCGAATTGCGGAAGATCCTGGACTACTTCGCCCTGAGGATTTAAAAACTGATGATACTGAATCTGAAACGTGGCGATGGTTTTATTCATCCACATACTCCCTTACGGAACCTAACGTTGCGCAAAAACACGCTCTCTGCCTTGCTAACAATTGTAATCTTTCGCACCGCCCGCGACCGACCAATCACGCTACGCTGAGTAGTATTTGGCTGGAGTGCCAGGTTGAATATGTCCGGCGTTTCATGCCATATGCGGGCGAGGCTAGCGGAATTGGATTCCCTGCGCCAGAGGCAACGCTTGTCCCCAGTTGATGGTATTCGTCTGGCGGCGCATGTAATTTTTCCAAGCATCCGAACCCGCTTCGCGGCCACCACCGGTTTGCTTTTCGCCACCGAATGCACCGCCGATCTCCGCGCCGGACGTGCCGATGTTGATATTGGCGATACCGCAATCGCTACCGCGCGCGGACAAGAACTGCTCGGCGCGGTCGACGCGCTCGGTGAATAGCGCCGAGGATAGTCCCTGGGGCACGGCGTTTTGCAGCGCGATCGCTTCATCCAACGTCTTGAACGTCATGATGTACAGGATGGGGGCGAAGGTTTCGCGCTGCACCGCGTCCCAGTGGTTCTCCGCGCGCACCAGCGTCGGCTGAACGAAAAAGCCGGGGCCGGGCAAGACCTCGCCACCATGAAGGATCGTGCCGCCCAGTGAACGAACCTCCGCGATGGTCGTTCGAAAACGCTCTACCGATTGGGCATCGATCAGCGGGCCCATAAGGCTTTCGGGTTCGAGCGGATCGCCGACTTTGACCTGCCCATAGGCCTCAGCGAGGCGGCTCATCAATTCGTCGTAACGCGATTCATGCACGATCAAGCGCCGCGTGGTGGTGCAGCGCTGGCCAGCGGCGCCAACGGCGCCAAACACTATGGCGGGAACGGCGAGCTTCAGGTTCGCCGTCTCGTCAACGATGAGGGCGTTGTTGCCGGAGCATTCGAGTAGGGACTTGCCCATGCGACGCGCCACGGTCTGCGCCAAGGTAGCACCGACAGCGCTCGATCCAGTGAAGGACAAAAGCGCCACCCGCGCGTCAGTAGCCAAACGTTCGACGACTTCGTTTTGGTCCGACAGCAGCAACGAAAACACGCCGGGGTAGTTCATCTCGCGCATTGCTTCCACGCAGAGGTTGTGTACCGCTATGGCGCAGAGCGGCGCTTTCGGAGAGGGCTTCCACACAACGCTGTTCCCGGCAATGGCGGCGATGAATGCGTTCCACGCCCACACCGCCACCGGGAAGTTGAACGCGGTAACCACCCCCACCACACCGAGCGGATGCCATTGCTCGTACATTCGGTGATGAGGTCGTTCCGAGTGCATGGTCTTGCCGTACAGCATGCGTGCCTGGCCCACCGCGAAATCGGCGATGTCGATCATTTCCTGAACTTCGCCGTCACCTTCTTGTTTGATCTTGCCGGTTTCCAGCGAGACCAGCGTTCCAAGCGCGTCCTTGTGGGCGCGCAGCTTGTTGCCCAGCACACGCACCAACTCGCCGCGCTTGGGTGCCGGCACGTCGCGCCAAGATTGAAAATTCGCAGCCGCGTTTTCCATGATTTGCTCATAGTCGCCGAGCGCACAGGCGCGGACATGGGCGATCACCTCGGCGGAAGCCGGATCCAGCGAAGCAAACGTATGGGCTGCATCCAACTGATGGCCCACCGGCAGCCAGACTCCGCTGTCCCCCAGCCGTTCCAACACGTGGCCGGTAATCTTGCTTAGGCCACCCATCGCAATTCGCTGTCCAACTCGTTGAACACGTGCCGAATCCGTTGCAGCGCCCCGTCAATCTGCTCGCGCGTAATGGTGAGCGGCGGCGCAAAGCGCACCACCGTGCCGTGGGTGTCTTTGCTCAATATTCCCCGTGCCATGAGCCGGTCGCAGACTTGACGCGCGCTCGCTTGCGCCGGGTCGACTTCGACGCCGATGAATAGCCCCAACCCGCGCACATCGCGAATCAGCGGACTTCGGATGCGGCGTAATTCCGTGAGCAGATAGCGGCCCAACTCGGCCGAGCGCTCAGGCAGCCGTTCTTCGACGATTACGTTCAGCGCCTCCAACGCCACGGCGGCGGCGAGGGGATTGCCGCCGAAGGTGCTGCCGTGATCGCCGGGCTTAAATACCTGCATCACCTCACGCCGTGCGACAAAGGCGGAGACGGGCAGCACGCCGCCGCCCAAGGCTTTGCCCAGTATTACGCCATCGGGCCGTACACCCTCGTGTTCGCAAGCGAGAAACTTGCCGGTGCGTCCGAGACCGGTCTGAACCTCGTCGCAGATCAACAGCACATTACGCTCACGACAGATGCGCGCGCATTCGGTCAAATAGCCGCGCGGCGGCACGATGATGCCACCTTCGCCTTGCACCGGCTCCACCAGAAACGCCGCCGTATTCGGCGTGATCGCACGCGCCAACGCTTCACTATCGCCATAGGGAATACGCTTGAACCCCGGTGGAAATGGGCCGAAGCCGTCCTTATATTGCGGCTCCGACGACATCGCGACTATCGTTGTCGAGCGGCCGTGGAAATTGCCCTCACAGGCGATGATCTCTGCGCAATCGGCTGGAACACCTTTAATCTGGTAGGCCCATTTGCGCGCCGCCTTGAGTGCGGTTTCCACGGCTTCCAGCCCGGTGTTAACGGGCAGCGCTTGATCGAAACCCGTGAGTTCGCACAACCGTTGCAGTAAGCGCGGCAGTCGGTTGTTATAGAACGCCCGCGATGTCACCGCGAGGACGTGGGCCTGCCGCGTCAACACGTCAACGATGCGCGGATGGGCATGGCCCAGGCTCACTGCGGAATAGGCCGACATCATGTCGAGGTAGCGTCGGCCCTGTTCGTCCCACAGAAAAACGCCCTTACCTTTGGTGAGGACCACCGGCAATGGGTCGTAGTTGTGCGCGCCGTGGCGGTATTCCGACGCCATCATCGACTGCCCGGCCAGGTTACCGGCGCCCAGTACGGCAGAGAGCAGTTCAATGACGACACTTACCGTCTTGCCATCCTCATCCCGATACGGATCGTATTCGGCAATTTCCAATGCCAGCAAACCGGGATGGTCGCGCAGCCGAGCCAAAACGGAAGCCAGCTCCGTCGCGCGTAGGCCCGAAGGCGACGGCGTGCTTACGCCCGGTGCATCCAGCGGATCAATGGCGTCGAGATCCAGCGATAGGCCAAATCCCGCCGTCCCGTTTTGCACAATCGTTAGGGCTTCCTGCATGACGTCATCAAGCCCGCGCCGGGCAATTTCTTCCATGAAGAACACGCGAACGCCCAAGCCCTTAAGCAATGCGTATTCTTCCGGCTCAAAGCTCCTCGCGCCGATGACCGCGACATGTTGGGGTTGCAGTATCGTCGCACCATCCGTTAACTTTTCCGGGCCCACGCCGAGCAAACACGCCAGCGGCATACCGTGCAACGCGCCGCTGTGGCTGGTGTCCGGCGTATGGCTGTCGAGATGGGCGTCGATCCACAGCATGCCCAGCGGCTTACCCGCGAGCGCTTGCGCAACACCGCGCCAGGAGCCAATCGCGCAACTATGATCGCCACCGATGAGGATCGGAAAGTCGCCCGCCGTCAGCGTCGCGGATACTGCGCTCGCTAGGCGCGACGCGCACTCGGCGACGACTGCAACTTTATCGCTACCTTCAAGCGGAGAAATAGTTGTCTTCCAGGTTGCGTGGCGATCGGCCGATCTCAGTTTCTCTGCAACGCCGATCGCTTCGAGCACGCCGGGGCCGTCGCCGCAGCCGGGATCGGAAGCGCCGATTCCGCTGGCAACCCCGATGATTGCGATGGGCCGCAGGCGTTCTTTTTGGAGACGATGCAAGTTTGACATGGCCAGCCACCTTTTCACGTGGTACTGATGCTCTGATTGAAATCCGTTCCGAAGATTAGAACTTATCTGCGAAGGTTCGTTCACTCGGTCAATCGAGCGCGGTCAACGCGGTGTTGCCTCCCATCGCCGTTGTGTTTACGGATACGGTGCGTTCCGTGACGAAGCGCAATAGATAGTTCGGCCCGCCGGCTTTTGGCCCAGTGCCCGACAGGCCTTCCCCGCCGAACGGTTGCACGCCGACCACGGCGCCGATCATGTTGCGGTTGACGTAAATGTTGCCGACTCGGGCGCGGCTTTGAATGTGCCGGATGGTCGTATCGATGCGGCTGGCGATGCCGAGCGTCAGGCCGTAGCAGGTGCGATTGATCGCGTCGATGACGTTGTCCAAGGCCCCGCGTTGAAAGCGAATCACGTGCAATATCGGGCCGAATACCTCGTGCTCGAGAAAATCCAAGCGCTTAATCTCGAACGCGCAGGGCGCGATGAAGCTGCCCTTCTCGGTGCCTGTCGGAAGGCGCAACTCGCACACGGGGCTAGCGATCAGGCGTAGTTTTTCAATGTGACGTTGCAGTTCCATTTTTGCCGCGCCATCGATAACCGGACCCACGTCAGTGGCAAGATTCATAGGATCGCCGATGACCAGTTCCTCCATGGCTCCGCGTAACAGCTCCAGTAGCCGATCGGCAATCTCCTCCTGCACGAACAGCACGCGCAATGCGGAACAACGTTGCCCGGCGCTATTGAAGGCCGATTGCAACACATCGCTGACCACTTGTTCGAGTAGGGCGGAACTATCCGCAATCATGGCGTTTTGCCCGCCGGTTTCGGCGATGAAAGGGACGATGGCGCCACGGCGGGCGGCCAATAGGCGATTGATGGTTTGCGCCGTGTCGGTGGAGCCGGTGAAAACTACGCCGTTAACGCGCTCGTCGCTGACTAACTGGGTGCCTAACGCCGATCCGGGACCGGGCAAATAATGCAGCACGGAAGCCGGAATACCGGCGCGATGAAACAAGCTGACGGCGTGAAAACCGACCAGTGGCGTTTGCCGCGCGGGCTTGGCCATGACCGCGTTGCCGGCTGCAAGCGCGGCGGCGATCTGGCCGACGAAAATCGCCAATGGAAAATTCCACGGGCTAATGGCCGCGAATACGCCGCGGCCATGGAGCGCCATCCGATTCAGTTCCCCGGTGGGGCCCGCCAAATCGCGAGGACTCGCAAAATCGCATCGCGCCAACGCGGCGTAATAACGGCAGTAGTCAGCCGCTTCGCGTACCTCCGCCAGTCCGTCCGCTAAGGTCTTGCCACCCTCCCGTGCCAGCAACGCCAGGAACGTTGCGCGCTCCGCCTCGATCAGGTCTGCAACGCAGTCCAGGCTTGCAGCCCGTTCCGTTGCCGGAGTGGCGGCCCACGGCGCGGCGGCTTCGGTTCCGGCGGCCAGCGCTCGTTGTAACGCCGCCTCGTTTGCTTCTTCCACATGGCCCACAATGCGTTCCCCATCGGCTGGGGATCTGATCTCGCGCTTGGCGCCCGACCACGAGACGCCTTCGATCAAGGCGCTCGCGACGTGTTGGCGCTCAAGGGCTAAGCGCATTTGCTCGACTAATTCGCCCACCTCAATCGGATCGGCGAAGCTAATGCCTTGCGAATTGCGTCGTTCGGGTGCGTAAACATCGCGCGGTAATGGAATGCGCGGGTGGGGTTTCACATCGAGCTCGCGTAGCACCGCAATGGGGTCCGCGATCAGTTTGTCGACCGCTATCGCCGGGTCGGCAACGCTGTGCACAAATGAAGAGTTCGCGCCATTCTCCAACAGGCGCCGAACCAGATAGGGCAGCAAATCCTCGTGGCAGCCCACCGGCGCGTATATGCGACAGGGCACGGCGAACGCTGAATTGGCGAGAACTTCGCCGTACAGCGCTTCACCCATGCCGTGCAAACGTTGAAACTCGAAGTCTCGATCGCCTTCGCTCAGCGCCAGAACCGCTGCGACCGTATGGGCGTTGTGCGTTGCAAACTGCGGGAGGAACGCGTCGCACGCCGCCAACATCCGTTTGGCGCAGGCAAGGTATGAGACATCGGTGGCTGTCTTGCGCGTGAAGACCGGATAACCGGCAAGCCCTTGAACCTGTGCGCGCTTGATCTCCGTGTCCCAATAGGCGCCTTTGACCAATCGCAGCGGAATGCGTTTCCTTCGGCTGCGGGCGAGTTGCGCGAGCCAATCGATAACGGGCAACGCGCGCTTCTGATAGGCTTGCACGGCGAGGCCCAAGCCTTGGTAATTCGCGAGGTCGGGATGGCAATATACGCGCTCGAAAATGTCCAGAGACAACTCCAACCGTTCGCTCTCTTCGACGTCGACCGTCAGCCCAATGTTCGCCCTCTGCGCCGCTCGGGAGAGATCGAGGAGACGCGGCGCCAGTTCCGCCAACACGCGTTCCCGCTGCGCGAATTCGTAGCGCGGGTGCAATGCCGAAAGCTTGACTGAGACGCTATTCGCCGTACCGTCCAGCGCGCCGATCGCCTCGTGGTACGCTTCAAAATAGGCTTGGGCCGTGGCTTTTGTCAAAGCCGACTCGCCCAGCATATCGAAGGAATAGCAGTAGTCAGCGTTCGCAGCGCGGCGGCTGCGGTCTAGCGCCTCTGCAATGCTGCGACCCAAAACGAATTTCTCGGCCAGGATGCGAACGGCTTGGGTGATGGCCAGCCGGACAGCCCGGTTACCATTTCTTGCGAGCATTTTTTTGAGGCTGGCAAAAACATCTTCATCGCCGTCACCTTGCCAATCGACGAGACGACCGGTCAGCACCAGCGCCCATGTTCCTGCGTTGATAAGAAATGAATCGCTGCGCCCGAGATGCTGTCGCCAGTCACCCCGTAAAAATGTGTCACGAATGAGATGTTCCGCCGTCGCGTGGTCAGGTATCCGCAGCAATGCTTCGGCTAGGCACATCAGCAACATGCCTTCTTGCGTCGACAGCTTGAACTCCCGCAAGAAAGATTCGATAACGATAGCACTCGAACCTGCTTTTCGCACGGCTTCGACCAGGACTCGTGCCGTGTTTGCAACGGTTTGAGTTTGCTGCGCGTCGAGCGCGGCGAGGGGAAGCAAGCGCTCGATTGCCTCGGCTTCGTCGGTCAAATACGCGCCACGGATCGCCCGGCGCAAGCTGTCGATAGAGGTAGCCAAAGTTTTTAGTAAAATTTAGAACGTTAACTATGAGCATACACATAGTCGCTAACGTTTTAACGGTTATTATGAGACCTCGTGCTGAATCGTACCAACTTCAACTGTATTGGCGAGGCTTGGAAAAAGCGAACTTATTATGCGGCTCAATGTGGGTTTGCACCGCTCTAACCGTGGCGTGCCTTTGCGGCGCGCACGGCGCCCAGTTCGATACTAATCGCTCAAGTTTCAGCAGGTATTGTTCGTTTGATGATTCCGTCAAAATCAGTCTTTCTCGACGGAGCCCCGAATGCTCCGCCCCAGAGGTTGCTCACATTGGCTTGCGATCGCTTGCCGGCATGATTCATGCCTAGCCGATCCAAGCCGAGGCGATCAAGACGGCAGCGGTTGCCTACGCTCGAACGCGCCTGTCTTCGTTCCTCGCCCGGCTGTTGCGGAAATGGCTGAATCGATGAACAACTGAGGCTGTTGCAAAAGTCCTTGAGCGAGGGTTTGCGAGCGGCGCT
>JBKJHT010000205.1:0-40590 GCA_046598945.1 Burkholderiales bacterium | reverse complement strand
CGTGTACGCTGACATTGAAATGCCATCATCGCCTGCCACGCAGGCGAATTGCTCCCAACGGAAATATCGACGTCGCTCAAGCCGAAGCGTGCGAGGTCATTCTGCGGCAGATAGACGCGGCCACCGTCGTTTTTCTGCCAATCAATTGCCACATCCTGCCAATGGTTGATCAGTTGCAACGCGGAGCAGATGTCGTCGCTCCAGACAAGTTGCTGCGGGGTGGACCGGCCATTCAGTAGGAGTAGCAGGCGCCCGATCGGATTTGCAGAGCGGCGACAGTAGTCGAGCACCTCGCCAAAATTGGCGTATCGGGTTTGGGTGACGTCCTGTTTGAACGCGTCGAGCAAATCGTGAAATAGCAGTGTCGGAAGCTTATGTTGGTTGATTTCATTCGCCAGCCGTGTGAACAGTGGATGCGCCGACGCTCTACCGGCTTCTATTAGCCGCAGCTCGGCGCCATATGCGTCCAGACGGGCGATGCGCTCCGCCGCAGACAGGTCACCTTCATCGGCGAAATCATCGGCGCTGCGGGCAAACGCGTAAATTGCCTCGATCGGCCCGCGCAGGTGTGTCGGTAGCGCGATCGAGGCGACCGGAAAATTCTCGTAGTGCTCGACGGGCATGAGTTGGTCGGTGGCGGATGATGCGGCGCGCTGGAAACGGTGCGGCGGGACGCGTGCGGGAGAGGAATTATAGGCGGCGGCGCACTGCTTTCCGGTATAATCGCGCGTTCGGTTGGATAAGCGCTTGCGTCCCATGCGTGGGGGGCAGTTCCCTGCGATGATTTGCGCCGATTGACGATAACGCATTGTTTTCGCTCAAATCTTCGCGTGGCATCCGACACGAAATGCGAATGTGGCGAAATTGGTAGACGCACTGGATTTAGGTTCCAGCGCCGTAAGGTGTGTGGGTTCGAGTCCCTCCTTTCGCACCAGAAAGATTTTTAGGAAAAATAAATGCAAGCAGAAGTGCAGCAGGAACGTCCGTTAGAACGTAAGCTCGATTTTTCTTTCCCGACCGCCGCGATCGAATCGCAGGTCGATACCAAGCTGAGGGAGATTGCGCGTACCGCGAAGTTTCACGGCTTTCGCCCCGGCAAAGTGCCAATGAAAATCGTCGCCCAGCAATACGGTAAGCAGGTGCGGCAAGAGGTGATGTCCGATTCGTTGCAGCGTTCTTTTTCCGAGAAGGTTAAGGAACAGAATATTCGCCTCGCCGGTTATCCGCGCTTTGAGCCGAAGGACGATGGCCTGACCGAGGAAAATTTCGAGTTCACGGCGGTGTACGAGGTCTATCCGGAAATCGTTTTAGGCACACTGGCGGACAAGACCGTTAAGCGCGCCGTCGCGACCATCGACGCAGCGCAGATCGACAAGACCATTGAAGTACTGCGCAAACAGCGAGTGCACTTTGACGCCGTTTCGCGCGCCGCAAAAAACGGCGATCAAGTCGATATCGACTATGATGGCACGCTGGACAACACGCCGTTCGATGGCGGCCAAGCCAAGGGTGCGCTAGTAGTTTTAGGCGAAGGCCGCCTGATGGCTGATTTCGAAGCGAATATCGTTGGCCAAAACGCGGGCGACAGCAAGCGCTTTGACATCACCTTCCCGGCTGATTATCACGGCACGCAAGTGGCGGGCAAAACCGTGAGTTTCACGGTGAAGGTAAACAAGGTGAGCGAGCCGCATTTGCCGGCGCTGGATGAAAATTTTGCGCAAGCCCTCGGTGTTAAGAGTGGCAATTTGGACGATTTGCGCGCTGACGTGACGGCGAATCTTGACCGTGAACTGAAGCGCCGCATGCAGGGCAAATTAAAAGAATCGGTGATGCAAGTTCTGCTCGATGGCGCCAAATTGGAAGTCCCTCATGCCTTGGTCGAAATGGAAGCGCGGCGTTTGCAACAAAACGCCATGCAGGATTTCCAGTCCCGCGGCATGATGACCAAAGGCACGGCGCTGCCGATCGAATTGTTTAACGACGCGGCCAAGCGCCGCGCAACGCTTGGGCTAATTATTGGCGAGGTGGTGAAACAGAACAAGTTGGAGGCCAAGCCGGACCAGATTCGCGCGGTCATCCAAGAGCATTCGAAGAGTTACGAGCAGCCGGACGCGATGGTCGATTGGTACTACCAGCAGCCGGAAATGCTGCAAGAAGTTCAGGCGGTTGTGATGGAAGATAACGTTGTCGCGTGGGCGCTAAGTCAGGCGAAAACGGAAGATGTCGCAACCCCGTTCGATGAGATTATGGGAAACACGAAATGACCGAGCGTCAAATATTTGAACCACAGGGCCTAGGCTTGATCCCGATGGTGATCGAGCAAAGCGGCCGTGGCGAGCGCGCTTACGATATTTATTCGCGCTTGCTGAAAGAGCGCGTGGTATTTCTCGTCGGCCCGGTGAATGATTCGATCGCGAATCTAGTCGTGGCGCAATTGTTGTTTTTGGAATCGGAGAATCCGGACAAAGACATTAACTTTTACATCAACTCGCCGGGTGGTTCCGTTTCCGCGGGCCTGGCAATTTACGACACGATGCAGTTCATCAAGCCCGACGTATCGACTACGTGTACTGGAATGGCCGCCTCGATGGGTGCGTTCTTATTGAGCGCCGGCGCGAAAGGCAAGCGCTTTTGCCTGCCGAATTCCCGCGTGATGATTCATCAGCCGTCCGGCGGTTTTCAAGGACAGGCGTCGGACATCGAAATCCACGCCAAAGAAATTCTGTACTTGCGCAAGCGTTTGAACAATATCATGGCGACGCATACGGGCCAGACCCTAGAAACGATCGAGCGCGATACGGAACGCGATAATTTCATGAGCGCCGAGGATGCATTAAAGTATGGCATCATAGATCGTGTATTGAGCAGCCGAACGGAAGTCCAGGCGTAAGCCCGGGAGGTTTGAGCGTTAAAAGGACGATAAGCAATGGCTGAAAAAGTAGGCGGCGAAAAACTCTTGTATTGCTCTTTCTGCGGCAAGAGCCAGCACGAGGTGAAAAAGCTGATCGCTGGTCCGTCGGTATTCATTTGCGACGAGTGCATTGAACTATGCAACGATATTATTCGCGAAGAAGTCCACACCACCGAAGTCAAGAATGCCAAGGCCGATCTGCCGGTACCGCAGGAAATCTGCGGTATCCTGAATCAATACGTGATCGATCAGGTGCAGGCGAAAAAGATTCTGTCGGTCGCGGTTTATAACCACTACAAGCGTCTCAAGCAATCGCCGAAGCAATCAGACGTTGAAGTTGCCAAAAGCAATATTCTTTTGATTGGCCCGACCGGTTCCGGAAAAACCTTGCTGGCGCAAACGCTGGCGCGCCTGCTCAACGTCCCCTTCGTTATTGCCGATGCGACTACGCTCACGGAAGCGGGGTATGTCGGCGAGGACGTGGAAAATATCATCCAGAAGCTGCTGCAAAAGTGCGACTACGATGTTGAAAAGGCGCAGCGCGGCATCGTCTACATAGACGAAATCGACAAGATTTCGCGCAAGTCCGATAACCCGTCGATTACCCGCGACGTATCCGGCGAGGGCGTGCAACAAGCATTGTTGAAACTTATCGAAGGAACGATCGCCTCTGTGCCACCTCAAGGTGGCCGCAAGCATCCGAATCAAGAGTTCGTCCAAGTCGATACGACGAATATCCTATTCATTTGCGGCGGCGCCTTCGGTGGCCTCGAGCGCATCATTCGCAACCGCTCGGAGCGCGGTGGCATCGGGTTCGGCGCCACGGTCTCAAGCAAAGACGACCGCAAAGAAATCGGTGTGTTATTGCGCAATTGCGAGCCAGAAGATTTGATTAAGTTTGGCTTGATTCCTGAATTCGTTGGTCGCTTGCCGGTGGTAGCGACCTTGGAGGAATTGGACGAGAATGCGTTAATCCGCATTCTGATCGAGCCGAAGAATGCGCTGACGCGTCAGTTCCACAAGTTGTTCGCAATGGAAGGCGTCGAGTTGGAATTCCGCGAACCTGCCCTTAAGGCGATTGCCAAAAAAGCGTTGGCGCGGCGAACCGGCGCGCGTGGTTTGCGTTCCATTATCGAACATTCCTTGCTTGATATCATGTTTGATTTGCCGTCAATGAGTAACGTGTCCAAAGTCGTCATCGATGAGGGATCCATCAATGGCGATACGCCGCCTCTTCTAATTTATGCCGATCAGCCCAAGGTGGCCGGCGTTTGAGAACGACCGTTAATCAATGAGTTAACGGTTGCTGTCGCGCCCAACGCGCCCCTCGCGTTAGGCGAGTAGTTGATTCTGGCTTGAAATTGGTCATTCCGGCCGCATCTCTGGGCAATATAACGAAAGGCTTAAACCTATGACCGTCCCCACGCTTACCCCTGCCTCACTGGTGCCATTGCTGCCGTTGCGCGATGTCGTGGTTTTCCCTCACATGGTCATCCCGTTGTTCGTCGGCCGCCCGAAATCGATCCGCGCCCTGGAAATTGCCATGGAGGCCGGCAAAAATATTTTATTGGTGGCGCAAAAATCCGCCGTCAATGATGATCCGGTGGAAAGCGATCTGTATGTGGTCGGCAGTATGGCAAGCATTCTCCAGATGCTGAAATTGCCCGATGGCACCGTGAAGGTTCTGGTGGAAGGCACCCAGCGCGCCAAGCTCGCCAGCGTGCATGATGAAAAGACGCATCTGTCGGCGGAAATTTCGCCCGTGGTGATCGGCCCGCTCGCCGATCACGAGCTCGAAGCAATGCGCCGTACCTTGCTCACGCAGTTCGACCAATACGTTAAGCTCAACAAGAAGATTCCGCCGGAAGTGCTGACGTCATTTGCGGGGATCGACGATCCCGGTCGTCTCGCGGATTCGATTACGGCGCACTTGCCGCTCAAGCTTGAGCAGAAGCAACAGATCTTAGAAATGTTCGATGTGCGCAAGCGGCTAGAGCATTTGCTCACCCTGCTTGAATCGGAAATCGATATCCTGCAAGTGGAAAAACGCATTCGGGGCCGCGTCAAACGCCAGATGGAAAAGAGCCAGCGCGAGTATTATTTGAATGAACAGGTCAAGGCGATCCAGAAAGAGCTCGGCGATTCCGAAGACGGCGCCGATCTAGATGAGTTGCAGAAAAAAATTATCGCGGCGCATATGCCTAAAGATGCGCGCACCAAGGCGGAAGCGGAGCTGAAAAAACTGCGTCTGATGTCGCCGATGTCGGCGGAAGCGACGGTGGTGCGCAACTATATCGATATTCTCACCAATTTGCCGTGGAAGAAAAAAACCAAGGTCAGCACCAATATCGAGGCGTCGGAAAAAATTCTGAACGAAGATCATTACGGTCTGGATAAGGTCAAAGAGCGCATTCTCGAATATCTTGCGGTGCAAGGTCGAGTCGAGCGCATGAAAGGACCGATCCTGTGCTTGGTCGGCCCGCCCGGCGTGGGTAAGACCTCGCTCGGTCAATCAATTGCGCGTGCGACGAATCGGAAATTCGTGCGCATGTCGCTCGGTGGCGTTCGCGACGAAGCGGAAGTTCGCGGCCATCGCCGCACCTACATCGGCTCGATGCCCGGTAAGATTTTGCAGAACATGAGCAAGGTCGCGGTGCGTAACCCGTTGTTCCTGCTTGACGAAGTCGACAAGCTCGGCATGGATTTTCGCGGCGATCCGTCATCGGCGTTGTTGGAAGTGCTCGATCCGGAACAGAACCATACCTTCATGGATCACTACGTCGAGGTAGAGTATGACCTGTCCGATGTGATGTTCGTCGCGACGGCCAATACACTTAATATTCCGGCGCCATTGCTTGATCGCATGGAAGTCATTCGCCTGTCCGGCTATACGGAAGACGAAAAAATCAACATCGCGCGGCATTACTTATTACCGAAACAGATGAAGGCGAATGGCCTCAAGGACGAAGAGTTAACGGTGAATGAATCGGCGTTGCGCGATGTCACGCGCTATTACACCCGCGAGGCTGGCGTGCGCAGTCTGGATCGCGAGATTGCCAAGATTTGCCGTAAAGTCGTGAAAGCCCTGATGCTGAAAAAAGTGCCGGGTAAAGTCGCAGTTAGCGCGAAGAATCTCGACAAGTATTTGGGTGTGCGCAAGTACACCTACGGTATCGCCGAGAAGGAAAATCAAGTCGGTCAGGTGACGGGTTTGGCGTGGACTGAAGTGGGTGGCGAATTGCTCACCATCGAAGCCACCAAGCTGCTCGGCAAAGGCAAGATGACCACTACCGGTAAGCTCGGCGAAGTCATGCAGGAATCGATCGCTGCCGCGTTGACAGTGGTGCGCAGCCGTGCGCGAAAACTCGGCATCGCCGACGATTTTTACGAGAAGACAGATATTCATATCCATTTGCCGGAAGGTGCGACGCCGAAAGATGGCCCAAGCGCGGGTGTCGGTATTTGTACCGCGATCGTATCGGTGTTAACCGGTATTCCGGTGCGCGCCGACGTGGCAATGACTGGTGAGATCACGTTGCGTGGCGAAGTGCTTCCCATCGGCGGTCTAAAGGAAAAGTTGCTGGCGGCCCATCGTGGCGGCATTAAGATAGTTCTGATTCCGGAAGAAAACACCAAGGACTTGGTGGATATTCCCGACAACATTAAGAATCGCTTGGATATTCATCCCGTGAAATGGATCGATCAAGTGTTGGAAATGGCGCTTGAAACCAAGCCGCTGCCATTGCCGGAAACGGAAGTCGTCGCGCCAGCCGTTGCAGCGAAACCCGATGACGCTACAGCGGCATCATTAAAGCATTAATTGCGGTAACCTAACCCGAGAACGCGCGGCTGCGGCCGCGCGCATTTTACCTAACGTTTTTCGCTCGAATCGCCCGGAGCCCGGAAAGCCGCGCCAATTCAGGTGTTAGTGACACTTAATAATTTACTTAAAGCGCTTGACACCTTGTTTTGTCGCTTGTTATAAAGTCAAGTCCAGGAATAGTCCTGTACACTTAGTACATCAGAAAGGGGATCGACGTGAATAAGCAAGAGCTCATCGAAGTCATCGCGAAATCCGCAGATATTTCTAAAGCTGCTGCCGGCCGTGCGCTCGATAGCGCGATTGGCGCCATCAAAACTTCAATGAAAAAAGGTGGCATGGTGACATTAGTCGGATTCGGAACGTTTTATGTTGGCAAACGCGCAGCGCGCAGCGGGCGTAACCCGCGCACTGGCGCGGCGATTAAGATTAAAGCGGCAAAAGTTCCAAAGTTCCGCGCTGGTAAAGCATTGAAGGATGCGGTAAACTAAAGGGCTTTTGGGTGCTTAGCTCAGCTGGTAGAGCGTCGCCCTTACAAGGCGAATGTCGGCGGGTCGATCCCCTCAGAACCCACCAGTAAGGCCAAAAAATCTAGGAGTGGTAGTTCAGTTGGTTAGAATACCGGCCTGTCACGCCGGGGGTCGCGGGTTCGAGTCCCGTCCACTCCGCCAGACAAGTCAAAGGGCGAACGCGAGTTCGCCCTTTTGCTTTTCCAAGCCCGGCAAGTCGGCCGGCAAAGCCGTTTTCCGCGTATAATCGCGCGATTGATTTTCTTCCTTAAAAGAATCCAACATGTTCGATACCATCCGCGAGGGTAGGGCAGGTAAGTGGCTTACCTATATTATTTTTGGACTTATCATTATCAGCTTTTCGCTGTGGGGAGTTGAGTCTTACATTCAGAATATCGGGCGTGGCGCGAGTATGGCGAGCGTTGATGGCGCCGATATCTCCCGCGATGAATTCAATACCGCCTATCGTAATCAAGTCGATCAAATGCGCGAGATGTTAGGTCAAAACTTTAATCCCGCCATGGTTGATAATCCCCAGGCAAAGGCCGGTGTGCTTGAGGGCGTCGTGAATCGACGCCTCCTCGCCGCGACCGCGAAAAAAGTGGGCTTAACCGTCACCGATGAACAATTGCGCAAGACTATCGAGGCGATTCCGGCGTTTCAAGACAACGGCAAATTTTCGTTGACGCGATATCAAACCTACGCGCGCAATCGCGGCATGACGGAAACGATGTTTGAAGAACAAATTCGCCAGGACGGCGTATTGCAGCAGATGCGCGACGCAATCACCTCGACGGCGATTGTTCCGAAGTTTCAGCTCGACGGTTTTGTAAAACTCAGCGAACAGCAGCGCGAAGTGAGCCGCGCGACGGTTTCCCCGAACGCTTTTCTGAGTCAGGTGAAGATCGACGAGAAAGCCATCAAGGCGCACTACGACGCCAACCCCGAACGGTTCAAAATTCCCGAGCAGGTGAAAGTTGAGTACGTCATGTTGTCCGCCGAAAAATTTGCGGCGGAACAAATGGTAAGCGACGACGAAGCGCACAAGCTTTACGATGAACGCCTGGCGAAAGGTCAATATAAAAAGAAAAGTAACGACACCGCTGACGAGAAGAAAGCTGCGCTGGCGAAGGTTCAGGACGTGCTAAAAGAAGTACGCGCTAAGCCGACGCAATTCGCCGAGTTAGCAAAAAAGTATTCGCAAGATACAGGTTCGGCGGTACAGGGCGGCGACTTAGGCTACTTTGGCAAGGGTGCGATGGTCAAAACTTTCGAAGAGGCGGCGTTCTCGATGCAGGTCGATGAGATTCGTGGGCCGGTCGAGTCGGAATTCGGCTACCACATTATCAAGCTCACCGAAATAAAAGAGTCGGAGCGCAAGGCTAGTCACATTTTAATATCTTTCGAAGAAAAGACGCAGAGCTTTGCCGAGGTGAAAGACAGCATCATCACCGAAGTCAAGAGACAAAAAGCCAACAAACATTATCTGGAAATCGCCGGCAGTTTCAACGACATGGTTTACGAACAGTCGGACAGCCTAAAGCCGGTGGTGGATCAGTTTAAGCTCACGTCGCAGCAAAGCGAATTTATCCCGCGCACCGGCGAGGGCACGAATCCGATGTTCGCCAACAAGAAATTTCTCGAGGCGATCTTTTCCAACGAGGTCTTGAAGAATAAGCGCAACACCGAAGCGATAGAAGTTGCGCCGAACACACTCATCGCCGCGCGTGTGCTGGAGCACAAGCCGGCTGCTGCGAAACCCCTCCGTGAAGCGAGCGCCGGAATTATCAAGACGCTAAAACAACAGGAGGCGCTCAAGCTCGTCACGCAGCAGGCCAAGGTCAATTTGGAACTGTTGAAACAAGGCAAGGACGTGCCGGGACTAACGTGGTCGATGGCGAAGTTGGTGGGCCGGCAAAATCCGGGCGACATCCCTGGCGATATCGTGACCTTAGTGTTCAAAGCCGATGTGAAAAAACTGCCGGCATTCGTCGGCGCCGAAGGGCCGGATGGTTACAGCTTCGTCAAGATCAGCAAAGTCGTTGACGCGCCGGCGCTAGACGATGCCAAGCGCAATACAATTTTGCCGCGCTTAGCGCAAATGCAATCGCAAGAGGAGTTCGAAGCGATGGTGAAAAGCCTGCGTAGCAAGGCAAAGATCACCATCGATAAAACCGCGCTGGAACAGAAGTCCGATCAGTAGTATTGGTAAGACATGCCTGAAGAGCCGCTCTGGTACTGGATCCGCAGGCCATTGTCGCGCCGCTATCCTTCCATTCCCGGTACGACGGTATTGAAACCCGCGTCGACATAGGTAATTTCGCCCGTCACACCGGACGCAAGATCGCTTAACAAAAACGCGGCGACGTTGCCGACTTCTTCAGTCGTCACATTGCGTTTCAGTGGCGCTGTCGCTTCGACGTAGTGCAATATTTTTCCGAAACCGGCGATGCCCGCCGCGGCCAGCGTCTTGATCGGCCCGGCGGAAATGCCGTTCACGCGAATGCCGCGCGGCCCGAGGCTCTGGGCCAGATACCGCACGTTCGCTTCCAAACTCGCTTTCGCCAAACCCATCACGTTGTAACTCGGCACCGAGCGAATCGCGCCCAAATAACTCAGGGTAATTAGCGCCCCGTTGCGGCCCAGCATCATCGGCAATCCCGCCTTCGCCAGCGCGGCGAAACTATAGGCGCTGATGTCGTGGGCAATGCGAAAACTTTCCCGCGTCAGCGTATCCAGATAATCCCCGCTGAGCGCCTCGCGCGGCGCGAAGGCAATCGAGTGAACAATCCCATCCAGCCCGTCCCAGCGCTTGAACAAGCTGGCGAAAAGCGCGTCGATTTCCGCGTCGCTGGTGACATCGCACGGCAAAATAATGTTGGACTTAAAATCCGCCGCGAGTTTGATGACGCGATCTTTAATCGCGTCGCTCTGGTAGGTAAAAGCCAATTCCGCGCCCTCGCGTTGCGCCGCTTGCGCGATGCCATAGGCGATGGAGCGGTTACTCAACAAACCCGTGACTAATATTTTCTTGCCGGCGAGAAATGCCATGGTGCCTCCGAATCAAAAACGTTGCGGGAATGATAAACCAAAATCTTCCGCGATCCCTATGTTAAATTAGCGGACAAGACCCATCCCGCAGCCAGAATGAAAATACGTCTCGCCCTCTTGTGCCTAAGCTTTGTTGCCGCGCTCGCTAGCCACGCCGCCGATATGAATAAAGTATTGCGTTTGGGTTTTCCGACCGCTGAAACAGGCTTCGATCCGATCGCCGTTTCCGATCTGTATTCCAACACCATTATCGAAGCGGTGATCGAGCCGATGCTTGGCTACGATTATTTGGCGCGGCCGGTGCAGTTGGCGCCGTTGACGTTAAGCGAAATGCCGGAAGTCTCGAACAATGGTTCGAGCTATACCTTTAAGCTCAAACGCGGAATCGTGTTCGCTGAGGATCCCGCCTTCAAGGGGAAACGGCGCGAACTCATCGCACAAGACTACGCTTATAGTATGCGTCGCCTGTTCGATCCGGCGTTGCGTTCACCTTGGTTGTTCTTGTTGGACGGCAAGATCATCGGCATGGACGACGTGGTGGCGAAAGCGAAAGCAACTAACAAATTTGACTACGACGCGCCGGTCGCGGGCCTCGAAGTCGTGGATCGTTACACGCTAAGAATTAACCTGAAGGAGCCCGACTACAATTTGCTCTACATCCTCGCCATGCCGACCTTGGGCGCGCTCGCGCGCGAAGTCGTGGCGCAATATGGCGCCGACATCAGCAGTCATCCTGTCGGCACTGGCCCGTATGTGCTCAAGAGTTGGACGCGTGGGCACAAGATGATCCTCGAAGCCAATCCTACTTTTCGCGAGAGTTACTTTGATTCGGCGCCTGGCAATGATGCCGTCGATCAACAAATCGCCGCACGGCTTAAAGGCAAAACGCTTCCGATAATCGGCCGTGTTGAAGTGACCGTGATTGAAGAATCCCAGCCATTCTGGTTGGCGTTTCTCGGCGGTGAGTTAGACCTAAGCGGAATCCCTGGTGAATTTGTGAATCAAGTGATTCCCGGTGGCAAGCTCAAGCCCTCCCTCGCGAAAAAAGGCATTCGCCACTACCAGAGCGCAGAGCCGGATCTGACTTATACTTTTTTCAACATGGACGATCCGATCGTCGGCGGATATAGCAAGGAAAAAATCGCATTGCGTCGAGCAATTTCCATCGGCTACAACACGCAACAAGAAATCCAGATCATTCGTAAGAATCAAGCAGTCCAAGCGCAATCGCCGATTGCGCCGGGTGTGGCGGGCTACGATCCGCGCTTTCGTACCAACCACAACGACTACGATCCGGCCAAAGCCAAGGCGCTGCTCGATCATTTCGGTTACCAGGATCGTGACGGCGATGGCTATCGCGAACTGCCCGACGGCAAGGCACTGGCAATCGAGCAGGCATCCATTGCGAGCGGCGACAATCGCCAGTACGACGAGTTATGGAAACGCAATATGGATGCTATCGGCATCAAGATGACATTCAAGAAAGGCAAGTGGCCAGAGCTGGTCAAAGCGTCGAAGCTCGGCAAATTGCAGATGTGGGGCGCGGCGTGGATTGCCGATTATCCCGACGGCGAAAATTATTTGCAATTGTTGTACGGCAAAAATGAAGACGCAAATACCGCGCGCTTCAAACTGCCGGCCTACGACAAACTCTATGAGCAGGTTAAGCGCATGCCGGATTCGCCGGCGCGTACCAAGCTCTACCAGGATATGTCAAAGTTGGTGTTGGTGTATGCGCCGTGGAAGTTGGGCGTGCATCGTATCGCCAATTCCGTTGCGCAACCGTGGGTTTCGTCGCTGAAGCGCCATCCCATTATGCATGCGCCTTGGAAGTATCTCGATATTGATCTCGAGAAGAGAAACGCGAACCGATGATGATCCGCCACCTGCTTGCCCTCTTGTCATTCCCGCGAAGGCTGGAATCCATGTGGACTCGGCATGAAACCAAGGCCGAATGGATTCCAGCCTTCGCGGGAATGACAACTACAGAGGGAAGAGGTTTAGTATGACCGCCTACATCATCCGCCGCCTGTGGCAAATGATCCCGACCATGCTCGGCGTGATGTTGCTGGTTTTTCTGCTGTTCCATACCTTCGCGGGCGATCCCGCGCAAGTCCTTGCCGGCAAGATTTCCAACAAAGCCGACATCGAAAATATTCGCAAACAACTCGGCGTTGATGAACCCTATTGGAAGCAAATGGCCATTTTCGCCAAGCAAGTCGTCACCGCTGATTTTGGTCGTAGTTGGTCGACCAAAGAACCGGTAGCCGAAATATTTGCCAAACGCATCGGGCCCAGCATCACCATCATGGCGCCCATTCTAATCATCGAGGTGATTCTGTGCGTGGTGCTGGCGATGGTGGTGGCCTATTGGCGTGGCTCGCTCACAGATCGCGCGGTCATGGTCGTGTGCACCATTGCCATGTCCATCAGCTTTCTTGCCTATATCATCGCCGGTCAGTATTTTCTTGGTTATCGCTTGGAGCTATTCCCGGTGCAGGGTTGGAGCGACAGCGTGCTGACGAATCTCACGACCTACGCGCCATTGCCGGTGCTGCTCGCGGTTCTGGTCGGTCTTGGGCCAGGAATTCGTTTTTATCGTTCTGTATTTTTGGACGAGATCAACCACGACTATGTGCGCACCGCGCGCGCCAAGGGCTTGCCGGAAAGCCAGGTGTTGTTCAAGCATGTACTTCGCAATGCCATGATTCCGATCATCACCAACGTTGCGATGTCCCTGCCGTCGCTGATTTTCGGCGCCTTTTTGTTGGAGAAATTTTTCTCGATCCCCGGCCTCGGTCGTGAGGTGATCAACGCCGTCGATAAGAGCGATTTCCCGATCATCAAAGCCGTGACGATTTATCTTGCGTTCGCGACCATGCTGTTTAATTTGCTCGCCGATGTGTTGTACCGCGTTGCCGATCCGCGTGTGGAATTCAAATGACCGCCTTAGTAGACCGGCCTGAGAGCCAACATCAGAGCGCCTCTGGCCCTAGGCCACCCAGTTCAGGCATATGGCAACTGGCCTGGCAGCGCTTGAAGCGCGATCGGGTTGCGATGGTATCGCTGACCGTCGTTGCGTTGTTTATGTTCGTGATTCTCTTATCGGCTTTGGGTTTGGTCGCAAAGAATTGGGACGATCAAGTCGGCGTATCGTTCGCGAGCCCAAGTTTTGTAGGCAAGGTCGACAACGGCGAAGCGTTGAGCGCGGAAGCGGCACTTCCCGAATTGGCCGTGCCAAAGGATGCCGCCATCGTCGATTTGCGCGATGTTGATCCGCTTGCCGATGCGTTGCCGGAAATCGAAGCGAAGGCAAAATTATTGCAACTCACGGTCGCTGCGCGAGCCGAGTCCTTGCCGTTCGGCGGCGACAAGTGGGGGCGCGACATCATCGCGAAAACCATCAAGGGCGCACAGTCGTCGGTTTTCGTCGGCTTTGCCGCGGCGTTCATCGCCGTGTTCCTCGGCACCTTGCTCGGCGCGCTCGCCGGTTATTTCGGAAGCTGGGTAAACGATTTACTCGAATGGGTTTACAACGTTTTCACCTCGATCCCGAATTTACTGTTGATCTTGGCCTTCGCTGCGGTTTTCAACACGCGCGGACTATTCACCGTGATCATGATCCTTGGCATCACTGGCTGGACGGGCGTGTATCGCTTGATTCGTGCGGAGTACTTAAAACACGTCAATCGCGAATACGTCAAAGCGGCAGAGGCCATCGGCGCCTCCCATGCGCGCCGCATGTTCGTGCATATCTTGCCCAACGTCAGCCATATCGTTTTGGTGAATTTGTCGTTGCTGGTGGTGGGCTTCATCAAGGCGGAAGTGATTTTGAGCTATCTCGGCTTCGGCGTGCCGGTCGAGATGACTTCATGGGGAACCATGCTGCAAGAGGCGCAAAACGAATTGGTCAACGGCCATTGGTGGCAATTTGTCGCCGCTGCTTTTTTGAGCATGGCGGTTTTGATCACGGCGTTTAGTTTGCTCACCGATGCATTGCGCGATGCCCTGGATCCGAAAATAAAATGAACAACGAAATTCTGCTCAGCGTGCAAAACCTGCACATCGGTTTTCGATTGGATCGCGACACCTTGTTTGAAGCGGTAAAGGGCGTAAATTTCGATATTCCAATGAATAGCACCGTCGCGCTGGTGGGCGAATCGGGCAGCGGCAAGACCGTCAGCGCGATGTCGATCATGGGCTTGTTGCCGGTGGAATCGCGTGTTATCGCGCCGGAAAGCGCCATACTTTACGGCGCGAATAATCTCTTGCGCGTCGACGCGGCTGCGTTACGCGCGATTCGCGGCAAAGAGATTTCCATGATTTTCCAAGAGCCGATGAGTTCGCTAAATCCGGTGCTGCGGGTCGGCGATCAGATCGTGGAAGTGTTGACCTTGCATCTTGGCTTAAGCCGTCAGCAAGCACTACGGCGCGCGCAGGAATTACTGCAAGAGGTCGGCATTGCCGAACCTGAGCGGCGCATCAATGCGTATCCGCACGAGTTGTCCGGCGGCCAACAGCAGCGCGTAATGATCGCGATTGCGATTGCCTGCGAGCCAAGACTCCTAATTGCTGATGAACCGACCACGGCGCTTGATGTGACGATCCAGCGCCAGGTTCTCGATCTCATTGCGACGTTACAACGGAAGCGCCGCATGTCGGTGCTGTTCATCACTCATGATTTAGGTGTGGTCGGCGAAATCGCCGATTACGTGGTCGTGATGCAAGATGGGCAGATCAAGGAATCGGGCGCAGCCGCGCAGATTTTTGCAGCGCCACAACATCCCTACACCAAAGCGTTGTTGGCGTGTCGTCCGCGCGTCGACCGACGTCCGCTGCGCTTGCCGGTGATCGAAGATTTTCTCAACGGTAACGGCTATTCGCAACTTGAGCGGCAACGTGGCGTGACCGAAGCCGATCCCATTATTCTTGAAGCAAAGGGCGTCAGCAAAGATTTCATGGTGCGCAGTGGCGTATTCACCAGGCGGCCGTTCCGCGCCGTGAATGACGTGTCATTTCGTTTGCCGAAAGGTAAAACGCTGGGACTGGTGGGCGAATCCGGCTCGGGAAAATCCACGCTGGGATTGACCTTGATGCGGCTACACACCGCGACTGCGGGCCAGGTGTGGCTCGACGGAAAAAATATTTTGGCACTGACCAACGCTGAGTTTCAAGCGTATCGCCGCCGCATCCAGATTATTTTCCAGAATCCCTTCGCCTCGCTAAATCCGCGTTTCCACGTCGGAAAAATTCTAACGGAGCCGATGCAAATTCACCGCATCGGCGTCAACGAGCGACAGCGCGAGGAGATGGCGCTGTCGCTGTTGGACAAAGTAGGGATGCCCGCCGCAGCGATGCGTAAATATCCGCACGAGTTTTCCGGCGGCCAGCGGCAGCGCATCGCCATCGCGCGTTGTTTGACGATGCAGCCGGACGTTCTGATTTGCGACGAATCGGTTTCGGCGTTGGATGTATCGATTCAGGCGCAAGTGCTGAATTTGCTGCAAGACCTGCAGGATGAATTCGGCATGAGTTATTTATTTATTTCCCACGACCTTGCCGTGGTCAAATACATTTCCGATTTTATATTGGTCATGCAAGATGGCAACGTGGTCGAGCGCGCGAATTCCGATGAAATTTATCGCAATCCGCAGCACCCCTATACCCAACAATTACTCGCGGCCGTGCCGAGCGGCTGGCGCGAAAAGCGGCATTGAAGTTTTTTAGGAGGGGCTTGCCACGAGCCTCATCCAGCTTGCCTCGCAGCATGATGTGCCCTGAACGGCACTATCCAGGGGCTGGCCTAGGGCCGTGCGCCTTCTGGCGCGATGGCTTAAATTTCTAGCTCTTGAGTTGTGCCGGTATTGCGACGCGCGTGCCGGATAACAGTCCGCGCTTTTCGGAAATATTGTTCACGCGTTTCAACGCCGTGATGTCGACATCGAAGCGGCGGGCGATGCTATACAGCGTATCGCCACGTTGCACGCGGTAGCTGCGCGCATCAGCGGAATTCGCTGCGCCGCCTTTGCGCACTTTGGGATCAACCGCTGCGATTTGGATGGAGCGCTTGTGTATGGTGAGCCGTTGGCCGACGACGACGCGACCTTTTTTCAGGCCATTCCAGGCCTGCAGCGACTTCGCCGATACGCCGTAGCGGCGCGCGATTTTTGCCAGGCTTTCGCCGCGCTTCACGGGGTGAGAAATACTCGGTGGTGCGACGTAGGGCGCCGCGACGGCCGATTCCGGCGTGGCGTCGTCGTCGATGTGTGCAGGTTGCTGCATGGTCATCGCCACAGGCACTAAAATCATGCCGCCCCCGGCGATTTTCTTGCTCGAAGGAATACCATTGACGGCTTTTAGTTCACTTGAACTGATGCCGAAACGATCGGCGACTTTTTCCAACGCTTCGCCGCGCGCCAATTTTTGCGTGCGCCAACTCACCAACGGCTGGTCGGGATTTTCCAGTTTGGCGAGGAAAATATCCGCGGTTTCCGCGGGTACGAGAATGCTGCGCGATTCTTTTGCTGCAATCACCGGGCGGTTGAATGCCGGGTTGAGTGCGAGAAATTCGTCCACCGGAATTTCCGCAAACTCCGCCGCGCGTTTTAAGTCGATGTGCTTAGCGGTTGAGACGGCGATGAAGTACGGTTTGTCCGGAATATAAGCCAGACTAAGGCCGAAGCGTTCCGGCTCGCGCACGATGTTGCGCACGGCGATTAGCTTGGGCACATAGTTGCGCGTTTCCGTCGGCAATTGAATGCTGGAAAAATCCGTCGGTAAGCCACGCGCGCGATTGTAGGCAATCGCGCGGCCGACTCGGCCTTCGCCGGAGTTGTAGGATGCCAGCGCCAACTCCCAATTGTTGAAGCGGCGATGCAGGCTCTCGAGGTAGTCCAGCGCGGCCGTGGTGGCGGCGTGGACGTCGCGGCGTTCGTCGTGCCACCAGTTTTGTTGCAGTCCGTAGTTTTTCCCCGTGCTGGGCATGAATTGCCAAATGCCCGAAGCGCGCGCGCTCGAATAGGCTGTCGGATTGAACGCGCTTTCGACGATCGGCAGCAACGCGATTTCCATCGGCATGCCGCGTTTTTCGACCTCAAGCACGATGTGGTGCAGATAGCGGCGGCTGCGATCGACGATGCGCGCTAGGTATTCCGGCTCGGAAGCGAACGCCGCTTCGTGGCTCGCGACGCGAGGATTTTTTAACTCGCCCAGCTTCAATCCCGCGCGGATGCGATCCCATAGATTGCCGATTTCGATGGCGCGGGGCGCGGGCGTGTCTTGCGTAACGGGCGCGACTGCTTCAGGCGGTTGCAACGATTGTTGGATGACGATGTTGCCGGGTTCCGGCGCGGAGACTTCCGCTTGCGGGGTTTGAACTTCGGGCAGCCATTGTTTTTGCTGTTCGATCGGGGTATTTTCCGCCGAACCTTGGCCGGCGCCGATGGGACGAAATTGAGCTTGTGCCGCTGTGGACAAAACACTCACGATGCAAACGCAACCTACCAGGCTGGTAATTTTGGTCATTATTCCGTGCGTCGCCTGCGGTGAAACATGACCCATGTTAAACAAGCGATGGGAACCGGTCAAGAAGAAAATTTCTAAGCAACTTAGATACTTACGAACTTTCATTTAAGTCCCTCGCGATCCGCGTCAGACTTACATGATAGGTACTTTCGCGTTAAAAGCTATTCTTCCAATCTCGGATGGTGGCGAGTACGTCGGTGGGCGTGGGGTGCGGGGAATGTGAGCGCTTGATCGCAGCCGCGACAACGGCCGGAATTTCGCTGCGCATAAATGGATTGGTCGCCCGTTCCAACGCAATGGTCGAGGGCACGGTAGGAAGGTTGCGGCCGCGTTTTTCGCGCTCGGCAAATTCGCGTTTGAGCAGCGCCTCGTTGTCCGGTTCCACGACGCGAGCGAAGGCAATGTTGGCGAGCGTATATTCGTGCGCGCAGTAGACCTGGGTATCGCCCGGCAGCGCCGCCAGTTTGCCGAGCGATGCGTACATTTGCGCCGGCGTGCCCTCGAACAATCTACCGCAACCGCAAGCGAACAACGTGTCGCCGCAGAACACCATGCCGTGGCCCACATAAGCGATGTGGCCCGCCGTGTGACCGGGAATATCGAGAACCGTAAACGTCAGATCGAATGCCGGCAGCGTCACCGTGTCGTTTTCTTCTAAGCGCCGGGTCAGCGTATCGATGGCTTCACTCGCCGGGCCGTACACCGGCACCGGATAGCGCGCCAGCAAATCGCGATTGCCGCCAGTGTGATCGTTGTGGTGATGGGTGATCAGGATCGTGACCAGTTCAAGCTTGCGCTCGCGCAGAAAATCCAACACCGGCGCGGCATCGCCGGGATCGACGACGATGGCATTTTTGTCATCGTGAATCGCCCAAATGTAGTTGTCGCGGAAAGCTGGGATCGGGGTAACTTGAAACATAGTGCTTCGAATTTTACTCCGATGCGGTTTTGCGCGTGCGACAATCCCGCTATGAATTGCGCGATCGATCACCTGGTTATAACCGCTCCCAGCTTGGCTGCTGGCACGAAAATGCTCCACGAGGCGCTTGGAATAGGGCCGCAACTCGGAGGCGAGCACGCGCGCATGGGCACGCACAATACGCTGTTGCGCCTCGGCGAAAAACTTTATCTCGAAGTGATCGCGATCGATCCCGTCGTGGCCAAACCGAACCGGCCGCGCTGGTTTCGGCTCGATGAACTTACCGCGCAAAGTACGCCACGTCTTGCGACCTGGGTCGCGCGCTGCGATGACATTCATGCTGC
Organism: Burkholderiales bacterium; assembly: GCA_046598945.1. Classification (GTDB taxonomy): domain Bacteria; phylum Pseudomonadota; class Gammaproteobacteria; order Burkholderiales; family JALYOK01; genus JALYOK01. The sequence goes on along the minus strand of JBKJHT010000205.1, from coordinate 21,512 downwards.
CCACGCCGCATGTGGCGCCATTCACGGCGAGATTGCAACCATGAGCCGTGGCGATTTGAATTGGCTGATCAGCATTCCTGAAGATGGCGGCATGCCATTCGATGGCATCGCGCCGTCGTTGATTCAATGGAAATCGTCGCAACACCCCGCCAGCCGCTTGGAAGATCACGGCTGTTCGCTAGTAAGTTTGAGGGGTTTTCACCCGGACGCTGCGCGGATCAACGACTTGCTGCGCCATCTCGGCTGCGCTTCGGAAATTTACGTTACGGAAGATCAGCGGGCGCATCTTGTCGCTGAAATTCAGACGCCACACGGTTTGCGAACCCTTGGCGCTTAGTTCTTCGCGTTGTGTGATCGCGCGGCGAAACCCATGAGCTATCCGTCTTGGATTTGGATTCCGATCGTGTTCGCGGCCGCCGCCGCGCAGACGGTGCGCAATGCGGCGCAAAAAAATCTAACTAAGACCGCCGGTACCCTTGCGGCGACCTCGGTGCGATTTATTTATGGGTTACCGTTTGCCATTGCCGCCCTAATCGTTTGCGTTGCATTGCCCGGCGCGACACTGCCGCAGCCGAACGCCACATTCTTAGGCTGGACATTGCTCGGCGCCATGGGCCAACTCGCCGCGACGGCACTGTTGTTGGCGGGCATGCAACAACGCAGTTTCATCGTCGCCGTGGCCTATTCAAAAACCGAAGTGTTGCAAGTGGCGCTGTTCTCAACATTACTGCTCGGAGAAAGTGTTGGCGGGGCATCGGTGTTAGCCATCGTTATCGCCACCGCCGGTGTGATGTTGCTATCGTTTAAACGCGGTGCGGCGGGCACGGGATCGCTCGGCGGTTGGCTGTCGCCATCGGCGTTATTGGGAGTTGCCTCCGGTGCGGGTTTTGCGATTTCGGCCGTTGCTTATCGCGGCGCTGCGCTGTCCCTCGGGCCGCTTTCGCCGTGGTTGGCGGGCGCGTTTACATTGGTGTGGGCGCAGGCCATTCAAAGCCTGTTAATCGGCGGTTACCTCACTTGGCGCCAACCGCAAGCGATCAAAAAAATCATCCAAGAATGGCGTATCTCGCTAATGGCGGGCTGTGCTGGCGCGCTGGCATCGTTTGGTTGGTTTACCGCATTTGCGATGCGCAACGCCGCCGACGTGCGTACCCTCGCTTTGGTGGAGGTGCTATTCGGCTACGTTGTGTCGCGGCAATTTTTCAAGGAGAAAACGCTGTTGCAGGAGAGCGCGGGAATCGCCTTGCTGGTCATTGGGATCATCGTTATTTCAGCACAGCTTTAACAGTGTGATTCGAAGGGCAGGCGAAAACCGCTCAGAACTCAGTCCACGCCTCATTGTCGTCGGCCGCGGCCTTGGCTTGCCCAATAGCCGCTGGTTTGCTTGGATAAGATTGAGCGGTGCGCGGTTGGCTGCGGATAGGGGTTTTTTGCAGACGCGGTGCTTCGGGCGTCTGTGCATGCGTTGTGTTGGCGAGCTTAAATTGATCGACCACTTGGGTGAGCGCGCGGACTTCGTCGCGCAGTGACTCCGCCGCCGCGCTAGACTCTTCAACCAACGCGGCGTTCTGTTGCGCTACACCGTCGAGTTGCGAGATGGCCTGATTGACCTGTTCGATCCCTTGGCCCTGCTCCTGCGTCGTGGTCGCGACACGGGACACGAGTTCGGTTACGCCGTCAATTGCCGTAATGATTTCTTGCATCGCCTGGCCCGCCTGGGCGACGAGCGCCGTGCCACTGTCTACTTTGGCAACCGATGCGCTGATCAGTTGCTTGATTTCCTTGGCGGCATCGGCACTGCGCTGCGCCAGGGCGCGCACTTCCGTGGCAACGACGGCAAATCCTCGGCCTTGTTCGCCGGCGCGGGCTGCTTCAACTGCGGCATTGAGGGCGAGGATATTGGTTTGAAATGCGATGCCGTCTATAACGGAGGTGATCTCCGCAATGCGTTTCGCGCTAGCGCTGATTTCCGCCATGGTTTGCACCGCTTCAGTGGCGATCCGGCCGCCGCGCACCGCGGCATCGCTGGCGTGCGTGGCGCGTTGGTTGGCCTCGCGCGCATCCTGGGCGCTTGCGCGCACCGTGGCGGCGAGTTCTTCGGTGCTTGCCGCCGTTTCTTCCAGCGTGGCCGCTTGCTGTTCGGTGCGCTGGGACAGGCTGTCGTTACCCACCTTGATTTGATCCATGGTCGTGTAAACCGACTGGGCGCCGGACCGCACTTGCCCAACAATATTGGCCAGGGACCGCCGCATTTCATTCATTGCGGCGATGAGCTGGCCCGTTTCGTCTGCGCTACGGGATTCGGTCGCCCGGTCATCCAAATGACCGCGCGCGACGCGCGCCGCCATGCCCAAAGCCTGCTGGAGCGAGCCCGTCACTTGCTTGGCGAGCAGGATGGAAAATACCAGCGAGGCGCCTATCGACAACAGGGCGACGATCAATATAGTGCTGCTCGCCGCAGCCGCGGAGGTGTCCGTTCCGGTGATGGATTCGAGGTAATTTGCTTGGAGAAGATCGGTAATTTTCTGCTGCTCTGTTTCCAATCTTTCGAAGTGTTGTTGAAAATTTGGCACCAGCGCATTTGCCGCAGCCGCGTCTGATTTCGCCACGGCTGCGATATTTTCCGCGCTGGTAAGATAATCCATCAACTTTGGTTTCGCCTCCGCGAGGGCCTTGGTGATGGTCGCATTTAAGTTCAAGGCTTCATTCTTCGCCAATGAGTCGCGCAGCATTGCGCCATGCTCCTGTATATCCGTGCGCGCGCCCTCATATTGCTTTGCATCGTTAAGGCTGGTCGCGCGAAGCGCATTCAGCACGTCTCCCCGCACGGCATCGTGCATCATGTCCGCGTTGAGCGAATAGCGCAGTGCGGAAAAATTGTCGCGCATATCATGGGACGATTGCTGTAATTTGACTACGCCCCAATAGCCCGTCAGCCCGACTGTGACAACGAAGCCGATTGCCGTCGCGCTTTGCAATAGGAGTTTGTTTCTGATGCTTAGGTTTCGGATTGACATGGTGGCTTTGCTCTTACCGAACGCGCGGATTGATGTAAACGGCCATCATGGTACGCGAACAAATGCCATTTCGCCTAACCCAAAGGGATTGAAACTGCCAATAACGTGACAAATTAGGGGTACTTACCTTGCCTTTGTCGGCCCATCGGTAGAGCGTTTTCACCGCATGGTCGCCGCCGAACACGTTTTGGTGCAATAGCCTTCGTTCCGACGACGCGGTAAAATGCCGAGCTTACTTTTGAATGCCCTCAAGGCGGTATGTCTTTAATTGTTCACAAATACGGCGGCACCTCCGTCGGCAACCCCGAGCGCATTAAGAACGTCGCGACCCGCGTCGCTAAGTGGCATCAAGCGGGCCACCAAATGGTCGTCGTTGTCTCCGCGATGAGCGGCGAGACCAATCGGCTGATTGGCCTGGCAAAGCAAATCCAGGCCGACCCCGATCCACGCGAGCTCGACGTGATTGCCGCGACCGGAGAACAAGTCACCATCGGCCTATTAACGATGGCGCTGAAGCAGCTTGGTCTGAAGGCGAAAAGTTACACTGGCAGCCAAGTGCGCGTGCTAACCGATAGCGCCTTCACCAAGGCACGTATTCTTGAAATTGACGACTCGAAAATGCGCGCCGATTTGGCCGCCGGCACGGTGATTGTCGTCGCCGGATTTCAGGGCGTCGATGGCGAAGGCAATTTGACGACGCTGGGCCGTGGTGGCTCCGACACCTCCGCCGTGGCGCTTGCCGCCGCGCTCAAGGCCGACGAATGCTTGATCTACACCGATGTCGATGGGGTTTACACGACCGATCCGCGCATTGTTGAAGACGCGCGCCGACTTGCCACGGTCACGTTCGAAGAAATGCTGGAGATGGCTTCGCTCGGATCAAAAGTGTTGCAAATACGCTCGGTTGAGTTTGCCGGGAAATACAAAGTGAAACTGCGCGTATTGTCGAGTCTGAGCGACCCCAATATGCCGCTCGCCGAGGAAGCCATCTCCGGCACGTTGATTACATTCGAGGAAGAAGACAATATGGAACAAGCGATTATTTCCGGTATCGCGTTTAACCGCGATGAAGCCAAAATCACCGTGCTCGGCGTGCCGGATCGTCCCGGCGTGGCCTACCAAATTCTCGGCCCGGTCGGTGAGGCGAATATCGAGATCGACATGATCATCCAAAATGCCAGTGTCGAGGGCACGACGGATTTTTCATTCACAGTGCATCGTAACGACTATCAAAAAACGATGGACATTTTGCTCCAGAAAGTCAAAGGCCATCTCAACGCCCGAGACGTCATCGGCGACAACAAGATCGCCAAAGTTTCGGTGGTCGGCATCGGCATGCGTTCCCATTCGGGACTGGCGAGCCAAATGTTCCGCGCCTTGGCGGAAGAAGGCATCAACTTACAAATGATTTCCACCAGCGAAATCAAAATTTCCGTGGTAATCGACGAAAAATATCTCGAGTTAGCGGTGCGCGTATTGCACAAAGCGTTTGAATTGGATCAACCGAACGCCGCATAAGTTTGATCGGAAGGGTCGAAAAGGGTATCCTTGCGACCTTGGATTTCGGAGAGATGGCCGAGTGGTCGAAGGCACTCCCCTGCTAAGGGAGCATACGCTCAAAAAGTGTATCGAGGGTTCGAATCCCTCTCTCTCCGCCAAACTAAAGTGCTCCCAACGGGAGCGTTTTAGTTTGGCGCAGTGCGAGTGTTGAGGGAGCCTACTCGGGTTCGACTAAGCGAGCACTGCTCGCTGGCGCGCGCTTATACTTTAATATGAGCATCGCCAGAACCCGCGCCGAGCTTGCCTCTCGGCGTGCCGTGCGTTGGGAGCCGCTCCCTGATTGCCTCCTGGCGTGGCAGATTTTGGATAACTACACTGAAAAACGCGAACGTTTGCAGTATCATAAGCACTATGAATACGACCAAACACGTCCGCAAACTCTCGGCGGTGGCGCCTACGGAAAAATCAAATCGAGTCGCGACGCGCTTAGTGCAAACACCGCTGGTAATCGGCAAGCGCCGCTTGACCGAGGCGAAGCGCCGGGCGATTTTGGACGCCATGCTTAAGGCGGCTTGAGCGATAAACCGCGTAGCGTAAAACCCAAACCAGCGGCGGTGTCCTACGACCGCCGCGTCTTCATCAACTGCCCCTTCGACAACGATTACCTGCCCCTATTGCAGGCCATTGCCTTTGCTGTGATCGATTGTGGTTTTTCTCCTCGTCTCGCCATCCAAGAAGTCAACGGTCGATTACGCCTGGAGAAAATGATCGACTTGATGCGCGCTAGCCGACTCTCGATCCATGACATTAGCCGCTTACCGGCCGCGCCAGCGAGTTGCCACGCTTCAATATGCCGTTCGAGTGCGGCGTGTTTGTCGGATTAAAGGAATCGGGCGCCAAAAGGCATCGCGAAAAACAATTTCTCGTTTTGGATGCGGTCGCTCACCAACTTCAGCGGACCATGAGCGATGTCGCCGGCCTCGATCCCAAGATCCACGGCAAAGACCCGCGTAAAGCCATGGACGCCGTGCGCCATTTCCTTGCCTCCGAATTGCGGCGGCAAACGCCGCGGCAAGAGTCGGCGCCCGGCGGGGCGTCGATTTGGCGGCGTTACCAGCGGTTCTTGGGCGAGCTGCCCGGCGCTGTTTCGCGGGCGAAATTGTCCGCCGGCGAGATATTGAGTTTCGACTATTTGAGCGATCTGGTGGAATTAATGGCGGATTGGATCAAAGCGCGCCCGTAGTTCGCGCTGAGGTTTCCGATTCGAGCGCACGCAGCCGCCTCGATAAGCGATAATGTGGGTTAGGGCATTGTTGCGTCGACGTACTGCATCTCAAAGATCACTTTCGTTTCAATTCCAGACTAGAAAAGATTTATCCATGCTCAAGCTGTACAACACGCTAACACGCAAGAAACAAGACTTTGCTCCGCTCGTCCCCGGCAAAATTCGCATGTACGTTTGCGGCATGACGGTTTACGACTACTGCCACCTCGGCCACGCCCGCGTGCTGGTGGTTTTCGACATGGTGCAACGCTGGTTTAAGGCATCGGGTTTCGAGGTGACTTATGTGCGCAACGTGACCGACATCGAAGATAAGATTATCAAACGTGCCCAGGAAAATGGCGAAACGATTCACGCGCTGACCGAGCGATTTATTCAGTTCATGAACGAAGATGCCGCCGCGCTGGGCGTCGAGCCACCGAACCATGAGCCGCGCGCGACGCAATATGTCGAAGAAATGCAGGTGATTATTGAGGCGCTTGAGGCAAAAGGCCTGGCTTACCTTGCCAGCGATGGAGATGTGAATTTCGCCGTGCGTAAGTTTCCCGGTTACGGCAAATTGTCCGGAAAATCCCTCGACGAATTGCGCGCCGGCGAGCGCGTCGCGATCGATCAAGCGAAGCAAGATCCGCTGGATTTTGTATTGTGGAAGCACGCCAAGCCGGGCGAGCCCGACGAGGCCAAGTGGCCGTCGAAATGGGGCGTTGGCCGTCCGGGCTGGCACATCGAATGCTCCGCCATGAGTTGCAAATTATTGGGTGAACACTTTGATATCCACGGCGGCGGCGCGGACTTGCAATTTCCTCACCACGAAAACGAAATCGCCCAGAGTGAAGGCGCGACCGGCAAGCCATTCGTCAACTATTGGATGCACAACGGTTTCGTGCGCGTCGACAACGAAAAAATGTCGAAGTCCCTCGGTAATTTTTTCACCATCCGCGAGATATTGAAACAGTTTGACGCCGAGGTCATACGCTTTTTTGTTCTGCGCGGCCACTATCGCAGCCCGCTCAACTACAGCGACCTGCAACTACAAGACGCAAAAAATTCCCTTGATCGCTTGTACCGCGCGCTGCGCGGCAAGGATGCGAAATTGGATGCGATCGATTGGAACGATCCGGATGCGGCGATATTCAAGGCAGCGATGGACGATGACTTCAACACACCGGAAGCGATTGCGCTGTTATTCAAATTGTCTGATGAAATGTTCGCCGGTGGTGACAAGGCCGATTTGCTGTTGTCCCTTGCCAACGTTCTCGGATTGTTGCAACGAGACATGGACAATTATTTTCGCGGCGACAGCGGAGGTGCGAACGATGGCTTGAGCGCCGAGGCAATCGAAACCATGATCGCCGCCCGCAACGCCGCGCGCAAAGCGAAAGACTTCAGCGAAGCGGATCGCATTCGCAAGCAATTGTCCGACGCCAAAATTGTTTTGGAGGATGCGGCGGGCGGGACGATTTGGCGGCGCGGCTAATTATAGGCTGTCGCCAGGAGCCAAGCGGGGTGAGGCTCTCAGGCCATGCCATGCCAGGCGGCAAGCTGGGCGCGACTCCTGGCGCGGCAAATTCTGGAAATGACGTTTAGACTTAAATATGTGGCCCGAGGCCAGCCCCTCATTCCCGCGAAGGCGGGAATCCATGGGGCGATTGAAATTGGATTCCCGCTTTCGCGGGAATGACAAGGATTAAGCGCGGTGGAGAAAAATGCAAGTTAGGGCGGGTTTTTCTCTACATCAACCAGCAATTGCTTTACCTTCTCAATTCCCAGCTTCCGCAACGTCGCAATGTTCTTCTCATAAATTCCATCGACATCGGGAAACGTCTCGACCGCGCGCGTCACGCTATCCTCGCGCAATAAATGCAGCGTCGGGAAAGGCGAGCGGTTGGTGAAGTTGCTGACGTCATCCATCTCCGTATCGGAAAATTGATAGTGCGGATGGAAGCTCGCCACTTGGAGAACGCCGTCCAATTCTAGTTCTTCGACTACGGTGTCGCACACATCCAGAAAATCGTTGTAGTCGAGAAAGTCGGTCAGTACCTCGGGGTGTATCAATAATGTGGTGTCAATTTGCGCCGGATCAGCCTGCGTCAAAAAATTTAACTCGCGCTCCAATTCCTCCAGCAACGCGTCGCTGTTGCGCGCGCGACTGACGACGAAGCGAATCTGGTTTTTGACGTGAACCGCTTTCGCGAACGGGCAAAGGTTCAGACCGATGACGATTCGTTCCAACCAGGCGCGGGTGGCGGCAATGATGGCGTCGTTATCGGGAAGCATGGCTGGGCAAAATAAAAACAATCACGGTGATATACTTTTCAGGAAACGCGATGACATTATAGTCGGGCGCAAGCGTGGTGGTGCAGTGGCGAATCATCGGAGGAGACCCCTGATGCAAACTTCAAATCTAAAACAAGTGAAGATGTTCGGCATTCGGCATTCGGCCAATCGGCGCGAACTTTGCTGCCGAGATCGTCGGCCTTGACCTGGCTGATCCGCTCGGTGACGAGTTATTTGGCGCGCTTTATTCAGCATTTCTTCAACACAAAATCCTAGTGTTTCGCAATCAGTATTTCGACGACGTTGCCCATTCGCACTTCGCGCGGCGCTGGGGAAAACTTCAGGTTCACGTGCTGAATCAATATCACAAGTCGACCAATCCGGAGATTATTTACCTCAGCAATCTGGACCGTGACGGCAAGCCGAAGGGCGAACATCCCGACCCCGGCGCGGCGATTTGGCATACCGATGGCTCTTGGGCAAAGGAACGTGGGCTGGCGACAATGCTGTACGGCATGGTGTTGCCGAAATCTGGCGGCGATACGTTGTTTGCCGATATGGTCGCGGCTTACGATGGGCTTTCCGAGGCGATGAAGCAACAGCTTGAGGGTTTGATCGCCGTGCACAGTCTCGACTATTCTCGCAGCCAGACCACGGCGAAGAAGCAAATGACCGACGAACAAAAGCGCGCCGCACCGCCGGTGGAACATTCCGTGATTCGCGTTCATCCGGATAGCGGACGCAAATCAATTTATCTGGGACAACATGCCTCGCATATTGTCGGCATGCCCATTGACGAGGGCAGGAAGTTGATACGCCAAATCAACGAGCATGCGACTCAGCCCCAGTATGTTTATATCCATCGCTGGCTGCCGCGCGACTTTGTGATGTGGGACAATCGCCAGGTGCTGCACAAAGCCACGGATTTCGATTGGATCAACGATGTGCGCACCATGCGACGCACGACGACCGTGGGTGAGCGAATTTAGGAGAATGGCCGTGAAAATGTGGGTGCTTCGATTGTATGTTTTTCTAGCGGCGATTAGCATCGCGTTCGCTTTTTCGAGCCATGCCGCGGATACCATTACCCTGCACGGCGCCGTTCAATTTAATGACGATCATCCCTATAACAAAGCCTTGTTGAAGTTCGAAGAGTTAGTGAAAAAATACTATGGCAAGCCGATTAATTTTGTCTTGCATCGAAATAGTGAACTCGGGTTGGAGAAGGATTATTTTTCTTACATGAGCCAAGGTGTATCCGTCGACTATGCCATCGCTTCGCCATCCCACATGTCGACCTTCTCGCGGGCTGCACCGTTTCTGGACTTGCCGTTCCTGTTTCGCGATTACGATCATTGGAACAAAGTGCTCGCGGCCGATGTGTTCAAACCCATTGTCGATGAGGTGGCGCAGAAAGCGGACGTCATGTTGGTCGGATTCGCCGGCGGCGGCGTGCGCAATCTCATCGCCAACAAGCCGGTGCGCAACATGGCCGAGTTGAAGGGCTTGCCGATGCGCGTGATGGGTGCGCCGATTCAGACCCGGATGTTTAGCGCGATCGGCGCCGCGCCAACGGTTATTGCCTATAGCGAAACATACAATGCGATTCAGTCCGGCGTTATCGCCGCGCTCGACAACGAAGCGCTGGGCATGATCCAAATGAAGTTTTACGAAGTCGCGCCGCAAATCTCGCTGACGCAACATTCGTTTACCATCCGTCCGATTTGTTTTAGCGGCAAGACGTTCAAGCGCCTGCCAGCAAATCTACAAGCCGCGATTGTCAAAGCCGGCGCCGAGGCCGGCGCCTACGGTCGCCACATCGAGTCCGGCGAAAACGATGCGAAACTGAACATGCTGGCTAAGGAAGGAAAAATAAAACTGCATGCGTTTGTCGATCGTGCAAAGTTGCTCGAACTGGCTGCGCCGGTGAAAGCTAAATATGCGGCGGACATTGGCGCGCAGGCGATCTTAGCGAAGATCGATTCCATCAAGTGACGCTTCTGCGCGCCATAATCAATCCGCTACATAAGGTGCTGCAATGGCTGCTGGTTGCGAGCGTGGCGATTTTGATCGTGCCGGTGCTGTTGCAAATTTTCTCGCGCTACGTTGGATTCATCCCGCGCTATATCTGGACCGAGGAACTCGCGCGCTTTTGTTTTGTTTGGATGATCATGATCGGCGCGATGATCGCGGTGCGCGAGGGCACACATTTCGACGTCGATCTATTGCCGCCACTTTCAACAAAATCCACCGCCATTATGCGCATCATTACGCATTTGGCAATGTTGATATTCGCGGTCGTGTTCCTTTACTTCGGCTACCAGTTCACCGTGTTCGGCGCGAATCAATTGTCCGAACTGGCCGAACTTCCGATGTGGCTGATCTTTATTGCCTGGCCGTTGGCCGGTGCGTTTTGGCTGCTGTTTCTTGTGGAAAAATTTGTTGAAGATGTGAGCATCCTGCGCGGCGGCATTCGTTCGTGAGTCCAGGCGAAGCCAGCCTCGTTCTATTTGGCCTATTCTTTCTGCTGATGTTCTTGCGCGTGCCGATCGCGTTTGCGCTCGGCCTCGCCTGCGTGCCGGTGTTAATGTTCGAAGAACGCTTGTCATCCATGGTGTTGTTCAACGAAACCTTCAAGGCCTATAACTCATTCATTTTGCTTGCCGTACCGTTCTTTTTGTTAACAGCAAATCTGATGAACGCCGGCGGCATTACCGATCGCATGCTGCGCTTGTCGCGCGCCCTGGTCGGTCATTTTCCCGGCGGGCTGGCGCAAGTCAACGTGGTGTTGAGCATTTTTTTCGCCGGAATTTCCGGATCGAGCACCGCCGATGCGGCAAGTCAAGGAAAGCTCTTCATCCACGCGCAAGTGAAGGAAGGCTACGACATGAGCTTTTCCGTCGCGATCACTGCGGTGTCGGCGGTGCTCGCCGTGATAATCCCACCGAGTATTTTAATGATTGTGTGGGGCGGCGTACTGTCGGTGTCGATCGGCGGTTTGTTCATCGCGGGAATATTGCCCGGATTATTGCTTGCTTTCGTGCAGATGCTGACCGTTCATGCTTACGCTAAGATACGCAACTATCCGACCTATCCGCGTGCGACTTTGAAAGAGCTGGGCGCCGCCGCGGCCGTTTCGGTTCCGGCGATGATGACGCCGGTTATTATCATCGGTGGCAAGGTATTCGGTTGGTTCACCGCCACCGAATCCGCCGCGATCGCCGTGTTGTATTCGCTAGGTTTATCAATATTTTTTTACCGCGAAATGGGACGGAAAGAAATGCATCTCGCCTTTCTCGACACGGGCAAACTCGCGGCGGTTGCGTTGTTTTGTGTTGGCACAGCTTCCGTGTTCGGCTGGCTGCTTGCCTATTACCAAATTCCAAAATCGTTGCTGTCTACCGTAACATCATGGGGATTGGGTCTGAACGGCACGGGGTTTTTCATTGCCTTCGTGTTTTTGGTTGTTGGCTGTTTCCTCGACGCGATTCCGGCGATCATCATCGTCGGCACAATTCTCCAACCCCTGACCGAATCGGTACACATGCATCCGATCCATTTCGCATTGATTGGCATTGTGTCGTTAGCGTTCGGTCTGGTGACGCCGCCGTATGGATTATGTTTACTCATTTCTTGCGCGATCGCGAAAGTGCGCTTGATCACGGTGATGAAAGACGTCATGATCATGCTGATGCCGATGATGGCGGTGCTGATTTTAATTATTGTTGCGCCGGATATTTTTCTCGCGCTACCGCGTTGGGTGTCGCCGGAATTTGTTAAATAGCTGTCGCGAATCGCCGTCGCGTTGTTGCTGAAACGGCATACGCACTATGAACCGGGTAGTGTTTTAAGCATGTCATCCTGAGCGCAGCGAAGGATCTGGTTTTTCGGCGGTGAAAGCAGATCCTTCGCTGCGCTCAGGATGACGGGGATTAAAGGTTGTTGGAGCGATTCCTGAAAACGGGATGGTCTGTAAGGCGCATGGATACTGGGCTTTGGCGATGCGTTGCTTGAAAGCCGCGCTGGTGCTGCCTTCTAGGGCATGCGTCGTAGTTGATTGTCGCGATTCAGCGAGTTACGCTTATGTTTGCTTACTAGTGGATTCGCTATGTTGACATTCAATCACCTTGAGCGCGGTTTTGGACTGGAGACGAACGATGTCGATTTGTCGCAACCGATCGACGCACTTTTGTTCGCGGAAATCGAGCAAACGTTTTATCGTGGCCAAGTGCTGGTGTTGCGCGGACAGAAGTTGCTGCCGCAACAGTTGCTTGATTTTGCAAAACGAATGGGTCGGCCCGAGCCCCACGTAATCGATCAATTTCATCATCCCGAACACCCGGAAATATTAGTTCTTTCCAATGTAAAAAATACGGGTGAGCCGACCGGGTTGGCCGATGCGGGCACCTATTGGCACACGGATTATTCTTACCTAGCGCGGCCGGCGAAAGCGACGCTGTTGTATTCCATTCAAGTGCCGGCGGTCGGCGGCGATACGTTGTTCGCCAATATGCGCGCCGCCTACGATGATTTGCCTGACGCCATGAAACGACGCATCGACAGCATGGTAACGTTGAATATTTATGGCAACCGCGATGACCTCGACGAACAGTCGCGCACCGCCGCCTCGGCGTTAAACAAGGATCAATGGGACAAGATGGCAGTGGTGCAACATCCCCTGGCGCGGCCCCATCCGGCGACGGGGCAAAAAGCCTTGTATGCCGTGTCCGGCACGTCGATGGGCATCGTTGGCGTGCCGCAAGACGAGGCGATTGATTTGCTCAACGAATTGAAGGCCCATGCCACTCAACCGAAATATCAATTGCGCCTGAAATACGGCGTCGGCGACGTGGTTATTTGGGATAACCCTTCGTTGCTGCATTCGGCGACCTTGACCGATGCCCAATATCCGCGCACCTTACACCGTATAACCGTAACGGACTGGCCGACATGAGGGCAAACATTTTTCAGAGCGTATCCGAACTAGTCGCCGCGATCCACAACGGCGCCAAGCTCGCCATTCCGAAAGAAGTGAGCGGCGCGGCGATGAGCGCCACACGGGAACTGCTGCGGCGCGGTGTGCGCGATCTGCATTTGGTTTGCGTGCCGATTGGCGGACTGCAAACGGATCTGTTGATCGGCGCGGGCTGTGTCGCGACGCTTGAATCATCGGCGGTGTCGCTCGGCGAATTCGGGCCCGCGCCGCGTTTTACCGACGCCGCTCGCACTGGAAAAATTAAGCTGCTCGATTCCACTTGCCCGGCGATTTATGCGGGCCTACAAGCGGCGGAAAAGGGCCTGCCGTTCATGCCGCTGCGCGGCATCATCGGCAGCGATCTGTTGCCGCGTCGCGCGGATTGGCGAGTGATCGAGAATCCGTTTCAGCCACACGATAGGATTGTCGCGCTCGCCGCGATACAGCCCGATGTTGCGCTGTTTCACGCGCGCCGTGCCGATCGCTCGGGTAACGTATTCATCGGCCGTGAGAGAGAGCTGATGACTCTCGCCCACGCCGCGCGCGCGACTCTGGTGACGGTCGAAGAAATTGTTGAGTACAACTTGCTTGACGATGTGGCCACGGCGAGCGGGACTATCCCGGCGCTTTATATTGCCGGGATTGCTCACGCAGCGAGAGGCGCCGCGCCCTATGGATTTCACGATCAATATGCTGACGATGAAGCCGTGCTCACGCGCTACGCGGCACAGGCCAGCACGCAAGTCGGATTCGAACGCTTCATTTCCCAATGGCTTGGCGAATCGCAACCGCAACTCGCCACCGTATGAGCGCGCAGGCGACGGCAACGACATTTACCGCCACGGAGTTACTGATCTGCGTCATCGCCGAATTGTTGCGTGGTGTACGCCACGTTGCCGTCGGTGCTGCTTCCCCAATTCCAGGCTCTGCGGCACTATTGGCGCGGGCGCAATCGAGCGGCGCGACGCGGGTGAGCATTTTGGGATCGTCGCGTCACAACGACTTCACCGACGGCGGTGTGGAGTTGTTCGATCTGGCGGCACAGGGGCGCATTGACGCGTTTTTCCTCGGTGGCGGGCAAATCGATGGCCAGGGAAATATTAACTTGGTGGGTACGGGAACCTACCCGAATGGAGACGTGCGCTGGCCCGGTTCGTTCGGTTCTGCGTATCTTTATTTTCTGGTCCCACGCGTGATTTTGTTTCGCGAGGAACATACGCGGCGCGTGATGGTGCCGCAGGTGGATTTTGTCAGTGCACCCGGCGTCAGCGAGGCGGGCGTGTATCGCCGGGGTGGTCCCTATGCCATGGTGACGCGCTTAGGCGTGTTTGCCTTTGATCGGGAACGGCGACGATTTCGTCTGGAAAGCGTCCATCCAGGCCATAGCGCAGAGGAAATTTTGGACAACACCGGATTTGAGTTCGATCTTCCCGCCCATTGTGAACTCACGCGCGAACCGCTAATTGCCGAACTCGAACTAATACGTTCGCAGATTCAACAGGAGGTTGCGGCCGTCTATCCGCGCTTTGCTATGCGGTTGTAACGGGTTTGTTGGGTTGTGAACGACGAACCGAGTGGCGCGGCGTTGCAGCATTGTGCGCGCCTTGCAATGTTTTGAACTGGCGGATGGTGCTTGCCGAACGCATTGGGTGGAAGCCCTCAACACCTTGCAGCATGGCGGCGCTGCGAACATAGAGCACCGGGCCGATTTCTTTTGCGCGCATTAAGTAACCGTACACCCAATTAAGCCGCGGCAATTTTACCAAACGGACTTCGCGGCCGGTATGTAACCCAAGTGGGATATGTCCAGTGAAATAGCCGACGATCCTACGCCGAAAGCGCCCTGCTAAAACCGGCAGCGCGCCCTCATAGTAAAATTCTGATTCGTCCGCCTCAAAATCGCTAAAGTCCATGGCTTATTTTTTAATTTCGTATTGTGACATGAGGCGCCAATATAGGCTTTTTGTGTTTCTTGTCAAGCATCTACCCATTTCGCCGGGATTGCCGACATTGCCGCGCTACCCAGCCTCCGCGTAACATAGCGCCATGATAATCAACGGTACTCACATCGACGACACGTTCGCCGAAGCCTTCGGCATGAAGGCGACCCGCATTCTCATCACCGCGCATAACTTAAAATGGGCCTACCACTCGGCGCTGTCTCTGACTGGCTTCGCGACATCCGTCATCGCCTGCGGGTGCGAGGCTGGGATCGAGCGGCGCCTCGATCCAACGGAAACACCCGATGGCCGGCCCGGTGCATCGGTGTTGTTGTTCGCGGTATCGAGCAAAGAACTGGCAAAGCAAGTCGAGCGCCGCGTTGGGCAATGTGTGCTGACCTCGCCGACCAGCGCATGTTTTGCTGGAATTCATGAAGGCGAAAAGCTCCCGCTCGGGAAAAACCTGCGCTACTTCGGCGATGGCTTCCAAATTGCGAAATGGATCGACGGCAAACGCTATTGGCGCGTTCCGGTGATGGATGGCGAATTTCTCTGCGAAGAATCCACCGGCATGGTAAAGGCCGTCGGCGGCGGAAATTTTTTGATTCTCGCGACGGACCAAGCCGCCGCGCTCGCTGCTTGCGAATCTGCTATTGAGGCCATGCGCAAAGTGCGCAACGTCATCATGCCGTTTCCCGGCGGGGTGGTGCGTTCGGGTTCGAAGGTCGGCTCGAAATACAAAGCCTTGCCCGCATCGACCAACGATGCGTTTTGCCCGACCATTCGCGGCATCACCAAAACGGAAATTACGCCGGACATCGGCGCGGTGTTGGAAATTGTTATCGATGGGTTGACGGAAGCCGATGTGCGCGCCGCGATGATCGTCGGCATTCGCGCGGCTTGCGCGCTGGGTGCGGCGAAAGGCGTGAAGCGCATCAGCGCGGGAAACTACGGCGGCAAGCTCGGCCCTTATCATTTTCATCTACACAAGTTGCTTAAGGCCAAGTCATGAGTGCGCTTATGTTTACGCTCAAGGCAAAACTTACGCAGCGTGCGGATTGCTCGGCGCTGACGTCGGATGGCCTGAGAGGCAAGACTGGCGCGGAGATTGAGCATATCGAGTTGCCGATGGGAAATACCAACATCGCGGTTGCCGAGATTTTCAAAGTTAAAGGCCGCGATTCCGATCGAGTTATTTTTTCCGGGGATAGCAGCAAGCTTGATCGCATTGGCGCAGGAATGACCGGCGGCGACATCGTCGTCGAAAGTTCCGCCGGCGACTATGTGGGGCTGGGCATGAAGGGTGGCACGTTGCGCGTCGCAGGCAATGCGGGCATTTTTTTGGCGTGCGCGATGCGTGGTGGCACGCTGAGCATCGACGGCAGCGCCGGCGATTTTCTCGGCGGCGGATTACCCGGCGAGCGGCGCGGAATGTTCGGTGGCACGGTAATCGTTATGGGCAACGTCGGCGCGCGCGCCGGCGATCAGATGCGCCGCGGCATGATTTTGGTAGCCGGTGATACGGGCGACTATTTAGGATCGCGCATGTCCGGCGGGACGGTTGTTGCGATGGGTGAAGTCGGTGCGCTTGCCGGTTACGCAATGAAGCGAGGCTCGTTGCTGCTCAAGCACGCGCCGAGGGAATTGCCGTCGACCTTTAACGATTGCGGCGTACACCCATTTGGATTTCTTGCATTACTGCTCCCCGCTATACGCAAACACGGGGAGGCGTTTGCCAGTTTGGCATTTGATGCCAATCGTGCGCGGCGGTGGATGGGGGATGTTGCGAACCTTGGGCGCGGGGAAATTCTAACACGGGAGTAGGGTGGATCAAGCGCAGCGGATCCACCAGCATATCACCGCGCCTAACTCAGAAAAGCAGATCCTTCACTTCGTTCAGGATGACAGCGGTGTTTGGTGGATCCGCTACTGGTGGCAGCTTTTGCCTTGATGCTACGCTTGATCCACCCTACCTTGCCCTCGTTGGTAGCGCAACGACGGCAGCGCGAAAACTAACCCGAGCGCCAATCCCGCAATCACATCAAGGAACACATGTTGCTTGATCGCCATGGTGGAATAGGCAATGGTGGCGAACCACAGCCAATTGAGCGCGCGCACCATCGGTGGTGCGCCGATGTCGCGCAACAAATAGTTGAGCCAAAACGCCGAGAAAATCGCCACCGCCACATGCATCGACGGGCAGGCGTTGGCGGCGGCGTCCGCGCCTTTGAGCATGTCGAAGCTGGCGTGCTTGCTCCATTCTTCGATGGGCAATAACACGGTCGTTGGCCAAAAATAAAAGCAGGTCAGTCCCGCCACGCACAGCGCTGCGATCCACCCGCCGTAGCCGATCAGTTCGCGGCGCTGCAAAATCAGCGCGGCGGGGAGGGAAACGTAAATCCACAGCGTGACGTAGGGAATCAGCGCCCAAGCTTGAAACGTCACGAGCTGGTCGATTATCGTGACCGGCATCACGGTTACGGCGGCGCTCGGATTCTTCATCAAATGAAAATAGGCGATGAAGAAAATACTCATGTAGGCCGTGGTGCCGATGGCTTTCAATACGTGGTGCGCGCGAATTCGCATCGGAATCTGGCGGTACCACGGGTGCGGCCGCGCGGCGCGATCCGTGGTCGCGGTCGGGGTGGAAGAGGCGGGTTGCATAGGGCTAATTTTCTCAGGACGGCGCGGCATTGGGGAAAAAATATTTGGCCGTTACCTTGGCGCCGCTGCGCCAGGTGCGTTATCCCGTGCGGCTTCTGGCAATGCCTGGCCTGGGAGGCAGTATCCATGCGCCTCTTGGCGCGGCACGCTTAAAGGTTCGGCGCTGTGGCAGAATGAAATGAATTAAACGCCCAGCGCTGTTGTCGATTAACGAAGCGTGAACAGGAGAACACCATGGAACAAGCCAAGGAACGAGTGTATTCGGAAAGCGAGATCAAGGCCAAACTCGAGGCCGAGTTGCCGAAATGGTATTTCGAAGAAGGCTGGATACGCCGCAAGTACAAAACCGAAGGCTGGAAGGGCACGCTGATGGTGGTCAACACGGTTGGCCATCTGGCCGAAGCGGCGTGGCACCATCCCGATCTCACCGTGTCCTACGCCTTTGTCATCGTTAAGCTTTGCACCCATTCGGCGAAGGGTATTTCCGATAAGGATTTCGAATTGGCGAAGAAGATTGAGTCCGTCGTGCACTGGCAGCCGAAGCTCGAAGGCAACGCATTGGAAGGCACGCCGAACGACGATCAGCGCTTCCGGTATATCAAATATGACTATTGAGCGTTAAAACATTTGTAACAGTAGGCGATACAATTTGCCGCCACCCTCACCCTTAACCCTAGGCCACCCGGTAGGCTGGCCACGGGCCTAAGGCCATGAGGGAAGGCGGTGCGCTTAATGCATCGCAGTTGAAAAATTTCACGGACACGAAACACCAATGAAGAAATTGTCGCAATTTGCCGCAGTCATTCTTGCCTGCACTCCTTGGTTTGCCGCGGCAAGCGAGGCGCCTTTCAACCTAAAAGAAATCGCGCCGGGTATTTTTGTGCATCAAGGCCAAATGGTCGCCGAGCGCACGCCGGCCAATATGGGCGACCAGGCGAACATCGGCTTTATCGTCGGCGAAAAATGTGTCGCGACGCTGGATACGGGCGGCAGCATGAAAGTGGGATTGCTACTGCGTGCGGCGATTAAGAAAACCACGGACAAGCCCGTTTGCTACGTCATCAACAGCCACGTTCATCCCGATCATATGTTTGGCAACACTGCATTCAAAGCCGACAACGTCACCTTTATTGGGCACGAGCGGCTTGCTAAAGCCGCCGCTGCGCGCAACAGCAACTACAGCAATTCATTGAAGCGCGATTTAGGCGATGTGGCGCAGGGCAGCGAACTCACGCCGCCGACGCAGACCATCAAAGCGGGCGAAGCCATGGCGCTGGATCTCGGCGGCCGCACACTCAAAATCCAGGCGTGGCCGGTCGGTCATACCGATAACGACGTCAGCGTGTTCGATGAGCAAACGCAAACCTTGTGGCTGAGTGATTTGTTATTCATCGATCACGTGCCCGCCATGGATGGCAGCATCCCCGGCTGGCTGAAAGTAATTGCCGAGCTGAAAAAAATTCCCGCCAAAATCGTGATTCCCGGCCACGGTCCGGTGACGGCGCCTTGGCCCAGCGCCATCGAGCCAGAGGAACGTTATCTTGCCAAAGTGGCTGATGGCGTGCGTAAGGCTTTAAAGGACAAAAAGACGATTCAAGAAGCCATAGAAGGCGTGGCGTGGGATGAGAAAGATAAATGGCGGCAATTCGAGAATTTCCATCGCCGCACGGTGACGGCAACGTATGCCGAGCTGGAATGGGAAGACTAGACTATACTGGTCGACTAACGCGCATAGGGGCAGCACAGTGAAAATCACTACAACAAACAGGCAGCGTTTTTTAGGTGGCCTGGCGGTCGTGCTGCTGGGATGGAGCCCGGCGGCATTTGCCGCCGATCCGATCCCCGATGGCGACCGGTCCGAAGTTTGGCAAAAGGTGCGCGCCAGTTATTTCGAGGGCCGAACCATCACCAACGATACCGATGGTAAAGTTGTCGCGCTCAAAGCGCCCACGCGCGCGGAAGATGCCGCCACCGTGCCGGTGCAGATCAAGACCGGTTTGAGTCAAAGCAAAGATCGCTACATTCAAAAGCTGTATCTGTTTATCGACGCTAACCCTTCACCGGTCGCCGCGATTTTCAGCTTCACCCCGGAGAGCGGCCGCGCCGACATTGACACCCGCGTGCGCATTGAGGCCTATACCCACATGCGCGCGGTGGCGGAAATGAACGACGGCAAGCTTTACATGGCGACGCACTACATCAAGGCCGCGGGCGGCTGTTCGGCGGCCAACGGCACCTTGCCGGATTACGCGAATTTCCAGCCCAAGCTCAAGTTCAAACTCGATCCCAACGTGGAAAAAGGCCAGCCGACCCTGGCGCAATTGATGATCAATCACCCGAACGCCTCGCCGTTGGTGAAGGATCAAGTTACGCACCTTTATCAGCCTGCTTACTACGTGCGCACTATTAACGTGAGCTACGCCGGCAAACGAATCATGACTGCGGACGTCGATTTTTCCATCAGTGAAAATCCCAACTTTCGCTTCTATTTCACACCCAACGGCGACGGCGAATTGCGCGCCGAAGTGATCGACACAAAAGATGTAAAAGTGGAAAGTTTCATTAAGGTAACCCCGACTAGCGGTAAATCATAAACGAGGAGTAAGCGATGATTAAGAGCATTAAAAATTTAATTTTTTCCGCGGTAGGGTTGAGCTTGTTGGCTGCGCCATTGGCCGCCACCGCGGCGGCGGATCCCGATCAAAACGAAAATTGGCTCAAGGTTCGCAAGATGATGTTCCAGGATCGCGAGATTCACGCCAACGCCACCGACGTTTTGCAACTGTGGGTTCCGAGGCAGGCGCAAGACGCGGCTATCGTGCCGGTGTTGATCCGAACCAAAATCGAACAAACGCCTCAGCGCTACATCAAAAATGTGTGGCTCATGATCGATAACAACCCGTCGCCAGTCGGCGTGAAATTCACCATGACGCCGGAGAGCGGCCGCGCCGATATCGAGACGCGCGTCCGTGTCGAAACCTATACGCCGATGCGCGCCATCGCTGAACTGAACGATGGCTCGTTATGGATGCACACCAGCACCATCATCGCCGCCGGTGGCTGTTCCGCGGCGGTCATGAAAACCGAGGCGCAACTCAAGAACATGGGCAAGATGAAATTAAAGGTCGACGATTTCGTCGAGAAAGATAAACCGGTGCTGGCACAGTTGATGATTAACCATCCCAATTTTTCCGGTTTGGCGATGAACGAGCCTGACTCTCAATTCATCAAGCAAGTGAACGTCTACTACGCCGATAGGCTGGTGATGTCCGCGGACATTGACTTCACCATCAGCGAGAACCCCAATTTCCGCTTCTACTTTGTGCCGAAAGAAAAAGGCGAGTTGCGCGCGGAAGTGGTCGACACGGCGGATCTGCGATTTGAAACCAAACTCATGGTGAATGACGCGACGCTAGCCCCGGCGCGGGTGGTGAAGCAGTAACGGATTAGAATCTGTGATTTGTTGGAGGGCGGCTGCGGCCGCCCTTTGTTTTGGGCGCGACGCCAATTTTTTCAATTGTCATTCCCGCGTTCACGGGAATGAGGGGCTGGCCTTGGGCCACACGGTGGTAATTTTTAGGTGCGTGCCCTGTAAGCCCCGTGATTAATGGCTCGCAGCGAATGCAATGCCACGAGCCAAGCAGCGCGCGCCTCCTGGCGATGCTGTTATTGAGCGATAGTCCTCAAGCCATCAATCAGCCGATCGATGTCCGCGATCGTATGCGCCGCCGACAACGAAATTCGCAAGCGTGCCGTTCCCTCGGGCACCGTTGGCGGACGAATCGCCGGCGCCCAAATATGCATTTCTTGCAAGCGCGCCATAGCGTTCAGCGCCGCTTCGTTGTCACCGATGATCA
>JBKJHT010000196.1:0-11503 GCA_046598945.1 Burkholderiales bacterium | reverse complement strand
CAGCGGAAAATTGGGCTGGTCCATCGGCTTAGCCGGAGCGGCGCTATTTGCCGTCGGTTGTGCGTTGAGTTTATTCACCGGCCGCAGCGCGCTCGCCAGCGGCCTGCGCATGTTGTTCATCGGCGCTTGCGCAGGCACCGCGACCTATCTCATTGGATCGTTGCTTGGGGTGAGTTTGGCGGGCTGAACAGTGCCCGGAGAAGAGCATGGATATTGACGCTTTGGGTAGGATGGGTAGAGCCCTTCTTGGGCGGTTCTCAAGGCCGATGATGGGTTTCGCGACGCTCTACCCATCCTACTTAGCACTTGCTGGACGCACCGTACCTGACAAACGTTGAATCGACCTACAGCGTAAGATCAGCATCGGTCATCGGATTTTCCTCGCGCTCAAAATTTCACACCCGCCGCTTTATAGCTGGCTTCCATTAACTTCAGCGTCTCTAAATTATCGAGGCGATCCGTCGGAAAGGGTTCGCCGCTTCTAAGTCCGTGCACGAAACTGCGGATACATTCGGTCCAGCAAATTTGATAATTTTTTACTAAGTCGTATCTAACGGGTGCTTCGTCGCTGCCGACGATGTAAAGCCGATCGGCGTCGTATACCAGCGTGCCTTTCGAGCCGACGATTTCCAGGCGGTCGGTCGGTAAAGGCGGATAGCCCGGCGCGGAGACGTTGCCGTCGAGGACGGCGGTCATGGCGTTTTCCCCGCGCAGAACAATGTGCGCAAGGTCTTCGCCGGCGAGGATGGGATTGGTTTTGCCCACGCCCGCTTGCAGCACGCTGAGCGGGCCGAGTAGCGCGCGCATGGCATCGAGTTGGTGGATGAAAATTTCGAAGATCGCCAACCGCTTGAAATGTTGCATGTACGGCTGGCGCTTGAGTAGCGGCGGCGGTTCGTCCGTTAATGAAATGAGGCTGGAGCTGCGGGTGGTCATGCGCGCATGACGAATGTCGCCGATGCGCCCCTCGACCAGCCAGCGCTTCACGTCTTGGTAATGGGGACGAAAGCGATAGTGCTCATGCACCATGAAGCGCACGCGCTCGCCGACATATTTGATGAGCTTTTGCGCTTCTTTCACGGTGGGTGTGACGGGTTTTTGACAGGAGACATGAACGCCGCGATCGGCCGCGATCATGGTGAGTGGCCCGTGGGTGCCGACCGGGGTGGCGATATCAACGGCGTCCGGTTTAACTTGCGACAACATGGTGTCGAAATCGGCGTACACCGCCGGAATGCCAAACGCTTGCGCCTGCGCTTGAGCTTTTTCGACCAGCGGATCGCAAATCGCGACGACTTGGCAATTGGCCATTTGCTGCCAGCCGGTGAGGTGAAATCCACTGATCGCACCCGCGCCTGCAAAGGCGATACGCATTGGTTTTTCGCCAAATGGTTCTAACGATTGGCCTTCGGCCATGATGGATCCTTAGTCCTTAATTGCTACAGTCGCCGCGCCAAGCACACCATAATCCGCGGTGTAATGTTTTCCGGCCTGCAACGCAAATGGCACGACGCAAGTGCCCGTGGTGATGGTTTCGCCGGCACGCAACATCAGTCCGTAAGTGTTCAATTCGTTCGCCAGCCAGGTCAGCGCGATGCGCGGATCGCCGAGCACGTTAGCGCCGAAACCTTCGCAGTTCGACGCGCCGTTGCACGTGACCGTCACACGATGCTTGGCCAGATCGAGGCTACGCCAATCGGTTTTAACTTCGTCGCCAAGAACAAATTCGTGGGCGCACGCATTATCGGCGATCAGCGAAGGGCCACCCACTTTGGCAAACTCGATGAAACGCGAATCGGGCAGCTCGATTGCGGGATAGAGCGCGCCGACATTTGCCAACACCTCATCGACGCGGTAAGGCGTGCCGCGCGGCGGTAAATCGGCGGCCATGCGAAACGCAAATTCCGCCTCGCCGACTTTCATGCCGTTGCCTGTCAGCGAGATCGGCATCGACATTGGCAAAACGCGGTTTATGAATAGCCGGCCGGCGATAGGCCCATCGACGCCGATGTGCCGCTGACCGGCGGCACTGGTCGCGGCGATTTTCCAGCCATACGGCTGTTGCCCGGAAAGGCGCGCCAATGCTTGCTGTACGGCATATCCGTCGGCGCGGTTTTGCGGCATCGCGCCGTTCAGCAAGGCGGCGATGGGAACGGCGGTGGTTCTGGCTTTCCAAATGGCGGCGGCGGATTGTTGGATTTGTTCCGGTGTCATGAATGACCTTGTTTTACGACGTTAATCAGTGGCTCTCCGCGCGCCAGGCGATTAAGATTGTCGGCAATCGCTTGGCAGCGCCGGGTGGTTAAGTTGTTAGTCCAAGCCGAAGCGTGGGGCGTCATGATTAGGTTGTCGAGTTCGCGAAACGGCAATTTGGACGGCGTGCGATGATCCTCTCCTTGTTTCGGATAATAGTACCAGGTATCGATCACCGCCCCGGCGATGCGCTTGGACTTCAGCGCCGCAAATAACGCCGCCTCCTCAATGATCGCGCCGCGCGCGACGTTGACGATAACAGCGTTGGATTTCATTTTTGAAAACGCGCTGGCATTAAATAACCCTTGCGTGCTATGTGACAAAGGCGCGGCAACGACGACGAAATCCGATTCTTGCAACACGCTGTCGAATTGCGTCATGTCATCGACGCGTTCAGCGAATTCGTCGTTCGCTTTCGCCGTGCGCGAACAAGCGATCACGCGCATGCCAAACGCCCTTGCGCGGCGCGCCACTTCACGGCCGATGCGGCCATAGCCAACAATACCCAATGTTTGACCAAACAACTCGCCGTGCCGCGGGCCGCACACATAGGAGCCGGTCCAACGATCTTGGCGCAGCGCGCGATCCATTCTTCGCAGATCGATGGTCATTTCCAACATCCCCGCCATGACGTATTCGGCAATGCCGATGTCGTGGCCAAAAACGTTACACACGCTGGTTGAGGCCGGAAGCTTGGAAAATTCAATTCCATCCACCCCCGCGCCGGGAAGGTGCAGCAACTTCAAGTTGGGCGCGGGAACGTCCCAAATCCAATCCATGGAAATGATCGCGTCAGCCTTCGCCACCGCAGCGGCAAAAGCATGGCTATCGTTCTCGTCGGCCACGTCAGTGCGCCAATTTGTATCCAGAAAATCCGATACCAGAGCCAATCGGCCATCGTTATCGCATTGTTTTATAAGCAATCGCATGACTCGTACTCTATAAATTTCACAATATTGTGAACAATTGTTAAAAACTCTTCCGTTGTAGGCAAGGGTTAGGTATTGTTCGTCCTGCAACGCTGAACCCTCCCTGATAGCAGAGTACCGTAATCCTCCTCTGCATTAGGCCAGCGTTACGCTAGGCCGGGATCCATATGGATTTCCGGCCTTTTTTTCTTTTCAGCGCGGGTTCTTGCCAGCGACGTGCCAGTCATCAATAATAGCTTCCTTCCCACTCGGAAAGTCAGCATTATGCCAAGAACCCTCCTGCATGCCAAAAGTCTCCCCGCGCCGCGTTTTCGTTATACACCCTGCATCAAGACCGGCCCGTTCTATCAACTCTCCGGCATGATCGCCATCACCGAGGACGCGAAGCTCGCCCCCGGCGGCGCCTACGGCGAAACTCAGTACATTCTCGCCAATCTGCAAAAAGCATTGAAAGACTACGGTCTAGGCTTGGAAAATCTGACCATCGCACGAATTTTCACCACCCGCTTCGATCAATTTTCCGAAATCAATCGGGCCTGGGAAGAAGTGTTCAACCACATCGATCCACCGGCACGCACCTCGATCGGCGTCGCCAACTTGCCGTTGAACGCCGCGGTGGAAATCGAGTTTGCGGCCTACAAGGAAGGCTGACGTGATGGCAAACGTCAGGCATGACATCGGCGTCGCCAGCCAAATCGGCCAGTACAGCGACGCCATCGAAGTTCCCGCCAACGCGCGCTGGCTCTACACCTCGGGGACGCCGGGCCTGGCGCTCGACGGTGATCTGCCGGAAGACATCGCCGGCCAAGCAGAAATTGCCTGGACCCACATCGTTAACCTGCTCAGGCGCGCGGGCATGGGCGTGAATGATCTGGTCAAGGTGACGCATTATTTGCTGCGCGCCGACGATATTCCGGCTTACGTCCAAGTGCGCGGGAAATTTCTGGGCGATGCCCGACCGGCGTCGATGTTGCTCATCGTCCCAGAATTAGTGAAACCCACTTTCTTACTCGAGATCGAAGCGATCGCCGCGCCGGCGAGTTAAACATGCTAATACTGAAACCAAGCTGTGAGTGCTGCGACAAAGATCTTCCGCCGCAATCCCTCGAAGCGATGATCTGCTCGTTCGAATGCACGTTCTGCCGTGATTGTGTTGAACAGCGATTGAAAGGCCGCTGCCCCAACTGCGGCGGCGAGCTGGTGCGACGGCTTATCCGCCCGCACGATCGCCTAGCGAAAAACCCGGCATCAACCGAGCGAATCCATAAGCCTTCGGGCTGCTAATGACAATTTTTGCCGATGATCTGGGAGCAAGCACCAGAGCGGCTTCCAGACTAGGCCGTGCCACGGGGCAAGCTAGACGCCGCTGCTGGCAACGCGCTTTCTGTCCTACCTCGCTATACACAGCCATTTTGACGGCGGCCTCGTCACGCATATCGCATGCGGCGGATAACAGCCCCACCGAGGCCGTCACCCGCACCCGTCACTATCGCGACACTTCTTCCCAAGCTATCCGATTTAAAGCGCGACGGGGACGAGTCACTCATTGCAGCTCTTTTCCCGCGAAATCGCCGACCAAAAATTTATTCGGTTTGAGAAAAAAAGAAATCACTAATGCCCCATTGGGCGAGCGCGCGAGGTGGCGATTGCCCTTCGGTCGCCACACATAATCGCCGGCGCGAACTTCGCCTTCTTCGTCGACAATGCTGCCTTCCAGCACGTAAGTCTGCTCGATCTCGACATGCTCGTGCAACGGCAGTTGCGTGCCCGGTTTCCAGCGGAACAGCGCGGTGAGTAAGCCAGTTTCCTTGTCCTCGAGCAAGACCTTCATATCGATGCCCGGCGTGAGTGCGCGTTTCCAGGGTAAATCCGAGGTCTCGACATAACGCGACTCGAGCGCCGCGAGTTTTTCCTGACCGGCTAGAAAAGGGGTTTGGGCTACCATCGCTGTCTCCTCATTAAATCAATAAACTCGAATTGCCTACATTATGCACGGCTCTTCGCCAGCAAGAAACACGGCCCGTGAGCGGCCAAGGTACAATACCACGCAATAAATCTACATCATTCGAGGAGAAAATTTGTGATTCATGTGATTGCCACGATCGAACTCGCGCCCGGCACGCGCGATGCATTTCTAACGGAGTTCCGTAAACTTATTCCGGATGTAAAAGCCGAAGCCGGTTGTATTGCCTATGGCCCCGCCATTGATGCCGAAACGGATATTCCGACTCAGGCGCCCGTCGGCGCGGACAAAGTCGTGATCGTCGAACAATGGGAAAGCGTCGCGGCGCTCAAGGCCCACGCGGTCGCACCGCACATGCAAGCCTATCGCGTTCGCGTGAAGGAATTTGTTAAAGGGATGGAGTTGCGGGTGCTGTCGCCTGCTTAGAAACGGTCATTGCGATCTGCCTGTATCGGTCGCACCGACACAGGCAACTCGCAATGACTTGAACTTATTTGAACAAATGTTTAACGCCGTCGCGCTCTTCCAGCAATTCCTTGTATGTCGCCGCAGCGCGGGTTTTGCTGAAGTCGGAGAGTTCCAATCCTTGCACGATCTTGTATTCGCCGTTCGCACACGTCACCGGATATCCAAACATCACGCCCGAGGGAATACCGTAGCTGCCGTCGGACGGAATACCCATCGTGACCCAATCACCCGCCGGTGTGCCGAGCACCCAATCGCGAACGTGTTCGATCGCCGCGTTTGCCGCCGATGCCGCCGATGACAATCCGCGCGCGTCGATAATCGCCGCACCACGCTTTTGCACGGTCGGAATGAACGTGCCTTCTAACCACGCTTGATCGTTAATCATCGGCCAGACTTTTTGGCCGTCCACTTCGGCATTGAACAGATCCGGATACTGCGTCGCCGAATGATTGCCCCAAATCGTCACTTTCTTGATGCTGGCAACCGGCTTACCGATTTTCGCGGCGATTTGCGATAACGCGCGATTGTGATCGAGGCGCATCATGGCAGTGAAATTTTTTGCCGGCAACGACGGTGCGGATTGTTGCGCGATCAGTGAATTGGTATTGGCAGGATTGCCGACCACCAACACTTTGACATGACGCGAAGCGACGGCGTCGAGCGCCCTACCCTGCACGGTGAAGATCGCGCCGTTGGCTTCGAGCAAATCTTTACGTTCCATGCCCGGACCGCGCGGCCGCGCGCCGACTAGCAGCGCAATATCCGCATCCTTGAAACCCGTCATCGCGTCGCCGTGGGCGCTCATGCCGGCCAGCAGCGGAAACGCGCAATCATCGACTTCCATCATCACGCCCTTCAGCGCTTTTTGCGCCTTTTCGTCCGGAATTTCCAGTAATTGCAAAAACACCGGCTGATCTTTGCCGAGCATCTCGCCGCTGGCGATTCTAAACAATAGGCTATAACCGATTTGGCCGGCGGCTCCCGTGACCGCAACGCGCATGGGCTTCTTCATGTAACACAACTCCTTTGGATTTATCGACTGAAATAACGCCGCGACTCGCGGAATAAGCGTCGAAATATAGCGTCTTGTCGATTTTTGTGCAAGGCAGCAAAGCGACCCATTCAAACGCGCCAAAAATAGCGCCGGGCAAAATACTGGGCGCGAACACGCCGGCACGTGCGGATGATACGATATGGTCATTCCGTTCTGGCTAGCGCAATTTACGTGAACCACGAATTCCTATTCCAACAACCCGCGGCGACAACCGGACTGTGGGGCCGCTGGCGCAGTTGGCCGCTTTACCTGCGCATTCTCGGCGCGCTGGCCTTTGGCGTGATCGTTGGACTAACCTTCGGCGCCAGCGTCGGTTGGCTCGCCATTCCCGCCAAGCTGGTGTTGCGCTTGCTCGGCACCCTGGCGCCGCCGCTGATTCTGATAGCGGTTATTCGGGCATTATTGCAAGTGGAATTGAAAGGCAATACTGGTCTGCGCATCGCCCGTTTATTGTTGCTCAATACGCTGGTCGCGATCTTTATCGGGCTATTCGTAGCAAACGTAATCGAACCCGGCAGTGTGGCCAAAATCACCCCACCGGAAACCCAAACCGCGACCAAGGTGGGACCCGATCCCATTCAGCAGTTACTCGACAACGTGCCAAAGAGTCTGCTCGGACCGCTCGGCGATGACGGCAAGGTAATCGGCGTAATCTTCATCGCCGTCGCGTTCGGCATCGCATTGCGGCGCTTTCGCGAAACGCCGATCCGCAACGTCATGGATCTTACCGACATCGCCTTCGGCGCCATTATTACGGTGCTGCGCTGGGTGATTGAAGTGATTCCCGTTGCCGTGTTCGGGATCGTCGCCAGTATTGTCGGCACCAAAGGGCTCTCGGATTTTAAAGCGTTGGGACTTTTTGTGGTCGCCGTGATCGTCGCTCTGCTGTTGCAAGCGACGTATTATCTTTTGCGCGTGCGCTTCGGTTCTTGGGTAAAGCCGATGGACTTGTTGCGCGGCGCGCGCGATGCCATGGTGATGGCATTTTCCACGGCGAGCTCGACGGCAACATCACCCGTCACCTATGCCTGTTTAAAGGATCGCGTCGGCCTGCGCGAACAATCCGCGAGCCTCGGCGCGCTGGTGGCCTCCAATTTCAACAACGACGGCACGGCGCTCTACGAAGCCATGGCCGCGCTATTTATCGCGCAAATGTTGGGCTTGGAGCTCACCTACACGCAACAATTTTTGGTCGTCATCACCAGCGTGTTCGCGTCCGTCGGCGCCGCAGGCATCCCGGAAGCAGGATTGGTGACCATGACCATGGTGTTCAAAGCAGTCGGCTTGCCAATCGAATACATCGCGATATTGCTGACCGTGGATTGGTTCCTCGATCGCTGCCGCACGGTGGTGAATATGATGGGCGATATGAATATCGCCTGTTTATTGGATGGTAAGACGCGGGAAAACAAAATACTCGATACACCTATTGCTCGAAACGGCTAATTCGCAAAGGCCAACTCTAACAGTTAGCACCAGCGCGCCTCCTGGCATGCATCGGCCTGAAAGCCAGTATCCATGAGCTTTTCAGGCTATTAGCTGACGCAGCTCGCATCATCCCACATCGTCCACGCGGGGCGCCCAGAAAAATAACGCGAGAGAGGCTGCACATCGCGCGTCGAGGCAATACCCTCTTCGCGCAGGCTCCTGACAGCATTATGTCAGGCGTGTTCACGAGTCGACAGGATTCCTTGAAAAGAGGAAAATAGCACTAAACGATTCACACTAACCTACCCGGTAATAGCAAAGAACGTTAAATTGAACGAACAAAAACTCTCTTTAATCGTCGCCATGGCACGTAACGGCGTCATCGGCAGAGACAACGAACTACCATGGCGACTGTCCATCGACTTAAAACGCTTCCGCGCGTTGACCATGAGTCATCACATCGTCATGGGACGCAAAACTTTTGAATCGATCGGACGCCTTCTGCCAGGCCGAAAAACCGTCATTGTTTCGCGCGATCCGCAGTATAAATTTGAAGGTGCTGTCGTCGTCGCGTCCGTCGAATCGGCGATCCAGGCCTGCGGCGACGATCCGGAAATTTTCTTCATCGGCGGCGAGCAGTTATATCGCCAAGTCTTGGATCGCGTCGACCGTATCTATCTCACGGAAGTCGACGCGCAGGTCGATGGAGATGCGCACTTCCCAGCATTCGATCGCACAGAATGGATGGAAAGTTCCCAAGAAAATTTTGCGAAAAACGAACTGAACGACTACCCCCATCGATTTACTATTCTCGATCGCATTCTAATAGACACCCATTAGCCAGGAGCTCAAATGCAAGATTCCATCGTAATCGTCGGTGCCGCGCGAACCGCCATGGGCGGTTTCCAAGGTGTATTCCAAAATGTCACGGCGCCGGAATTGGGCGCCGCTGCCATTCGCACCGCCGTCGCGCGCGCCGGCCTTAACGCCAGCGACGTGCAAGAAGTCATCATGGGCAACTGTTTAATGGCCGGCGTAGGCCAAGCACCTGCCCGCCAAGCCAGTATTGGCGCGGGTCTTCCGCTATCGACCGGCTGCACGACCATCAGCAAGATGTGTGGGTCGGGAATGAAAGCGGCGATGCTCGCTCATGACCTCATTCTCGCCGGCAGCAATGACATCATGGTCGCAGGTGGCATGGAAAGCATGACTAATGCACCCTATTTGTTGCCGAAAGCGCGTGGCGGCATGCGCTTGGGTCACGCCCAAGTCATCGACCATATGTTCCTTGACGGGCTGGAAGACGCTTACGACAAGGGCCGCCTAATGGGCACTTTTGCTGAAGATTGCGCGGGCAAGTACGAATTCACCCGCGCAGCGCAGGACGAATTCGCCATCGCATCGTTGACCCGTGCGCTGAAAGCCACACACGACGGCAGCTTCGCGAACGAGATTGCGAGTATTACCGCAAGAGTTGGCAAACAAGATATGGCGATCACGCAAGACGAACAGCCGCTCAGCGCCAAGGCCGACAAAATACCGACGCTCAAACCCGCGTTCCGCAAGGATGGCACGGTGACGGCGGCGAATTCCAGTTCCATTTCCGACGGCGCCGCGGCGCTGGTGTTGATGCGACTCTCCGATGCGGAAAAACGCGGCCTGAAACCGCTGGCGCGCATCGTTGCTCACACCACGCATGCGCAGGAACCCAACTGGTTCACCACTGCGCCGGTCAGCGCGATGAAAAAGTTGTTCGACAAGACCAACTGGTCGGCGAACGAGGTCGATCTCTTCGAAATCAACGAAGCGTTCGCCGTCGTCACCATGGCGGCGATGCGCGATCTCGGTCTGCCGCACGATAAAGTCAACGTGCATGGAGGTGCGTGTGCCTTGGGTCATCCCATCGGCGCATCCGGCGCGCGCATCATGGTGACCTTGCTTGCCGCGCTGGAAAAATATGACCTGAAGCGCGGCGTGGCGTCGCTGTGTATCGGCGGCGGTGAGGCAACGGCGATTGCATTGGAACGGATGCGCTAGTCCGTATGTCATTCCCGCGAAAGCGGGAATCCAGTGTCGTTGGATATACTCAATAGGCCCACACATTGCCGAGGCAGCGAAATGGTTTCGCAAACCCGCCGATCAGGGTCATGCAGGTGCGCAATTCTACCTTGGCCTGATGTATCGCGATGGCCAGGGCGTGGCACGGAACTATGCCCACGCATATATGTGGCTTTCTTTAGCTACTGCTCAGAAATACGAAAAAGTCCGCCAAACTCTCGACGATTTAGAGAAAAAAGTGACCGCTCAGCAACGCGATGAAGCGCAGCGCATGGCGCGGGAGTGGAAGCCGATCCATAACTAAGCTTCCTGTATTTCGTAAAGAGTAAGTTTCGGGACGTAAAGAGACTTCTAAAATTAGAAGTCTATCATTCTGAGCGAAGCGAATAATCTGCTTTTCCGAATGAATTGAAGCAGATTATTCGGCCTACAGGCCTCGGAATGACAATTACTCAGAGGTGCCCTTAATATTGGCTGGTTCAACGCCCGGTTGACTGGCGTTTTAGTCACTTGGATCGAGAAGTGCACTGACTGCTTCGACGAAAATCGGAACCTCAAGCAACTGCCACCAAAGCTCCTTACCACGCTTTCCACCGAGGCGGACGTGGCCCGACAAGTGCTCCCACCTGATGTGCTTGGGCTCTGGACCTGCATCTTCGCGGGACAAGTCATGTACCTCCGACCAAGACATCCAATTGTATTCGTCAACCTGGTGTGACCCAGATCCTTCTGTGAAATGAGGTTCAACAACAGTTGCGTGAATAATCTTACTACATACATCGCGGAGAGACATTTCATCAAACATCATGCATCTATGTCGTCGATTGACTTCGTCGCGTCTGGCAAGGTATGCCGCTCTATATTCGCTGTCGAGCGGGAGCGCGCGCATTTGAGCATCCAAAACCCATAACCCAATTGCTATGGATAGGAGTAGTTGCGTCATCTCCCGTGAAAAGAATCGTCTCTCTAGTCCCACAGCGGCATCGTGAGGTTCATTGGGATCCGAGAGTCGCGCAATTTCTTTGTTTGCGAAGAACAAACAAAGGAGGCTATACGCGTTGAGTTTCAGCGTTTCGGAATCGAGGGTATAAGTCCTTGGTGGAGTGGACGGCATGCAGAATGGCTTCAGATGGCGAACGAGTAGGATTTTATCCGCCGAGGGTCAGCAAGGTAGATAAAATTGATCTTAAGCGGGATGTCCTCGCCATAACCTGTTGCGCAAAAGGTAAATTTCGGGACTCTGAAAATGCCGCTAGAGGGGCGCCGATAGGGGGGGCAACCCCTGCCGCACGGGCAGCGGCGGGGAGGGCGTAATCGCGCATTTAAGATTCCAGTACGCCCAGGAACGCG
>JBKJHT010000150.1:0-5160 GCA_046598945.1 Burkholderiales bacterium | reverse complement strand
TGTAATAGCCAATGTACTCGATAATTGCTTGTTGCGCATCGGCACGGGTCTTGAAATGCTCGCCATGGACGCATTCTACTTTGAGCGTGCCGTTGACCGACTCCATCGGCGCGTTGTGCCCCGAGGGCAGGCTTCGCGCTGCCCCGAGGGCAGGCTTCGCGCTGCCAACAATCGCCTTTGCGGCTCATTGATACCGTGATGCCGCGTGCTTTTAGCACGTCACGGTAGTCGTGGGCGGCATATTGTGAACCGCGATCGGAGTGATGCAATAACCCAAAATCGGGATCACGCCAACCCAAGGCCACCCGTAGCGCGGCCAAGGTCAGTTCCAGCGGCATGGTCTTGCTCATCGCCCGGCCCACGAGCTTACGTCCAAACAAATCGAGTATCAGCGCCAGAATATAGCCAGCCCTCATCGGTCGGAACATAAGTCAAGTGGCCCTGGCCCTAGGCCACCCCGTAGGCCAGTCCCTCTCCCAACCAAACCTGATTCGGCGCCGTCGCGATAAAATCGCGATCGAGCACGTTAGGCGCGACCGAATGAACATGCTTTGAATCGGTGGTGACCACGCGAAACCGACGCCGCTTGCGACTGCCCAATTCATACACGCGCATAATCCGTCCAATGCGCTTTGGGTTCACTGGCCGGCCCAACGATTCGATGATTTCCGGGGTCATGCACCGACGTCCATAGCGTCCGCGATGCTGAGTCTGCGTACGGCGTATCTGGCTCACGATTCCGGCTTCTTCAACCGCACGAGCTGAAGGTAGGCGTCGCCGCGCCGCGTGCAGCCCGCTACGAGACACCGACAGCAGTTCGCACATCATCGTCACCGAATACAAGTCGATATTCGCTTCAATGGCCCTAGGCCACCCCGTCCAGGCGTACCTCACATCGACTCCTTGGCAAAATACGCCGCCGCTTTTTCTGCGTGGCCTTGGGCCATCAATATTTCTTTCTCCACGCGCAGCCGGGTGTTCTCTTGCCGCAATCGGGTCACTTCGGCTTCCAATTCGGTCACCGGCTTCACCGATTTCCGCTTCACCAGCGCTTCGCCGTGCCGTGCTCGAAACACCCAGTTCGCTAATGTCTTGGGCGACATCTCCAGTGAGCGCGCCACCGACGGCATGCTACGGCCACCATCAACTACCTGCTTTATCGCTGACCCTCGAAATTCTTTCGGGTGCTTCCGATTCGTTCCTACTTTCATTTCATACCTCCACAAGGTTAAATTAACATACCTCGTGGAGCCCGTTTTTCGGGGACTAGATCACTTTTTGTCAAAATAAAAAAAACGAAATCAAGTTCAAAATGATCAGAAAAGATTAGCCACCCCAATAAAGTATTCGATGCCCTTATAACTGTTCGACGCCTGGTGTTTTGTGGGGCGACGTTGCGAACGACCCAAAGCTGTAGTAAGCGAACGACCGCTTTCGAGCAGTTCAGTTGAATTGCGAAGGGGGCGCAATCGAAAGTGCAGCGAAGAATGACTCGCCCGGGACTCAATCTATGCAAGCCTGGCCCCTGAGTATGTGGGAGTTTGGTAGCGCCAACGCTTGTAGGATAGCTTAGAAGTCCTAAGCGCAGATCGGCAAGAACCACTCAACCCTTAAGTACCTCGTCGGTCCACACCCGGAATTGGGTCAATGTATTGGGGCCAAACGTGCTGCTGATCGCTACGTCGGACGCATCACGACCACGGGCGATCAACACCCGGCCGATTCGCGGCATGTTATTCCGCGCGTCGAAGGTATGCCAATGTCCGCCTAGGTAGACCTCGAACCACGCCGCAAAATCCATGGTGCCGTACGGCGGCGGCATGCCGATGTCGCCGAGATAGCCCGTGCAATAGCGGGCGGGGATATTCATACAGCGACAAAAGGCGATCGCAAGGTGCGCATAGTCGCGGCAAACGCCGGTGCGGTCGTGATATGCCTCCAGCGCGGTTCGCGTCATGCGGGCGTGTTCATAACCGAACACGATATGCCGGTGCACAAAGTCGCATACTGCCTGCACACGGCCCCAACCCATGGGAGCCTGTCCAAAAAGATTCCACGCCGTCTCAGACAGCCGGTCGGTTTCGCAATACCGGCTGCCGAGCAGGAAAAGCAGCGTTTCCTCAGGCAGGTCCTGCACGGGGATTTGTTGAGCCTGAGGAACAATCACATCAGGAAGACCGCTGTCGTTTACCAGCGCGTCGGCGCGCACGCGCGTGAGGCCTTTGGGCGCGACGATGCGGGTGCACCAGTTGCCAAAGCTGTCGCGATATGCGCCCATCGGAACCGGTGGGTCAACCACCAGGTCGTCACGGCTCAGCAGATCAGATACACGCGTGAAGTGGACGTTGAGATTGAATATCATCGGCGTGGGTTGCGGACAGTCGTACGTCATTTCAAAGCCAACGCGAATTTTCATCGTGGGTCTCTGCTGTTTAGGGGTAAAGTCGTGATGGGTAAAGGCGTTTGGGCTGGTTCACGCGGCACAGGCTGTGCGCAACGCATCAATCACCACGGCACGCAACGCCGTCCAGCGGCGGCCTGCGGCAAACACAATGCTCTGGTTGATTTCCAGCTCAATGCCGACATAGGCAGCGGGCGGAAAGCACAGACGCAAGTGCGAACTCAACCCGTCCCCTTTTCCGGCATAAGGGTAATTGCGTCTCACCCGGATATGCGGAGCACCGGCTGCGATCAATGCCTTCCAGCGAGCGCACAACGCGGCCTCACTGCGGATGCCGGGGTGATAAAGCAGGCCCACATCGGCATTTCTTTTCTTACCATTCAATCGCGGCGTGAAGCTGTGTGACGCTACATGGATAACCCGATGCCCTTGCAAAACGGCCTGGCTGACAATGCGGTCAACGTCGGCGCGATACGGCCGATAGTATTGTTCGGCAATTGCGATGCGATCTACCACTGGCACGCCACGTGTCGTGGCAGAGAAAACCTGCGGGTTCCCTATCGAGCGATTGAGATCCACCAACAGCCGGCTCACGGTCGATGCCACCAGCGGTGCCCCGAACGCATCGGCCAGCGCCTTCGCCATAACCAGCGCGCCGGGATCGTAACCACGGTGGGAATCCAGCAGCGCCTGCTGTCCCCGAAATAGCCGTTGCCAGCGCCCAGGAATGCGGTTACCGCCGTGTTCGCAGGTAATGAGAAATTTATCGATTATCGTGGCCGGTTACCAGCGCAGTTCGGGCAATTGACGAAAAACTTGCCGGGAACCTTCGCGCCATTCATGGCTAAGTGCGGTGAAATACGCGTCACCCTCGTCGAACCGGCGTCGCAGCGTTACGTTGAAACTATCGAGCTCGTAGCAGATCAGGTCAATGGGCATGCCTACCGAAAGATTACTGCGCATGGTCGAATCGAATGAAACCAGGACGCACTTGATGGCATCCGCAAGCGCTGTGCAACCGGTCAGCACGCGGTCGATAATCGGCTTGCCATATTTGGTTTCACCCGTCTGAAAATAGGGTGTGTCGGCACCCGCTTCGATGAAATTACCCTCGGCATAAATGCGGAACAGCCGTAACGGCTCTCCCTTGATTTGCCCGCCGACGATAAACGAAGCATTAAAGCCAATTTCGTTTTCCTGCATGTACTCGCCGTCGCGCCGCTCGATATCGCGCATCGCATCAGAGACCAGCATTGCAGCATCAAACATTGTCTGCGCATTCCGCAGGTTGGGGGTTCCGTCGTTGGCCGCACAACGCTTGTTCAGCACGCTGATCACAGCCTGCGTTCCAGCGAGGTTTCCAGAACTCAACAAAACAATGACCCGGTCACCGCTGCGGTCAAACACGGTCATCTTGCAGAATTTAGCGAAGTTATCTACGCCGGCATTTGTGCGTGAATCCGACGCAAAAATCATGCCCTTGTCGAGCAATACACCGATACAGTAGGTCATGCCGCTTGCGCTCTATGCAACAACATTCAACAACCTCATATTGTTCGTTCAACGGGGCCCTATTGATGGGAACTGGAATTCGCCTCTGCGCGGATACAGGAATTCAGTGCCTTCAATCGCATGCAGATGACCATACCGAATGCTACCACGCCGAGGCGGTGCGCTTGGGCGAGCTGGCGTGATAACTGTATATAAATGAAGATCGATAATTGACGCCGCCATGCCATGGGCTCAGTGAATCAAAGGTTCCAGGCTCGAATTGATTTTCAATAGCGGCAAAAGTGAGGAAGTAAAATTTCCGCCCACACCCGCTAATACGGTTTTCACCATTTCAGCCACCGCCAAACGCCCTTACACGCCGACACGACAACTTGAATAACGAGCCTCGGCGTCGTCGCTAGGTCCTAGTTTGGGTGACCTGATTTTGTTGGGAATTTTCTTGCGGGGTCTAGCAGGATCGTCCGGAAGCGGTGACTACTCGACCTGTAGAGCTCAATGCGAAAGAAATTGCGCAACGTGGTCTACCGCGTCGAAACTTGTTGACAAGGATGGAGTTACACCGCTGTATGACAATCGTGGGAGTTACGGTCCTAGTGTGGCTTTATTTCCAATGTCGTGTGAATGATAACGTCGACGTTACGGGTGTGCTTACATATATAGCCCCTTCGATTTCTTAATAGTGCCGAGCCATCGGTAAAATTCGGGTGATGGGTAAACCTGCGCCGAATAGTTGCTCCCATGGATTTGGCAAAATCGATACCGGCAAGACGACATTTCTAAACGCGGCGCTCAAAGTGATCGACCAGCGCGAACGCATCATTACCATAGAAGACACCCGTGAAGTAAAACTAAAGCAGCCAAACGCGCTGCACCTATTGGCATCGCGCGGTGCCCAAGGTCAAGCCAAGGTTACGCCGCAAGATTTGCTCGAAGCGTGCCTGCGTCTGCGTCCCAACCGCATCATCATGGGTGAATTGCGCGGCGTCGAAGCGTTCACTTATCTGGAAGCGATTAATTCGGGCCATCCCGGTTCACTCACAACCGTTCACGCCGACAGCCCTGAATTCGCATTGGAACGCATGGCGCTGATGATCATGCGCGCGGGGACGCCAATGTCCAAACAGGAGATCACGGCATATCTCACACTCACTATTCCGATCATTGTGCAATTCACCAAGGATGCGGTTGGCAACCGGTTTATTTCGGAGATTTACTATGACCAGGCGCAGCGAGTCCATGCAGATCAT
>JBKJHT010000047.1:0-4580 GCA_046598945.1 Burkholderiales bacterium | reverse complement strand
CGAGCAACACCTCGACGCTCGATGTCGACGCCATCGCAGCCGTAACAAAACGACCGGAAAGCGTGATCGGCACTCACTTCTTTTCGCCCGCCAACGTTATGCGTTTGCTGGAAATTGTGCGCGGTAAAAAGACGTCGAATTCGGTTCTCGCCACGACCATGAAACTGGCAAAACAAATGCGCAAAGTCGGCGTGGTGTCGGGCGTGTGCGACGGCTTCATCGGTAACCGCATGGTGGAAGAATACATCCGCCAGGCGACGTTCTTATTGGAAGAAGGCGCGTTGCCGCAGCAAGTCGACGGCGCACTACAAAAATGGGGCATGGCCATGGGGCCGTTTGCCATGAGCGATCTCGCCGGCCTGGACATCGGCTGGGCGATTCGCGAACGCAAGAAAGCCGAAACGGGCGAACAATTTTCCGCCATCGGCGATCGCATTTGCGAACTGGGCCGCTTCGGCCAGAAAACCGGCTCGGGTTTTTACATCTACGAAGCGGGTAATCGCAAGCCGGTTCCCGATCCCATTATCGACAAACTCATCGTCAATTATTCGAAAGAGCATAACGTCACCCGCCGCGAAATCAGCGATGAGGAAATCATCGCGCGCTGTATTTACGGGCTCGTGAATGTCGGCGCACAAATCCTCGATGAAGGTATCGCATTGCGCGCCAGCGACATCGACATGGTTTATCTGACAGGCTACGGCTTCCCACTCTATCGCGGTGGGCCGATGTTTTACGCCGACACTGTCGGGCTGAAGAAAGTGGTCGAGACGATGGCGCGATTTGAGAAAGGCCGTAACGGGCATTTCTGGAAAGTTGCGCCGTTGTTGAAGAAATTGGCTGACGAGGGAAAAACTTTTAATCGCTAACGGTTGCATTTACGTCCCTCCCCTTCGGGGGGAACGAGTTCATCTTATGAGGAGAAATGCCATGGGATCACACGACGAACAAGCAATACGCGCAACATTTACCAACATGGAACACAGCACCGAGGCAGAATGGAAATTGATCGCCGAGGAATATGTTCCCTACGCTAACGCGCTACCGGATCGGATACTGACTCACCTTAAGCTCCTTTCGGGAGACTACGGTGGTTTCGCGGTCGATCGCATGACCCATTCTCTGCAAACCGCGACCCGCGCCCATCGCGGCGGTGAGAACGAAGAATACGTTGTCTGCGCGCTGCTCCATGACATCGGTGACACCCTCGGCAGCTTCAATCATGCCGACGTCGGCGCATCGATTCTGAAGCCCTTCGTCTCCGCCGAGAATTTCTGGATGGTGGAAAAACACGGTATGTTCCAAGGTTATTTCTTTTTTCATTATCTCGGCTTGGATCGCAATATGCGCGAGCAATTTCGTGGCCATCCCTGCTTTGAAATGACCGCCGAGTTCTGCGAGAAATACGACGGGCCGGCATTCGATCCCAAGGGTGAAACCTTGCCATTGGAATTCTTCGAGCCGATGCTGCAGCGCCTCTTTGCGAAGCCGAAAAACACGATCTACCAATCAGCGAATGAAAAATAATTCGCGCGAAAATATTACGCTTGTGAAGCGCCCCCTGACGGGAATAATATTACGTTCGGGGAACATATAAATCGCATGGGCCAACCATGCCAAGACAACGAGGAGGACTAGAAATGACTGACGCAGTGATTGTATCCACCGCCCGCACACCGATCGGTAAAGCCTATCGTGGCGCCTTTAACCTGACCCACGGCGCCAAGCTCGGTGGCCATGTCATCAAACATGCCGTCGAGCGCGCCGGTGTCGAACCGCAAGAAATCGAAGATGTCATCATCGGCTGCGCTAACCCGGAAGGCGCCACCGGCTACAACATTGCGCGCCAAGCGGCGATTCGCGCCGGCCTGCCGGTCACCACCTCCGCCGTCACCATCAACCGCTTCTGTAGCTCGGGCCTGCAAGCCATTGCCATGGCGGCCCATCGCGTGATTGTTGACCGCGTGCCAATCATGGTCGCAGGCGGACTGGAATCCGTCAGCATGGTGCAGAACGATCACCAGAACAATTGGCATGCGCACGAAGAGTGGATCAAGCGCCACAAGCCGCAATTGTATTACTCGATGATCGAGACAGCGGAAGTCGTCTCGGAGCGTTACAAGATTTCGCGCCAGCGCCAAGACGAATATGGCCTGCAAAGCCAGCAGCGTACTGCGGCGGCACAAGCCGCGGGCCGCTTTAAAGACGAAATCGTGCCACTGCACACCTACAAACAATTGATCGACAAAGAAACTGGCCAATCCACCATGGTCGAGATTACCTTGGAAAAAGACGAAGGCAATCGCCCGGAAACCACTGCGGACGGCCTCGCCAATCTCAAACCCGTGATCGGCGAGAGTGGCCACATCACGGCCGGCAATGCCAGCCAATTATCCGACGGTGCGTCGGCTTGCGTGGTGATGAACGGCGCACTCGCAGAAAAACGCGGCATTAAACCACTTGGCATATTCCGCGGTTTCGAAGTCGCCGGCTGCGAGCCGGACGAAATGGGCATCGGCCCAATCTTCGCCGTACCGCGCTTGCTCGAGCGCTTCGATTTGAAGATGGATGACATCGGCCTGTGGGAATTAAACGAAGCCTTTGCCGTGCAAGTAATTTATTGCCGCGATCATTTAGGCATTCCCAATGATCGCCTCAACGTCGATGGTGGCTCCGTCGCGATCGGCCATCCCTACGGCATGAGCGGCGCACGCATGACCGGCCACGCGCTGATCGAAGGCCGTCGCCGCGGTGTGAAATATGTGGTGGTGACGATGTGCGTCGGTGGTGGCATGGGCGCGGCAGGTTTATTTGAAGTCGTGCATTGATATTATCGATAGGCTGAAAGCCGCTTCCCTATTGCCTCTTCGAGCATGCACAGCGGAGAGGCAAACAGGGAGCGGGTTCTGGCAATACGTTATTCAGCGTGGTAAACCTTAAAATTTGTCATTGCGAGGAGCGCTTTTGCGACGAAGCAATCTAAATTTTTCGGCTTTGAAAAGTGAGATTGCTTCGTCGCAAAAGCGCTCCTCGCAATGACGCGAAGGTGTTGTTCCGTTTCTGAATTTTAAAACTACCTACGATAAGGTCTTTACCTCATGAAATGCACAGTTCGATTTGCCATTTTCCTGCTCTTGTTTGCGTCAATGCAATTGTTCGCACAAGACGCGCCGGTGCCCATCGAGAAAGAGCCGCGCCACAAGCTCGTATTCGAAAACGACCTCGTGCGAATTTTCGACACGCGTATTCCCGTCAACGATGTTTCACAGTTTCACACCCATAGTTTCGACAGCGCGTTCGTCTGCATCGACGGCGCCGAAACGCAATCAGAAGAATTGGGCAAGCCAATACAAACACGTCCGCCATTCAAACCCGGCGACACATGGTATCGCCCTCACTCGACGGCGCCACTTACCCATCGCGTCAGCAATTTAGGCAAAACTGATTTCCGCGTGCTCGATGTCGAGCTAAGACAGCCATTGGTGCAATCCGACGTGGCAATCACAAAGTTACCAAAGGAATTCGTACCTCTGCTCGACAACGATCGCGTTCGTGTATCGCGCCTAACACTTAGCCCCGGCGCAAAAACGCCCGAGCACACACTGACACGCCCCGCATTGTTCGTGATTGTGCAAGCGAGCAAGGCCGTGTTCAATTTCCCGCGCGAGCGTCGCCTGACTGACTATGATCCGGGCGATTATTTTTTCGCACCGGGGAAACTGGAGCGTTTCATCGGCAACTTCGGCGATAAAGTTCTTGAAGTCGTACAAATTGAAATCAAGTAACGAACGATTAACTTAGGAATCGTCTTCCATGAGCATCAAAAAATTATTCGACTTAACTGGGAAAATTGCGCTCGTTACCGGCGGCTCGCGCGGACTCGGGCTACAAATGGCCGAAGGCCTCGGCGAGCTGGGCGCGAAAATCGCCATCACCGCACGCAAGAAAAACGAGCTCGACGAAGCGGTCGCGCATCTTTCCGGCATGGGCATTGAGGCCTACCCGCTGGTGACGGATTTGCAAGATCCGAGCGTAGCCGAGCCAACGGTTCTCGACGTCATCAAGCGCTGGGGCAAGATCGACATCCTGGTCAATAACGCCGGCACGACGTGGGGCGCGCCCGCCGAAGACCATCCGCTCGATGCGTGGAACAAGGTGATGAACCTCAATCTCACGTCGGTATTTTTGGTCAGCCAAGCCACGGGCAAACACAGCATGATTCCAAATAAATACGGCCGCATCATCAATATCGCCTCCATCGCCGGCATGAAAGGCTCGATGCCCGATACGTTGCGAACCATCGCCTACAATGCCAGCAAGGGTGGCCTCGTTAATATGACGCGCGCGCTCGCGGCGGAATGGGGACAATACAACATCACCGTTAACGCTATTTGCCCGGGATTTTTTCCGTCAAAAATGACTAAAGGTATTTTCGAAATATTGGGGCAAGAAGGATTGACCAAGGGCGTGCCGCTCGGCCGCGTCGGTGGGCCGGAAGATTTAAAAGGCGCCTGCGTGTTGTTCGCATCGGATGCCTCGCAACAGATTACCGGGCAGTGCCTCGCTGTGGATGGCGGCGT
>JBKJHT010000026.1:0-15938 GCA_046598945.1 Burkholderiales bacterium | reverse complement strand
AAACGATTCGGCTCGAACAGCCGGCCAAAATTGCGCGGCCGCTTGTTGTGGTCGAAGATGACTTCCTGATAGAGATCGGATAGGTCGGACATCAGGCAAACACTTTCAGGACTTTGCGAATCCCGGCGAACAACGCATCGACTTCAGCGCGGGTGTTATATAGTCCGAACGACGCACGCGCCGTGGCGGGAATGCCGAGGCGCTCCATCACCGGCATGGCGCAATGGTGGCCGGTGCGAATGGCGATGCCTTCGTGATCGAGAATCGTGCCGATATCGTGGGGATGAATCCGGCCCAGCGTGAATGAGAACACGCTGGCTTTTTCTCGTGCCGTGCCGATGATTTTCAACTCGGGAATGTCGCGCGCATGCGTCGTCGCATACTCAAGCAAATCGTATTCGTGGCGCGCAATATTATCAAGTCCGAGGTTATTGATGTAATCGATCGCCGCACCGAGACCAATGCCGCCGGCGATGAACGGCGTGCCCGCTTCAAATTTATAGGGCAAGGCGTTATACGTTGTTTTCTTGAAACTCACGGTGCGAATCATGTCGCCGCCGCCTTGGTAGGGTGGCATCGATTCGAGCAATGCTTCTTTGCCGTACAAGATGCCGATGCCGGTCGGACCGTAAATCTTGTGGCCCGACAGCGCGTAAAAATCGCAGCCGATGTCTTGCACGTCGATCTTTATGTGTGGCGCCGCTTGCGCGCCGTCGACCAATACCACCGCGCCGGCAGCGTGCGCCATTTGGGTAATTTTCTTAATCGGCGTGATCGAGCCCAGCGCATTGGCAACATGGGTAATAGCAACGATCTTGCTGCGCTCGTTCAGCAGCTTGGCATAGGCGTCCATCTCCAGCTCGCCGTTGTCGCTGATCGGAATCACGCGCAGCACCGCGCCGGTCGCGTCGCAGGCCATTTGCCACGGCACGATATTGGAGTGATGCTCCATTTCCGAAACGATGATTTCATCTCCGACTTTGAGATTGGTGCGGCCGTAGCTCGCGGCGACTAGGTTGATCGCCTCCGTCGCTCCGCGCACAAAAATGACTTCTTCGTTCTTGCGCGCGTTAACGAACTGCCGCGCTTTACCGCGCGCGCCTTCGAAGGCGTCCGTCGCGCGCTGGCTTAAGTCGTGCACACCACGATGAATGTTCGCGTTCAGATGCGTGTAGTAATCGCGCTCAGCGTTGATCACCTGCAACGGTTTTTGCGATGTCGCGGCGTTGTCGAGATAAACCAGCGGCTTGCCGTGAATCAATTCTTTCAGGATCGGAAAATCCTTGCGCACGCGGGCGACATCGTAGCCCGTGCTCGTTTCGGGTTTCGTAGCGATGGCGGCGGTCACAGAAATTCCTTTAGCAAATCGGCGTCCGGCAAGCGGCTCATGAGTATGTGTTCCAGGCGCTGGCGCAGCGGTACGTAGGTCAAGCCGCTGACCAAATCTTCCGCGAACGCGAAGATTAGCAATGTGCGCGCTGCCGCTTCGTCGATGCCGCGCGAGCGCAGATAAAAAAGTTGATTCATGTCGAGTTGGCCGACCGTCGCGCCATGGGCGCATTTGACATCGTCGGCATAAATTTCCAACTCCGGTTTGGTGTCCACTTCGGCGTTGTCCGACAGTAACAAATTGCGATTGCTCTGCGAGGCGTCGGTCTGCTGCGCATCTTTATGAACAATCACCTTGCCGTTGAAAATCGC
Organism: Burkholderiales bacterium; assembly: GCA_046598945.1. Taxonomy (GTDB): domain Bacteria; phylum Pseudomonadota; class Gammaproteobacteria; order Burkholderiales; family JALYOK01; genus JALYOK01. Next base: position 14,237 of record JBKJHT010000026.1, on the reverse strand, counting down.
GCGCGAGGCGCCGTCCAAAATACCTTTGTAGAACTCGCGGCTGACGCAACGCGGCCTAGCGTGATCGACGCGAGTGTGGTGATCGACCACTTGTTTACCCTGCGTCAGATACAAGCCGTTCATCACACAATTGGCGTGCTCGCCATCGAAATAGGTGGCAATGTCGTTACGCGACAGAGCGCCGCCGAGCGCGAAAGAATACGACGCGAACTCACTCGCTTGCGCTTGGGTCGCGCGAATATCGGCGATATGGCTCGCCGCGGCGCTTTCCTGTTGCAGCTTCAAATGCTCAATGCGCGAATCCCGTGCCGCGTTGATTTCGGTGCTGGTGTTGTTGAAGTAGGCAAAGTCGCCGAGGGTAGCGAAATGTTCGATGACCCGTGCTCGGGAACCCGCTTCCGCGACGATGACATTTTTCACGTTGGCAATCGTATCGCCCGCAGTTTGCAAAAACAGCACATGAATCGCCGCTTCGACTTCCGTGCGCTCCGGCACGATCAACACGTAGCCATCGGCGAACAGCGCGCCGTTCAAGGCGCCCACGCCGGTTGCGAATTTCGTTTCGGCGAAAAAACGTTCGAGTTTTTCCGGATGCTTTTCAAGTGCGGAATTAACATCCGAAAGAACTGCCGATTCAGGTAGGTCTTTCCGTGTAGAAAGTGGCGCGGAAAAATGACCGTTGATGAACACCAGTAGATGCGCATCGCTATCGAGTTTTAAATTGACAATGGCTGCGACGCAGTCTGGATGCGGCTCACCAGGTGTACTAAGCTGGAAGCCGCGCCTATCCAGGCTCGCGAGCGAGGTATATTTCCAGTTTTCGTGCTTGGTCGTCGGAAAGCCGAGTTCCGCGAATTGCTCAATCGCACGCACGCGCGAATTTTTGAGCCACGGCCAATTTGCGCCGGCCAATTGCGCCGATTGTTCGCGGAATACGCCGAGATAATGCTCGCGCGCATTGAAAACGGAGGTCACGCTCATGCTGCCTGGGCCTTCAATTCTTTCTCGATCCAGCCGTATCCCTTGGCTTCGAGCTCCAGCGCCAACTCTTTGCCGCCGGATTTGACAATGCGGCCATGGGCCAACACGTGGACGAAATCCGGCACGATGTAATCGAGCAAGCGTTGATAATGGGTCACGACCAACATCGAACGTTCCGCCGTGCGATTGGCGTTGACGCCGGCCGACACGACTTTCAGCGCATCGATATCCAAACCGGAATCGGTTTCATCCAGAATCGCAAGCTTGGGTTCCAACACCGACATCTGCAGCACTTCGTTGCGTTTTTTCTCGCCACCGGAAAAGCCCTCGTTCACCGCGCGGGAAATGAAGCTTTGATCTATTTGCATCATCTTCATTTTCCCTTTCACCATTTTTAGAAAATCCATGGCGTCCAGATCCGATTCGCCGCGATGCCGGCGAATAGCGTTTAGCGCAGCTTTGAGCAAATTGATGTTCGACACGCCGGGAATTTCCACCGGATATTGGAACGCGAGAAAAATGCCTTCGCGCGCCCGCTCTTCTGTCGCCATGGTGAGCAGGTCTTTGCCAAGATAAGTGACTTCGCCGGCGGTAACCACGTAGCTGTCGCGCCCCGCCAAGACGTTGGCCAGGGTGGATTTACCTGAGCCATTCGGCCCCATGATGGCGTGGACTTCGCCAGGATTAATCGTCAGATTAATCCCGCGCAGGATTTCTTTGTTGTCGACTTTGGCGTGCAGATTTTTTATGGTTAGCATGTTCAGTTACAGTTCTTTCCGATGGATTCGTTAAGTTCGCCGATGACGCGAGCCCGCTGCTTGTTGTTGAGTGGTTCGGCCTTCGGGTCGATAATAATTTCGCCGCCATCCGCACTGCGGGCCACGCGCTCCCTGGTGCCGAGGACTTGCTCTAAGTCTTTGCGATAAAACTCGCAGGCTTTTTTGCGCTTATCAGCTTCGTCGGTCGCGACTTTATCCGAAGTTTCTTTCTCGACTTTGTGTTTTTCTTCTTGTCGCTGGCGAAACGCGTCATCCTTTTGTTTCCAAAATTCCGCGGTAGGCGCGGGTGTCGAGGGGCCAGAAGGCGGCGCTGGGTCTTCCACCTTCACCTTTGTTCCCTTGACGTCGGGTGGCGGCGTGTTGGAGTAATGCACTTTGCCATTGGCATCAACCCACTTATAGATGTCAGCCGCAGTCGCGCTGAATGCCAACACGGCGAGCGCAACAACAATTGGGAATCTTTTTTTCATGATTTCCCTTATCGTTATTAACCGACGCTACCTTCTAAGCTGACACCCAACAGATTGCGCGCTTCCACCGCAAATTCCATCGGCAATGTATCGAACACTTGTTTGCAGAAACCATTGACGATCAGCGACACGGCGTCTTCTTGGGAAATGCCGCGCTGCATGCAGTAGAACAATTGGTCTTCACTGACGCGCGACGTGGAAGCTTCGTGTTCCACTTGCGCCGTGGGATTTTTCACTTCGATGTACGGGAAAGTATGTGCGGCGCATTTATCGCCCATTAATAGCGAATCGCATTGCGTGTAGTTGCGCGCGCCCGCCGCGCTTTTCGCCACGCGTACCAGGCCGCGATAGGCGTTGCTGCCATGGCCTGCGGATATGCCTTTGGAGATGATCGTGCTCTTGGTATTTTTGCCGATGTGAATCATCTTGGTGCCGGTGTCGGCTTGCTGATAATTATTGGTCAACGCAACCGAATAAAATTCGCCGACGGAGGAATCGCCGCGCAAAATCACGCTCGGATATTTCCACGTGATCGCCGAGCCGGTTTCCACCTGCGTCCAAGAAATTTTCGAGTTCGGCCCACGGCAATCGCCGCGCTTGGTAACGAAATTGTAAATACCGCCCTTGCCTTCTTTGTCGCCGGGATACCAATTTTGCACGGTTGAATATTTGATCTGCGCGTCGTCCAGCGCCGCCAATTCCACGACGGCGGCGTGCAATTGGTTTTCGTCGCGCATCGGCGCAGTGCAGCCTTCCAGATAGCTTACGTAGGCACCTTTGTCAGCGATGATTAAGGTGCGCTCAAACTGACCGGTGTTCTTTGCGTTAATGCGAAAATAAGTCGACAGCTCCATCGGGCAGCGCACACCGGCCGGGATGTAGCAAAACGAACCATCGCTGAACACGGCGGAATTCAGCGCCGCGTAAAAATTATCTTGATACGGCACGACGGTGCCGAGGTATTGCTTGACCAACTCGGGATGGGTTTTCACGGCTTCGGAAAAGGAACCGAAGATGATGCCTTTCTCGGCGAGTTTACTTTTGAACGTGGTTGCAACCGACACGCTGTCGAACACCGCGTCCACGGCAACGCCCGCGAGGATCGCGCGCTCTTGCAGCGGAATGCCAAGTTTTTCATAAGTCTTGAGCAATTCCGGATCGACATCGTCTAAACTTTTCGGACCGTCCTTCTGCGATTTCGGCGCGGAATAATAAACGATTTCCTGGAAATCGATCGCCGGATAGTGCACGTGGGGCCAGGTCGGTGGCGTCAGCGTGAGCCAATGGCGATAGGCTTTCAAGCGCCATTCGAGCAGCCACTCCGGCTCCTCTTTCTTGGCGGAAATCACGCGAATTACCGCCTCGCTGAGTCCCTTGGGAATCGCGTCGGCGTCAATATCGCTGGTGAAACCGTGCTTGTATTCCTGAGCCATCAGGACATCGAGTTCTTGCATGCCGGCCATAAGTTTTACTCCGTTAACGCCGCCGCGCGGCGCGTGCTGTTGGTTTTGAGCCGGCTCACATCCACCGGGAAAATCGGCGCGACCATTTCCGCCAGGCTCACATGCTGTAACGCGCCCACGACGACTTTATTGATGCGCTGCCAATTGCCGCGTACCGTGCAGCCGCTTTCCTGTTCGCAGGCGCCGGGGACGCTGGCGCATTCCGTCAAGCCGATCGGCCCTTCCAACGCGGCGATCACTTCGGCGATAGAAATTTCGCTCGCCGGACGCGCTAAAAAATAACCGCCGTGGGTGCCGCGCGTCGATGTAACCAAGCCGGCCCGCGCCAACAGTTTTAGTAATTTGCTGGTCGTCGGCAACGCAACCGCCACCTCGTCCGCAATCTCGTTGGCGGTGTGAATGCCATTCGGGTTGCGCGCCAGATAAGTCATTACCACCGTGCCGTAATCTGTCAGCTTGCTCATGCGTAGCATGGAAATCTCCTTCAATTAGGACTATTTTAGTACGAATTAGTTTCCAAGGGAATAGGGTTGCTTTGGCATGCCTGAAGAGGCGCGTGGATATTACCTCGCAGGGCATATTATGCCCGGAGGCAAGCGCGACGCTCGTCGTGGCTCGCCTTAATTAGAGCTTGAAAAACGCTGAATCGACTTCAACTTAAATTCGACGGCAAACAATTGACGACCATCGCGCCATTTGTCGTCGCCCCTCACCCTTTATCCCTCTCCCCGAGGGAGAAGGGGTGAGGGAGCGGCGTGTCTGAAACCAAAACTTCCAGTTACAATGCATCACACCACAACGTGAAAACCATGGTTCCACACCTAACTACCGCCCTCACTGGCCCGCTCGCCGAACTGGAAAAACACATACTCGACTCGATGCCTGCCATCGAGCGTTGGTTTCGCTTGCAGTTCATCGAGCATACCGCGCCATTTTATTCGTCGGTGGATTTGCGCAACAGCGGTTTCAAACTCGCGCCGGTCGATACAAATTTATTTCCCGCCGGCTTCAATAATCTGAATCCGGCCTTCATGCCGCTGGCCGTCCAAGCGGCCATGACGGCGGTGGAGCGAGTCTGTCCCGACGCCCAGCGCTTTTTGCTGGTGCCGGAAAACCACACGCGCAATCAGTTTTATTTGCAGAACGTAGCGGCGTTAAAGAATATTCTTCAGCGCGCGGGACTGGCTGTGCGCATCGGTTCGCTGATTCCCGAAGTCACCTCGCCGACGGAACTCGATTTGCCGAATGGCGAAAAATTATTGCTCGAACCGATTAAACGCGTCGGCAATCGCGTAATGGTGGACGATTTCAATCCTTGTGCGGTGTTACTCAACAACGATCTCTCCGGCGGCGCGCCGGATATTTTCAAAAACATTGAGCAAGTCCTAGTGCCGCCGCTACACGCGGGCTGGACCACGCGGCGCAAGTCGCAGCATTTCACCGCTTACGATCGTGTCGCTGGCGAGTTCGCGAACTTGATCAATATCGATCCGTGGTTCATCAACCCTTATTTCGCGCGCTGCGGCAAGATCAATTTCGCCGATAAGCAAGGCGAGGATTGCCTGGCGACCTACGTCGAAGAGATCCTGAAACAGATCAAAGAAAAATATAAGCAGTACGACATTCCGCACGAGCCGTTCATCATCGTCAAAGCCGATGCCGGCACTTACGGCATGGGCATTATGACGGTGAAAAACGTCGACGATGTGCGCAACTTGAACCGCAAACAGCGCAACAAAATGGCGGTGGTGAAAGAAGGCCTCGAAGTCAACGAAGTGTTGATTCAAGAAGGGGTGTATACATTTGAAACGCTGAACGACGGCGTCGCCGAGCCGGTGATCTACATGATCGATCACTTCGTCGTCGGTGGTTTTTATCGCGTTCACACCGGCCGCGGCCAAGACGAAAATCTCAACGCGCCCGGCTCGCACTTCGAGCCGCTGGCCTTCGAGACCGATTGCCACACCCCCGATTGCACTGGCCGCCCCGGCGATCCGCCGAATCGGTTTTACACCTACGGCGTGATTGCGCGCTTGGCGATGCTGGCGGCGGCATACGAACTCGAAGTCGAAGCCGAAGTTGAAGTCGAAGCGGTGGCATGAAGCTCGCCGTCATCCTCGATCCGCTTGAGGAAATCAAGACTTACAAAGACACGACCTACGCCATCATGCGCGAGGCAGCGAAGCGTAGCCATGGCGTTTACGCGTTGATGCAAGGCGATGTGTTTCTTCGCGATGGGTTGGTGAGGGGCTACGCCCGCGAGCTGATGCTCAAGGATGACCCTCACGATTGGTATCAAGCCGGCGAGTCAAAGGCCCAGCCGCTCAAGGATTTCAATGCGGTGTTGATGCGTAAGGATCCGCCGTTTGATATGGAGTATGTGTACAGCACCTATTTGCTCGAATTAGCGGAACAGCAGGGTGCACGGGTCGTCAATAGTCCGCGAGCCATTCGCGATTACAACGAAAAACTCGCGATTGCAAAATTTCCCGAGTTCATGACGCCCACGCTAGTCGCGCGCAATGCGGACGAAGTGCGGGATTTCATTCGCGAGCACGGCGATTGCATTTTGAAGCCACTCGACGGCATGGGCGGTAGCGGCATCTTTCGTGTTTCTCCGACGGAGCCGAATCTCAACGCCATTATCGAGACCTTGATGCAAGAAGGCGCGCGTACGATCATGGCGCAGCGCCTTATTCCTGAAATTGCTAAGGGCGATAAGCGCGTGCTCGTCATCGACGGCGAGGTTGTGCCTTACGCGTTGGCGCGTATTCCCAAAGCCGGTGAGACGCGCGGCAATCTGGCGCGCGGCGGCACCGGCGTGGCGCAGCCGATCTCCAAACGCGATCGCGAAATCGCCGAAGCGCTTGGACCAAAATTGAAAGCGGACGGATTGTTACTCGTGGGCCTCGATATCATCGGCGATTATCTGACGGAAGTGAATGTCACGAGCCCCACGTGCATGCGCGAGATTGAGGATCAAACGGGATTCAATTCTGCGGCGTTGATGGTTGATGCATTGGAGCGGTTGTCAAAATAGCCTCGTTGTTAGGAAAAACATCTCAAATCCCAGGATGTCATTCCCGCGGAGGCGGGAATCCATGTCGACTTTCAGATGCGAAATGGAGCCCCGCTTTCGCGGGGATGACCCATTGCTTCGTAGTAGATGAAGTTGAATAACAATTTACTCGGCAGCTTCGCCAGAACCCGCATCCCTATTGCTTCTTCAGCATGGTTGCTGGTAGCCGTAGTATTCACGCTGCTCGCAGGGTGCACCAAAGAGCCGATCTATCGCCAGCAAAGTTACGTCTTCGGCACGTTGGTTGAAGTCACGATCTGGGGCGAGAACGACGCGCGCGCGCAGGAACTCATCGGCAAAGTGCTGCGCGAGTTCGATCGCTTGCATAAGGAATTGCACGCGTGGCAACCGAGCGAACTCACTAAAGTGAATGACGCTATCGCCAAAGGCCAGACGATCACGACTACGTCAGAGCTCGCGGATCTATTGAAGGAGGCGGCGAAACTTTCCGCGCAATCGAACGGCGCATTCAATCCGGCCATTGGAAAGTTAATTGCACTGTGGGGATTTCAGAGCGACGAATTCAAGCCCGTTATTCCGGACGCGGAAAAAATTAAAGTGCTGGTGAACGCGAAACCCAGCATGGCGGATCTCAAAATTGACGGCACGAAAATCAGCAGCAGCAATCGCGAAGTAAAAATCGATCTCGGCGGTTACGCCAAAGGTTACGCGCTCGATCGCGCCGTCGACATCCTGAAAAAAGAAGGCACGCAAAACGCGCTGATCAATATCGGCGGCAACATCATCGCCCTGGGCGAACGCGGTAACCGGCCGTGGAAAATCGGCATCCAGCATCCACGCAAACCGTCCGCGATCGCCGTATTGGACATCTACAGCGGTGAAGCCATCGGCACCTCGGGGGACTACCAGCGCTACTTCGAAAAAGACGGGAAGCGTTTTTGTCACATAATCAATCCCGCCACCGGCATGCCCGTGGAAAACGTTCAATCCGTATCCATCGTTGCTAAAACGGGAACGCAGGCGGGCCTGATGTCGGACGTGGCGTCCAAGCCCATCTTCATCGCCGGCACCGAGAAATGGCGTGATGCGGCGCGCACCATGGGCATTGATTTGGTGCTGCGCGTGGATAGCGCGGGCGGCGTTGATGTGACGACGTTAATGTCGAAGCGACTGGCCTTCGACGACAAGAAGCTCTCCATTCGCGAAGTGCCGTAACCGACCAACTTTGTCATTGCGAGCTGCCTGTGTCGGCGCTGCCGATACTGCACACGGGCCATGAACAGGGTGGGGCGTGAGGTGTCACACCAAAGCCCCCTCACCCCAACCCTCCCACAAGCGGGAGAGGGAGCTTGGTCCCCTCACCCCGCTTGCGGGGTGGCCTACGGGTTGGCCTAGGGCCAGGGCCATGAGGGCAACAGCCATTTGTAAAACCGCCAGTCAATTCGGGTTCATGGAAAGCGCAGCGAAGCACTCTAGTTTTTCTGGAGCGTTTACAGCGAGATCGCCGCGTCGCCTTTCGGCTCCTCGCGATGACAAGGGCTGGTTAGGGCTTTAATTTAACCGCACCTGCAATGAGGTTATCAATTTTTCTAGCAGTTCCTGCATGGCAATTCTAGAGGTAGATTCCCGCTTCGCGGTAGCCCAAATTGGCGCGGGAAAATGTTTGTCGTCAACGAAGCGGGGAATCACGTGCCAATGCAAATGCGGCGTCATGTTGCCAAGTGACGCGAGATTGATTTTGTCCGGCGCCATAATTTCGCGGAGCGTTTTTTCCACAACGAAGACTATGGACATAAAATGTGCACGATCCGCGCTTGATAAATCCGTCATCTCGCGCACATGGCTTTGCCAGATCACACGGCAAAATCCCGGATAGTCAGGATCGTCGACGAGTACGACTCGGCAACGCTCGTCCTGCCATAACAATTCGCCACCGCTCTGATCGCAGAGTTCACACTTCACCGCAGGGTTGTGACCTTTTCAGTAGCAAGGCAGTGCCTGGATAGCCAATGGCCCGAGATGGCCCTGGCCCTAGGCCACCTCGTAGGCCAGCTCCCCACCCAGTATCCATGCGCCTCTGTCCCTGGCCCTAGGCCACTTCGCAGGCCACCCCGTCCAAGGCATTGCGCGACATTGAAACCCGCGCATACCCATACAAGGGGAGTTCGCACGATCATCGCAGCCTCAGTGGGAAAAATTTTGGCTGGCTGGCGACTCGCTCGAGCCAGAGGCGAACGGTGGGATAGCCCGCGAGATCGAAGCCGCCAACATGCGCTTCATGGGTGTAGGCAAATAACGCGACATCGGCGATGGAGTAATGCTCATCGACAAAGAACACGCGCGTAGCCAAATGCTGCTCCATTACCTTCAGCGCTTGATAGCCACGCTCATGCAGCCGGGGCAATTCAACACGGCGGGGATGATCGGCTGCAAGATATTTGCAAATGAAACGCGCGACGGCGATATAAGGCTCGTGGCTATGTTGCTCGAAGAACATCCATTGCAAAACTTGGGCTCGCGCGAGTTTATTGGTCGGCATGAAGACCGTGCCCTCGGCAATGTAATGGAGAATCGCGTTCGATTCCGCGAGGAATACACCGGGCTCGATTTCTAACGTAGGCACTTTGCCATTGGGATTCATGGCCAGAAAATCCGCAGTGCGCGTCGAACCTTGCATGATGTCCATTTCTTCCCACCCATAGGGACGCGCGAGCTGTTCGAGCAACAATTTGATTTTGTAACAGTTGCCCGATGAAGACATGCCGTAGACTTTAAGCATCGTATTTCCGCCGATGCACAAATTTTGTCATCGCGAGAAGCCCGAAAGACCGGGGTCCTCGGGCCACGACGCGGCGATCTCGCATTTTGCGTGCAAAAACTAAATTGCTTCGCAAAGTTTATCCCAAAGCGAAGCGTGGGACTCGCAATGACAGCTTAAGACGAATTGGCCTCAATGCCGCTAGGTGCTTGGCGGCAGCCAGAACATCGTCATCGATTGCCAATGTGGTTCTCATGACATGATGCCTCGACGATAAGTGATGCGTAGCATCATACATCACGCATCGATTTCTCTCGATGCCGGTCAGTGGATGTGTCCGAGGTTGGCAGTGAAAGACAGGTATTCCTGAAGCCTATTGTTTGGCGTGAGCGACAGAAATCGGCGTGCCAGATCGCGTCCGCTCGATGAAAAGTTCCGCGCTGGCGTCAAGCCACCCGCGCTAACGGAAGGAGAATTTCGACCGCGTCATATGGAACCGAGATTGTATTTTCGTCGCTTCGCTCGATCAGCCCAAGTTCCTCGAGGCGAGAAACGTCCGTGTGGACATTCGAGTAGTTGCGAACAGCCGCCTTCGCTAGCGCGTAAATGCTGCAAGGGCCCACCTTGCGCAGAGAATCGAGAAGGTCGAGCCGTGCGGGGGTAAGTTCCGCAAAAAGTGACCTTGCTGACTCAAAGCTCAACCGAAAATCTGGCGTTCTGCCCTGGCGCGCAACCGCTAATTGTTGCCTAGCCGCCTGGACTGCAGAGCCCTTCCTTGCTACCTCGATGATGGCTTTCATGTTTTAGCTCCAGTTTGCGATGTCACGTTCAAAATCGTCTAAAAGCTGCTCAACCGTAACGAATGAGTACTTGTGCTCCTGCTCGTCGATGTGCCGATGGTCACCTTTGCCGCGTTCGTTGTCATACCGAACACGGCTGACACCGTTCACTCCGTAATAGAGGCGGTACTTGTAGCGATGCGTGCTCGGATGTAGCGGCTCCGGCAGCTCCCAGACGACAACATCAACGATCGAGCCGTCGTCGCGAATTTCCTTGGTGCGAGCGAGCAGAACAGCCTTCATATATTGCATGGTAGCAATATACCAATACGCTGTCTACCGGGGTTGGAGTCGGCGCCGGACGTTTAGAAAAAATCGGGGCGCACTGCGGAGCAGGGCGTGATGTGGTTATCGATTGGCGACGCACTCTGATGGCTGCGATGCCTCAACCCGCTCGAACGTTGCTTACTAAACTCGAAAAGCAAAAAGTGTAGAGTGCCATAGCTTACTATTCACCGCGATCGTCCTTTGAAATAATTAGACCTTCGCGCAAAAGCTGTTTGGTGAACCGAGCCTTGATGAGTCGCAGCCGTCCCGCGTAGTCACAATCGCGCGGCGGCATCGTCCAGACGGTATCCCAGTGGTCGGGCAATACAACCATTGCATAAATAACAAAAGGCCGTTTTGTTCTTACCTCGATGACGATGCGTCGAAGTCTATCGATGTGATCAACGAGCAGTGTTTCTCGCCAGTCTAGTAAATTCACCGTAAAGAAAAATGTTCCACCCGCGATACGGTTACGGCGATAGTTAAACATGTGCGAATGTTATCCCTGAATACGCTTCGCTTCATTGGGCTACGCTTGCTAACGGAAGGAGAATTTCGACCGCGTCATATGGAACCGAGATGGTATTTTTGTCGCTTCGCTCGATCAGTCCAAGTTCGTCGAGGCGAGAGACGTCCGTGTGTACGTTTGAGTAGTTGCGGTCAGCTGCCTTACGCTAGCGCGTAAATGCTGCAAGGGCCCCGTACCGGGGGCTGTCGGCCCGAACGACGGGTTGCAAGGCCGCATGTGCCCGCGCTCCTGCTGATCGCTCCTCCTGATCGGTTGACGCGACACGCAGAAGAAACCATAATGGTTGCACTTTGGTTGGAGATAGGTATGCCCACTACGCTGACTCTAAAGAACATTCCGGACCATGTGTACGACCGGCTCAAGCTTTCTGCACAGGCGCACCGCCGAAGCATGAATAGCGAGGCAATTATTTGCTTGGAGGCTGCGCTAGTGCCCAGCAAACTCACCACCACGGAACGCCTGGCCCGTGCTCGGGCCTTGCGTGGCGTCTTGCCGAAAGACAAGTTTCGTGTGCGCGACATTGATGCGATGAAGCGGGAAGGACGCTCGTGATTGTTGTTGACTCGAATGTGGTGGCGTACTTGTACCTCCAGAGTGAGTACACGGAAGCCGCAGAGGCGCTGCTCAGGCAAGACGGTGATTGGACGGCCCCTGTTCTATGGCGCAGTGAGTTCCGCAACATTCTGGCTGGCTACCTGCGCAGGAAGACGCTTACTTTTGAGCAAGCGTGCGATCTTCAGGGCGAAGCAGAAGATTTACTCGCCGGCGCCGAGTTCGAGGTCGACTCGGCCGCTGTGTTGGAACTCGTGCGCGACAGTGATTGTTCGGCGTACGACTGCGAGTTCGTGGCATTGGCGGTCAAACTCGACACCAAACTGGTCACGGTGGACAAGAAGCTGCTGAAGGCATTTCCCGACCGCGCAGTGGCGTTGATTGCGGTCTAACGCCAAAGCTCAGCGGCCTACGGAGGTGGGCTAAGCCCGCCGTAGTGGGTCCGCTGCAGCGAAAAGTTGGACGAAGCCGCTACGCGGAGCAACCCCCCGTAGCCACCGCACGATTTATTCTGCACGCTCACGCTCTCAATGCAGATTATGCGAACGCGTATCGCTCCACCCATGCCCGAACGAGCGCCGGATACAACCTGGGCCGGGGTATTGATGCGGTAAGCCTCGTAGCCCCGCGCCGCTTGAAAAACAGGCGCCGCACTGTTTGGGGGAGCGCTCGTCCAGGCAACCAGAAAATCGCCGCAAAGTTCGACGTTGAAGCTGAAAATGTACTGAGCAACACGCAAGCGTTGCAATGACGCTTGGCCTCGGTGGGTTGGCGCGCACCCCAAGCGCCCCGCCGGTTCATCACGCCGGCGGATGAACAAAAGCTATTTCCAGTACAACCGCCATCTCGCACACCGGGCTTGTCCAACAACCGGTTCAGATCGTGGCTTCGCACAATCTAACCTTGCTCGTTATACGTCCCCGTCACTTTGCTTGGCCAGTTGAGGGAGCGTGGCTCGGATAGTCGCTTTCAACGCATCACCTGCCTGTTCAGTACTTAATTCATCCCAGACAATCGTGAGGTGATGATTGGTGTCGAAGTGAGTCTTGGTCGACTCAAATTTGCTCCGCTCACATGTGTAGATAACAGGCTTTCCGAGCCCTTCCGCATAGCCGGCCTCCCAGTACGCACCAAGGTTGTCGTGGGTAAGGTCAGCAACGAGGAAGTCAGAGCTTTGTATTTCAACTCTGAGACGATCGTCAATCAGCCCGGCTTTTGGATCGTCATCAAGTTTGAACAAGTCAAAGCCGGCCATTCGGGCAGCGGGCTTAAATACGTCGCTTAGGACTTTCTCCAAAATGGGGTCGCCGAACTTCATTGCCATGAATGCTTTGCGGTACGCGACGCTTCCCTTCGCGAGACCCTCGTAGTACGACCACCCACGGAATGAAAGGGTTGCCTCTGCGTTGCCCTGCCCACTAATAGTCTTCAACCGATGCCCACTAAAAGTCTTCAACTGATGCCCGGTTAGCAAGCCAACGGCGAACAGATGATCAAGAACAAGGGCGAAGCCACTTTCTGATTTGGCACCAACAATACCTGCGTGAGTTTCAGGAGAAATGTCTACAAGCTCGCCTGGGCCGGGAAGATTTAGTGCCAGCCACCTAACCAAGAGGTCCGCCTGCTCCTGCGGACGAGGCAGCGGGCGTTGAAGGATTTCCTCAATGGTCGCAGTCGAAAAGAGAACCTCAGCGTTCACCTCTTGTGCTCGGCGTAAAGCATGACTCAACTTGGCTGCCGCATCAGGTAAAGACGCTAGGGTATGCGGGAGAGTCTCGAGCAACAAGTTAGTGAGTACAAATCGGCCGCATCGCGGACACGAAAACTACGTTGCAGCTCCTCCGCTGAGATTCGGCGATTGCGTCAACAAGGGCGTACGACAGACTGGGCAGCTTCCGCTCATAGAGATGGGTCCTGGGATGTATAACGTTTGACATGAGCGGCGAGACAAAAGCGTAGCTTTTGGCACGTCCGCTCGATGGAATGGTTGGACGAAGCCGCTACGCGGCGCCACTCTGGCACGGTGTCCCACGATGTAATGCGCATGGTCATGTCGTCAATTCTGTCGGCCTGATTGTGCAGCACAACCCATCGAAGGAACACTTCCATGATGCCATTGAACAATGCCAGCGCGGCGTTCGAGAAACGCTACGCCAGCCATCTCAAACACCTCAAATTCCAGGGCCTTCAGCCTAAGACGGTGGACGCCTACGCCCGCGCCATCCGCACCATGGGTGAACATTTTGATTGGCAGATCGACGCTCTGAGTGCGGATCAGTTGACCATCTATTTTCACCAGCGCGTCGCCTCGCACTCCTGGAGCGCCGTCAAGCTCGACCTGTACGGCTACAAGTTCTACGTTGTTCATGTGCTGCGCCAGCCCTGGGTGATGCCTCGGCTGATCCGCCCACCCAAGACCAGCAGGCTGCCGGACATCGTCACGGTGCAGCAGGCCCAGGCCCTGTTTGCCGCCACCCGCATCCTGAGCTACCGCGTGTTCTTCTTCAACCTGTACAGCCTGGGCTTGCGGCTCAGTGAAGGCCTGGCCCTGAGCGTGGC